>JAFLDH010000110.1 GCA_017302505.1 Burkholderiales bacterium
GCCCGTGGCGCAGTGGCGTTGCGCGGGTCCAACGGAGTGATGCCCGAGAGGCCGAAGGGGCTCCCCTGCTAAGGGAGTATAGGGTCAAAAGCTCTATCGAGGGTTCGAATCCCTCTCACTCCGCCAGATTGGCGGCGAAACGTAGGCGGGGCAAGGGTTTCAGGCCGGCCCGACAATCTGCCCCATGCTTCGCCCCATGTTCAGGCCGCCCGCCGGGTTTGCGCCTCGATCCACGCCCCCACCTCATCGGACCGCCACAGGGACCGCCCCTGCACCCGGTACTGCGCCGGGAACGTGCCGGCGGCCACCATCCGGTAGACCGTGGCCGCGCTCAACCCGACCCTGGCGCACACCTCGCGCAGGGGCAGCAGGGAAAGATCAGCGCCCATCATCCACACCCTCCAGCGATCTCCATGATCCGGCGCTCGATGTTGTGCTGTTCCCAGCAGGCTTGCAGGTAGCGAGCAGGCCGCCATGTATCGGCCTCCGGCATCAGCTTGCGCAGATCGTCAACAAGGCACTCCTCGCACACCCCACTACCCCGTGCCAGCTTGCCGCACTTGCGATCGCATTCGCCCACCGTGGTGACCTCGGGCCTGAATACCTGGTATCTGATCTCGCCCAGCAGGCGCTGGGCTTCTTGGGTTTGGTCATTCATTCCTGTTCCTCCTGTTGGTGTCGCCGTCTACTGCGTGTTAGACCTCAACACCGCTCTCCGAACGCATCCCTGCGCATCTCCTGCTCGTGTTCGTTCCGCTCCATTTCCTCACGATAGGCTCTCTCCATCTCGCGCTCGTACTCCAGCGCCTCTTGGCGTGCGGCCTCGCCATTCCAGCCGCGAACGTCTGCCCCGTGCTTGCCTTCCGTTTCCAATACCATCCTTTGCGCAATGTCCATCTTTCACTCCGTTGGGTTGAGGTCTACCCTCGCGTTGCAGCCGATGCCGCTTCGCGTCACCGCTGAACTTGATCGTTAGGTGGCAAATCAGCACATGCGTTGCACACCACACCAACCATTCGCACCTCCTGCCCGCCTCGCGTCGTGCCGGTGTATTCGGCAGTCTGGCCACTCAATTCCTGCGGGTATTTCCAGCGGCCACATTTCGCGCATTCCTTTTGCCGCAGCCCCGCTTTGTGCTGCGCCTCGGCCCAGTCATGCCATGCCAGGTAGCCATCCGGCGCTTGATCGCCAGGCTTGTAGCTTCCCGCCACTGTCATCACGCCGCCGGGTATTCTCACGTCAGGCATTTCGTCCTCCGGTGGGTTTGCCGCCTAACAAGGCGCTCAAGCCGAACCCGCTTCGCTGGTCGCCGTCTACTGCGTGTTAGGTCTCATGTGCGGCCTCACGCCAGGCACTCCCATGCGCGTCGTACCACTGCCGGAACCTGTCCATTTCCAGCGGCCTCAGTGCGCTCCACTGCGCCGGCCAGCCCATCATCCATTCGACGAAACTCGGTGGCCATCTCCACCCAACCGCATCGACGATTGAAAGGGCTGTTTCCACTGTCGCCTTGTTGTAGCGCAGTCGATCCATGTTGTTTGACAGCCCCGGTCCGCGCCTGCCCCATGATTTCGTCGGAGTGGGCAACGATCCAGAGTCGGTCGCGCTCGTGGGGGGCACCGCAGGCACTTGCAGGTATGCAGCCCCACCGTCCCACGAACCCCATTTCGGCCAGGTCGGAGAGGATGACTCCGAAGTATCCGGAAGTAAGGAGAGCTGTGACGTTCTCCAAGAGCAGGTGTTTTGGTCGTACTGCGCGAATGATGGCTTTGGTTGCTGGCCACATGTTGCGCTCGTCCGCTTCGGCAAGCTGCTCGCCCGCAACGCTGAAGGGCTGGCAGGGAAAGCCTGCGCTAACCACGTCCGCAATGCCTCGGTACTGGTCGGCTGCACCCGACTGAACGAACTCACGCACGTCAGTGAAGATCGGGGCTTCGTCCAAGTACCCGTCTGCGATTCGCGCGGCAATGACTCGCTGGCAATACTCGTTCCACTCAACGTATCCGACATGCTTCCATCCCATTAGTTTCGTCCCAAGCAGTCCGCCGCCGGCCCCGCTGAACAGTGAAAGCTCGCGCATTGGATTCCTCGCTAGAGACCTAACAACGCGTTTCAGCCGATGCCGCTTCGCGGCGGCTTGGGGTTGGCGGTGGTCATGCCGCCCTCCGCCCCGCTATCTGCTGCTCCGTCAGTCCGCGCAGGTACTGGATCAGGTCGTTCTCGACGACCTCGATCTCGATCCCTTCCGCGTAGGTGCCGATCAGGTCGGCGTAGCTCGGGTGGAATGGGTCCGGCGCACGCGCCCCGATGCCAACGACGACGCCGGTGGGCTTGACGTAGATGCACACGCCCGGCTTGCTCAACCTGGCGCGGCGGTAGATTTCTCGGGCGCTGGTTTCCCACCCGTCGCGGAACAGGTTGCCGATCTTCGACCCGCTACTCATGCCGCCGCCTCCAGCCGATCGGCCTCGGCCAGGTAGTAATCGCGGCGGGCGGTGTCGCTGGGGAACTGCTGGGCGCTGGCCTCGGCTGCGGCGCGCCACTGCTGTGCCAGCCGGCGCGGGTCGTCGCGGTACAGGTCCTGCTGGGTGGTGTCGGATCTCATGGGGCGCTCCTGACGGGGAAGGTCAGCGTTCGACCCTCCTGGCTCAACCGGAACCGGCGCGGCCGGGTAGCCGAGTCGATCCACGGGAAACGGCGGCGCAGGGAAGCCCTGAGCCGGTAGCTGTTGGCGTGGGTGAAGTGGCCGTCGTAGCTGGACCACACGCTACGCACGGCCCGGAAGTCGTCCGGGGTGCCACGCATCAGCCGGTCGCAGATGTGGGCGCTCTCCCAGGCCGCCAGCGCGGCGCGGGCATGCGAGACGACCCGGCGGCGGACGGTGGTGTGCGTGGGCCGCACGACGTAGCCCAGGAAGTCGATGCCGTCGGTAAGCGGCTTGGGCTCGGCGTCCTCTTTCAGCGACAGCCGCAACTCGTCGGCCAGGAACTGGACGATCTGCGCCTTCCAGCGGGTGAGCTGGTCGGGGTCATGGTGGACCAGAACGAAGTCGTCCACGTAGCGCAGGTACCGCGGCGCCTTGAGCGTGTGCTTGACGAACTGGTCGAGCCGGTCCAGATAGACGTTGGCGAAGAACTGGCTGGACAGGTTGCCGATGGGGATGCCGCACCCGCGCGGCGCATTGGCGAGCTGCTTGTGCGCCGGCACCAGGGCCCGGGCCTCGGGCGTGGAGACGTAGCGCACGCCCACTTCCAGCGGAGAGCGTCGCAGCAGGGCGTGCGTGGCGCGCTGGGCGACCAGCGGCAGGCCGCGCCGCTCCATCCGGGCCTTGAGCATCCGGTACAGCGTCGGCCGGTGGATGCGGTTGAAGAAGTTGGCGATGTCGAGCTGGAGGAAGTGCCCGCTGCCCTGGCCGCTGTGGACCTGCCGGACGAACTGCCGCAGCCGGCGCACCGCCGCGTGCGAGCCCTTGCCTTTCCGGTTGGCGAACGAGTCGGCGATGAACCCCGGCTCGTAGATGGCCTCCAGTTGCGGGATCAGCCAGTGGTGGACGACGCGGTCGCCGAAGTCCGGGGCATGAATCTCCCGCGCCTTCGGCCGCTCGGCGATGAAGCACGTCGTCGGCTTGGGTGACCAGGTGCCGGCGTTGAGCTGGTCGGCCAGGTCCAGCAGCCTGTCGCCCCAGTTGGTGTCGAAGCTGAGCTGATTGGCGCTGGGAACCTTCTGCTGGCGCGCCCGCTTCCATGCGGTATGGAGGTCGCGCAGCGTTACCGGCTGCGCTTTCGTTGCACCCTGAAACTCACGGGACGGACCACGCACCGCGCGCACGCGGTTGTTGTTGTCGCGATGGTCGTTGTTGGAATTGCCGTTGTCGAAGTTGACGATCCAGGCGTTGTCCCCGCGATCTTGGGACCCATCCGCACAGGCCGAAACCGGATAGTGGGGACTCGTCATAGGTAAACCTCCCATTGGGAGGTGCCGCGGGTACTCAGTTCCTGGGCACGCTGAGCATCGGCATGACCGCCGTGCCCATTCTGGCCCTTGGGGTGCGACTCGATGAGTTGGGAGTACCAACCACCGGCCTGCTTGCCGACCGCTCTTGCCTGTCGTGCCAGCTCCTCATACTGGCCGAAGCTGGAAAATGCGCGGAGCCTGCTGCATAGCTGCAGCTTGATCTTGAGCCCGTCAATCTCCCATTTCAGCCGGTAGGCCCATTCGACTCGGCGGGATTCTTCCCGCCAAGCGCGATGGGTCAGCTCGGTGACCAGCATTGCCTGATGCCGCAGGTCCGCGCCCGCCGTGTAGCGGTGCGTGCGCGGGAACCGGCTGACCGCCTGCTCGATGGCTGCGAGCAGTGTTTCGGCGGCCTTGGCAATAGGCGGGAGGTTGTCTCTGGTCATGGCTTCGGTCAGGTCAGGCCAAAATGCAAATCACTGACGGGACGGACCACGCACCGCGCGCACGCGGTAGTCGTAGCCGCGAGGGTCGAGGTTGGAACTGCCGCCGCCGAAGTAGACGACCCAGGCGTACTTGGAATGCCCGGTCTGCTCGTCCTTATCCTCGGTGGCGTCGTCAGTCGCGGACCAGTACCAGTCCGACTTGCACGTCGGGAAGAACTCGATGTCGATGGCTGGGCTATGACGCGAGCGGTCGGCCAGCAGGAACAGTTCCTCGACTTCCGGCATGCGCCAGTCGGTGAAGCCGCCGAACGCCTGCTCATTGAGCTTGGCGATGGCGGCCAGGGCCTGCTCGTGGTTCACGTCCTGGTCGATGGCATCGCCGGCCGTCCAGTGCAGGTTGGTCAGGTTGTCCAGGGTGACGATGTGCTCGGAGCCGGTCTCGGTGAGCCGGTCGATCTTGGTGAAGCGCGGTGCGGTTTCCATGTGCCCTCCTGGGCGATTGGGATAGGGGCCGGTCTTTCCCGGCTGTCAGCGGCGGGGAGTTGCCGCGGGTGATGCGCCCGGAGGGGAGGCCGGGCGCGGGGCTCGGTTACTTGGCGGCCAGCTCGATGCGGTCGCGCGCGGACTCGTAGGCGGTCACCACCTGGGGCCGGTCGGCCTCGGGCAGCATCCGCGCCATGTCGTAGGCCGTATCCAGCGCGTCCAGGTCCTGGGCGGCCTCGATCCCGGCCAGCACGTCGGCCACGGTCATGGCGCCTGTGTCGGCTGCGCCGTTGGCGCTCTCGTCGTCGGGGATGGCCGGCGCGTCGTCGATCCGGGTGTAGTCGCCGTCGATCACCAGCGGGTTGTCCTGGGCGATGCCGGCCTCGGCCTGCTCGTCCAACCCGACAGCGCGCTGGATTTCGATGCTCACCGGCAGGTACTTGAACAGCCGGCGGATGACGGTCTTCTTGGCCATCTCCTCGAAGTGGCCGGCCCAGGGGCTGTCCACCGGCTTGTTGTACTTCTGCGCGGCCGCAGCGGCAGCCTTGTAGCCCTGCGACTCGTCGCGGACCTTCTCGATCTCGGCCCGGCTCATGACCTCGAACTGCACGCCGCCGTCCTTGAGCTTGGCCACGGCGTAGACGAAGGTCAGGGGACCACGGTCGGCGGCGGACCAGTCCGGCTGGTGCGTGATGTTCGAGTCCAGGCCCAGCACGACCTCGAAGTGGTCGCGGGCGTACACGGCGCGCGCCTCCAGGCTCACGATCTGGCCGGAGCGTCGCGCCAGGTCGATCATGCCGCGGTAGCCCACGATCATCTGCACGTCGGTGCGTTCGACGACCCACTGGCTGCCCTGCTTTTTCTTCTTGTCGAACGGGATCAGGTAGCAGTGGCCGAGCGCGCCGCCCGGCTCCAAGCCGAGGGAGGCGCATTGCATGATCGCGCCCAGGAAGCTGGCCTGATCGCACTGCGCCAGCTTCGGCACCTTGCGGACCTCGGTCAGGGCGATGCGCGCCAAGCGGTCGGCGGTCATGTGCTTGGGCAGCGCCAGGGCGATCTGCTGCTTGATCTTCGGATCGGTCAGCAGGCTGGCGATGGTCTTGGGCTTGTTTTCGGGCGCCGTGGTGACGGCGGTGCCGGTGGCGGCGGCCTTGAGGGCGGTTGCGGACATGCGGATGGCTCCTTACTTGAGGCGGAAGACACGGGATTCAGTAGCGGTACGGAACTGCTCGAACAGATCCGGGTGTGCGGCCGAGAAGGCCAACTGGTTGAAGCGACGCGTGGCCTGGGTCTTCCAGGTCGCGGCGGCCTTGCCGTCCACCTGCAGGACTGCGGCATCGCCCATGAAGCGGTGGACGGCGGTGTAGAGCGGGGCGGCCTCGGTTTCCAGCGCCTTGATCTGCTCCCGGATGCCCTGCATGCGCGCGATTGCGGCGGCCACGTCGGCGTCGGCTTCGACGATCCGGCCGGTATCGCGGGCGAACATGGCCAGCACGTCGGCGGTGGTGCGGGTATCGGGCGGAGTGCGGTCCTGGACGAGTTGCCAGAACTCGATCTCCCGCTGACGCATCGCCGCGATGGTCTCCTCGTCTCGCTCGACCTGGTAGACGCGGAAGTCGTCGCCCCCGATCAGCACGCCGAAGATGCACACTGCCCGGCCGGTGACCATGAGGCCGTGCATGGCTTGGGCGGTGTAGTGGACCGGGATGCTGTCGGTCTGCTCCTCGCCCCACTCGAACGCCTTGAACGGGGAAACCGTCTTGATCTCTACGTTCCGGCTGTCGTGCGTCTCGGCGTCGATCTCGGCGGCCAGGAACGGCAGTTCTGGGTCGCGGTAGCGGTTGCCACGGCCGACGATAGTCAGGCCCTCCTCGGCGGCCAGTAGGTCCACCACGTAGGGCTCCATGCGCTTGCCGCGGGCGAAGATGCGGGCCTTGTTGCGGTCCGGCTCCAGGCTGCGCGGTTCGACCTTGTCCAGGTACACCTGCAGCGGCGTCCGCCACGGGCTGATCCCCAGGATGGCGGCCGCGTCGGAACCGCCCAGCAGCTTCTGCCGGTCGTGCTGCTCGTCCGGAATGGTGGCGAGAACGGCGCTCACGCGCCGCTCCGCAAAGAGGCAGAGGACTGACGGGACGGACCACGCACCGCGCGCACGCGGTAGCCGCTGACGCGACGGCCGCCGCTGGAATGGCCGCTGCCGAAGTGGACGATCCAGGCGTAGGTCTTCGGGTCCGCCGCGTAGGGCGTCGCCGTCCTGAACCACGCGCTCGGCGTGCCGGGGAACGCGTCGGCGTCGATGGCCGGGCTGTGGCGGGTATCGTCCACTATGGTCAGCAGCTCGACGCGCGTGGGCACCCGCCAGTCGTCGAATCCGCCGTGCTTCCGGGCATTCAGGTCGGCGATGTACCGCTCGGTCTGTTCGTCGTCCAGGCCCTTTGCCGAGAACTCGACCGGCCAGGTCAGGCCGGTTTCTCGGTCGAACACCAGCTTGTGCTTCGGCGGCGGGGCGGGGATGATCTTCTCGAAGCGGGCGCTCTTGGCCATGCAGTCGGCGCTCATTCCGCCACCTCCGCCTCGGCCTCGGCCGGCTCGCCACCGATGGCTTGGCCCGTCTTGGCGTCGATGATGGCCAGACCGCGCTGCGACAGCTCGATGATCTCGCGGGCGGACAGCTTGCGGCTGTGGATCATGTCGCGCAGGGCGGCGCGCGCTTCGCGCTCGTTGTCGGCCTCGATGCGGGCGATGATGGGGCCGTCGATTTGGTCGGAGTGGCGGAACTCGAAGGTGCTCATTTGTGGTTGCTCCTGTTGGAATCGGTCTTGTGTGTCAGTGAAATCGCCAGCCGTGCAAAACGGCGGCGAGGATGAAGATCGAGGGGAGGCCGACGATCACCAGGGCGTAGCAGGCGATGGCGCAGGCCAGGTCGCGGCGGGATAGGGGCGCGGTCATGGCTGCTTCCTCGGCAAGTTGTTGAGGATCGACCCGCACAGCGCCACGACTTCCGTCTCGCGGTCTGCCGCCCACCGCTTGCCGGGAACGATCTGGCACGGTTGATGGAAGTTCGGGTCCTGGACGCGGATGAGGTCCGACGCGATCAGATCCAGCAGCGGGCCGACGTTCTCTACGGTGTCCTCGACCACGCGGCTCGGGTAGGACTGGCGCAGGAAAGAGAGTGCGAACTGGCGGTCGCAGGTGGCGAACTGGAAAGCGCTCATGCCGCCACCCGCCGCTCGGCATCCAGCGCCCGTGCCGACGCAACCCCGCGGGCAATCGCGTCCTGGATCGCTTGCTGGTGGGCCCTGGCGGCGATCCGACTGTGCAGCCGGCTCAACGCAACCCGCGTCTCAGGGTGCAGGATCACCACCGCATCCTGGCGTTGATACGGGCGCAGGCAGGTAAGGGCAAGCTCGGCGTCCAGTGCGCGCAGGAAGCCGCTGCCGGGCGCGCGGCGTAAATCGTTCCAGCGGCGCGGGCCGTCCCGGTAGGCGGCATCGTCGGCCTCGCGGATGCGGTCAGCCCGGCGGGCGATGCGGTAGCCCTGGCGCAGGACGGCGTAGACCTCGCGGGGCATGCAGCGGTCGGTGGCCATCACTCCACCTCCGCACGCAGGGCGCGCAATTCAGCGATCTGGCGGCGGGCCGTGGCCCGGAAGCGCCGGGCGACACCGGCATGGCCGAGGCGGGCCAGCTTCTTCGATCCGTAGTAGCCGAACCGGATCAGGCTGATCAACTCGGCGCTGCGGGCGTCCCGGTAGCCCCGGCGGATCGCGGCGTACTGCTGCCGGGTCATGGTGCGGTCGGCGGCCATGGATCAGGCCCTCCCGCTCAGCAGGCCCAGCCGGCCCTCGGCATAAGCCTTGGCCTCATCGACCGTCTCGTGGGCCGTCTTGGTGGGACTGAACCCGCAGCCAGGGGTCCAGATGCTGCACTCGGCGAAGGAGCCGTAGTCGTGGACTCCGGCGCAGAAGCCCTCGGTCCCCGTCTCCAGGTACTGGCCGCCAAGGCCAACCCCGTCGTGTTCCCAGTTCGTCTGCATGTCCATCTCCCCGTAGGTGCCTCCGTGGAGGCGATGGGGAGAGATTAGGGCCCCTAATCCTATTTGTCAACAGGGGCCCTAATGTTTTTTCTGAATAGGCCCCGTCGAAGGGGTGGCAGGCGCCCGCCCACCAAAAACCCCGCCGGAGCGGGGCGGGGGGGGTGTTCAGCTAACCCGTGCCTGTCTTGAGTTGTCCACAGGATGTGCCAAGGCGATCACTTGACACGGTTTAGCTGTACTATTCCCGTCGGAACAACGCATGGGGTAGGCAGCCATGAGCCTGCATTACCGCTACAGCTGGCCGTTCGGACAGCTTCTCGCACGTATTGGCGTGCCGACGAAAATTCGCGTGGATGTCATCCGCGACCAAGAGGCCGGTGTCTTTGTTGGCACTAGCGAGGATGTGCGCGGCCTGGTCGTGGAGGCCGAAACTCTGGACGCCCTGGTCAGTGAGGCCATGGAGCTGATCCCGGAGCTGATGCACGAATCGGCGGCAAACGAGAGAGACATTGTGGACGTTAGGCTGAGGTCACGAGCCGGCGTCTGCCATGCATGAATGGCTACGAGAAGCGTGTAAAAGAACAGCTTCGCCTACATGGATGGCGGCTTCTAAGGACCGGGAAGGGGTCGCATGAAATATGGACGGATGGCACCAACTGCGTGACGGTGAACAACGTCTGTAAGTCACGACACACCGCCAACAGCATCATGAAAGAAGCCGGGATCGCGCACCGCTTCTAAACAAAACCCCGGCCTAGCCGGGGTTTTTGTTGATGCACAGGTAGGACCATACCGCCTCAAGCAATGATTCCGGCGGGATTGGCTCCCACGCTTTGCTGAGATAGGTTCCTCTGTTTAGAACGACACTGTTTTCCCCGTACTCCATATACGATTCAGTAGCGTACAACATGCGCGGGCAGTCGAATGCTGTTCGTTGCATGCTGCGTTCTGCGTATCCTCTATTTGGAATATAAGGCCTGTTTTTCAGGTGAATATACTGTATCCATGACGACACCACCTTCCCGTCTCTAGTGATGGTTTCGTTGTCAACTCTCACTAAATCACCGGTTGTTGACGTTGTAATATGTTGCCAGCGCGGCGAAGTCGTAGCCCCTGCGCCTTCGCACTTCTCGCCGCTACGCCTTTCTGAAACGAATGAAACGACACCATCCGTGCTAACGCATTTGTAAACGATTGACTGCGCCACCGCTGATCCATGCGCGAAGGCAAGCAGCACTATGATTGCCAAAAGAACGCGCATCATCCCTCCCTAATTCGCCATCCCGGCGTTAGTCCACCCTTGTCGGCAGCCTCACCACCTCGGCCGCGCGCTGGGGCGGCGGAGGGGTGTCTGCTACCAGTTCCTCAACGCTTCCGTCCGGCTGCACCAGCCCCAGCCTTCTTGCCGTGGGGCGCATCATTCTGAGCGCTTCCCGCGCCATCTCCCGCAGCTCGTCCCTTCCATTCGATTCCATGGTCCTTCAACTCCTCCCTTATGGCCGCGTCGAACTGGAGGAGCTGCGCCTTGTTCAACTTGGCTGGCAGCCGTAGCCGCTCCTCCAAGATGAACGTCAGGATCGGGGCTGCATCGTAGAGGTCCATTTCGACCCCCGTGCCGACCAGCTTCTTGAGCGCCACCAGCGTTTCCCGGATGGTGCCAAGGTCGATTCCCACGGGCTGCGACTGGCCGGCGGGGGGGGCGCTAGGAAGGGCATCCAGGCCTGGGTATATGTCCTTGGGCGGAACCTTGAAGAATGCGGCAAATTTCAGGACAGCGCCGTACCCGAAGCGCAGGCGTCCCTTCATGTACTGACTGATCGCGCTTTGGGATAGCCCGGTGGCTTCGATGATGGAGTTCTGGGTCGGGCGCTTGCCGTCGCGGCCCGTGTGCGCCCGCTTGTAGTCCTCCCAGAGCTGGGAAAGGTAAGCGGCGGCGGCTCGGTCCGCGTCCGTGGGCTTGGCGTCTTTGGCTCGCATATCAGCAACCCTAATAACCGGGAGCCCCTGCATCAATTAGGGCCCCTGTTGACAACGGATAACAGGGGCCCTAATCTCTTGGGCCATGAATGCAACCCAGCAACTCATCAGGTCGTTCCCGGGCAGGCAGGCGGGTATCGCCAGGCTTCTTGGCATCACTCAAAGCGCCGTCAGCCAGTGGCGGGGAGTTGTGCCGGAAGAGCATTGCCCGGCCATTGAAGCTAAAACCGGTGTCCTGTGCGAAGAGCTGCGGCCGGATCGAGATTGGGTTCGGGACGACGCCGGCAAGGTCACGGGCTACCACGTCCCGGTCAAGCCGAAAGAGTCGGAGGCCGCCTAAATGCCTTTTGACCTTGAAGCGCACCGCGAGAGGCTGCGCCTTAACCAGTTGGTGAAGTGCAAGCGTCCGTCTTGCGTGTCGCTCAGACATATGAGCTGGGACGTGTGCGAGGCTCACGCCAAGGAAGTAATGGAGAGGCGACGGACCGCCGGGATCAAGGCCAGCGCCACCAAGCGTTTGCGGTATCCGCACAAGTACTACACCCCGGGGCAACGCCCCGACTTCCGATTTCAGTCCTTTTGCCATGGCGCGGTTCACCTTGCCGTCAAGCGCGGCGTGCTGCCCGACCTTTCTCAGGGGGAGTACGCCTGCGCAGACTGCGGAGCGCCGGCTCTTGAGTACGACCACCGCGATTACGCGCGCCCGCTGGATGTGGACCCCGTATGCAAAAGCTGCAATAGGCTGCGGGGCGCGGCCAAGTTCCCATCCGCCGACCGCTACAACTTCAAGCGTGTCGCTCAGCCGGCCACCGGCCCCGCCCCCTCCAGCGAGGAGGCGGCAGATGCTGCCTAGCGCTTCAACAGCAGGGCGGTCGAGAACTGCACGAACAGGTGCAGGCCAGTCACGGCGACCCACGCCCACCAAAGCCAGAGCGGGATGGCCGGGTTGGGCTTGCTGATGATTACGAACCCGGCGAAGACCAGCAGGTACACGGTGCGCAGGGCCACAAGTTTGGCCCATGACGCTTTCGTGGTTGGTGTGTTCGTCGCCATGTGCTTCCCCCTTCCCGGGTGGCTGCTGATCGTCCTGATTGTCGCCCAGGTGGCGGCCATCGGGGCGCTCGTGGCAAGGCTTTCCCGGAGGGGCCGCTGACATGCCCGTCCTAGCCATAGACGACGACCGCCTAGTCCGCATGGCGCGGCTCAACGGGCTGGACGCTGTGGGTATCGCCCCGGTGGTCCTGTCGCGGCTGATGCAGCAGGCGCCAGCGAATGAACTCCCCGTCGCGCCGCAGGGCGAACCAGTTGGAGCACACCCGCAGCAGGAACACCACGTTCGCGGGCGCTGTACGCACTGAATTGAGCATCGGCTGGGCCTCCGTTTCGGACCCGGCCATTCTTCGGTCTCCGACCGAAAACGACTGACAACAAGGGTTTTCGCTCATGGTCACAGCGGCATCCGGCCAACTCAGCCTGAACTTCGAACCGGGCCTATCACGCAAGCACGGGTCGCTCCGGCGCTGCGTCGCGCAGCTGGTCTACCGGTACGATCTGAACCGCTGCGCCATCGCTGCGGACGAGTCCCCGGGCAACTTCTCCAAGTCGCTCGGCGACCGCGCCAAGGGTGACACCACGGCGAGGCGCTTCGATATCGATGCGCTGGAGGCGGTCATGGACGAGACCGGTGATTTCACGCCGATCTACTACCTGATCGACAAGTACCTGCGCGACGAGGACGCCAAGAAGAAGCAGGCAATCGATGCGCTGGGCACGGCCATGCCGGAAATCCTGCGCCTGCTGCGGCAGGCAGGAGCGATGGAATGAGCATCGACGCAGCCCTTGCACAAGTCGATTGGGCGCCGACGAACAGCGCTCCAACGACGGATGGCAGTCGCTATGCGACCCATTCTGGCGTCCTGGATGTCCTTGGCTTCGAGTTCCGGGTCTACCGCCTGAACACTGGCGAGGCAGTCATCCATGCCGACGACATGGAGCGATTCTTCGCGGAGGGGCGGGCATGACCCACATCGCCTACCACGTCACCACCGACCTGACCCCAGCCCAGCACATCGCAGCGGCTACAGCGGCCAGCAAGCAGGACGACGCAGTGCTGGCCGTGTTCCGTCACGAGAACCGGCCCATGACCGCGCTGGACGCCCATGCGTGCTGCGTGGCTGCAGGACACCGCTGGCCCGAGGGATCGACCCGCCGCGCCGTAACGAACCTCTACAAGGCCGGTCAGCTGGTCAAGCTCGGCACGGTCGAGGGCCGCTACCCCGGCGCACCGCACCACCTGTACGCGCTGCCGGCGGGGCAGGGGGAGTTGTTCGTGGGGAGGGTGGCTTGATGGCAAGCCTGGGGAATTGCGGGGGCGGCCCCGTCGGACTGCCGAAAAACATAGCCGG
>JAFLDH010000111.1 GCA_017302505.1 Burkholderiales bacterium
GGCCCGATGCTGGTCGGTCTGAACAAGCCAGTGCAGATCGTGCCGCTCAACGCAAAGGATAGCGACATCGTCAACATGGCGGTGATTGCCGCATATTCGGCAGGGGTGTGAGGTCGGCTATTGCGCGATTATTGCGCGATCGGGCCAATCTCATGACGTGTCGATGACCGGGATGCGCGGGATCACCGCTGATCGGGCGTTGAGTGATGATGCGGGCGCCGACTGGGCGCCCGGCACGCTGCAGCGCGACGCGTTCTACGCCACCGTCGAACGCCTGGCGGCGCTGCCCGGGTTCGTCGGACTGGCGCGCCAGGCGGCGCGTGCCGTGCTGGACTTCCTGGCGGACACGCCCATGGCCACCCGGGTGGTGCGCGACATGCCGATGTACCTGCTGCTGGTCTGCTGCATGCACCTGCACCACCGCCGCGACCCGGCCGACCCGCGCAGCGGCATCACGCTGGCCCGGCTGCGCGAGCTGTACAGCCGCGGCGGCACGCGCAGTTATGCGGCCGACACCCACTTGCGCGACATGCTGGCCTGGGCAAGGCTGCGCGGCCTGCTGCATCTTGCGCCGGGAGCAGCCGACCGGCGGGTGCGCCGTCTGGAGCCGGCCGCGCCGATGGTGACGATGTTCCAGCGCTGGCTGCTGGCCTTTCACCAGGCGGGCGCGGTACGCCTGCCGAACGCGCTGCTGGTCGACGGCCTGCCGACGGCCGAGCTGGCCGCCGAAGTGCTGAGCCACCGCGTCTCGGCCTACGCGCACGACGGCTTCACGCCCACCGAACGCTACCCGCTGATCCAGCAGCTGATGCAGGTGCGGCACGGCTACCACGTCTATCTGGCGATCGTCGCGGCCCTGCCCGATGGTGAGGCCGCGCCTGCCGTGCCGCTGTCGGTCTCGGCGCTGGCTGCGCGCTTCGAGGTGGCGCGCGGCACGGTGCGCCATGCGCTGGGGCTGGCCCAGCAGCAGGGCCTGCTGCAGCACGACAGCCGTGCCGGCTCGGTGCAGCTGCGCCCGGCCTTCCTGGCGCTGACGCGCTCGTGGATGGCGCTGGAGCTTTGCTGGATGAATGGCGTGATGCGCGCTGCCGCGCACCGCCTGCAGGCGTGCCGGCCGGCGATGGCAGGCTGATCAGGCCGGCGCCAGCCGCCGCTCCACCAGCCGGGCGAAAAAGGCCGCACCCAGCGGCAGCGCGTCGTCGTTGAAATCGTAGGACGGGTTGTGCACCTCGCAGCTGCCTTCGACTCCGCCGTTGCCGATGTTCAGGTAGCAGCCCGGCACGCGCTCGAGCATGAACGAGAAGTCCTCCGAGGCCATGATCAGCGGCGGGTTGCGCTGCACGCGCTCGGCGCCCACCAGTTCGGTGCAGATCTGCGCGGCGAACTCGGCCTCGCGCGCATCGTTCACCGTCGGCGCAAACAAGGCGCGGAAGTCCAGCGTGGCGCGCGCCCCCAGCGCCTGCGCGGTGCCTTCGGCCACCCGGCGCATCGCCGTCTCCACGGTGTGCATCACCTCGCGCGAGAAGGCCCGCACCGTGCCGGCCAGCCGCGCGGTCTGCGGGATCACGTTGTAGGCATCGCCGGCATGGATCTGCGTGACCGACAGCACCGCGGTGTCCACCGGCGCCACGTTGCGCGCCACGATGCTCTGCAGCGACACCGCGATCTGCGCTGCCACCAGCGTCGCGTCGATGCCGGTTTCGGGCCGCGCACCGTGTGCGCCCTTGCCGGTGACGTGGATGTCGAAGAAGGCGCCGCCGGCCATCATGGGCCCGGCGCGCACCGCGAACTGGCCCACCGGCAGGCTGGGCCGGTTGTGCATGCCGAACACCGCCTCGCAAGGGAAGCGCTCGAACAGCCCGTCCTCGATCATCGCCATCGCGCCGCCCAGGCCCTCTTCGGCCGGCTGGAAGATGAAGTGCACCGTGCCGTCGAAGCGCCGCGTGCGCGCCAGGTGGTGGGCCGCGCCCAGCAGCATCGCGGTGTGGCCATCGTGGCCGCAGGCGTGCATCACGCCGGCATGGCGCGAGCGGTGCTCGAAGGCATTGGCCTCGGCGATGGGCAGCGCGTCCATGTCGGCGCGCAGTCCCAGTGTGCGCGGGCTGCCGCCCACGCGCAGCGTACCCACCACGCCGGTGCGGCCGACGCCACGCGTCACCTGCAGGCCCAGGGCCTCCAGCCGCTCGGCCACCAGCGCAGCGGTGCGCGCTTCCTGGAAGCCCAGCTCGGGATGGGCGTGGATGTCGCGCCGCCAGCGGCGCATGTCCTCGTGCAGCGGTTCCAGGGTGGCGACGGTGCTGTGGCTCATGGGGTTGGCGGCGTGCGGATGTCAGCTGACGATCGTAGCGCCGCAACCACGTGCGCGCTGCCGGCGAATCTCAGCGGGAGAGCAGCGTGGCCACCACGCCGTCGCCGTCGTCGCGGGCGCCGTAGTGCAGCTGCAGCCCGTGCAGGGCGGCAATGCGCTGCACGATCGACACGCCCAGGCCGCTGCCGCTTTCCAACTGGCCATCGCGGCGGTGGAAGCGCTCGCCCAGGTGGGCCCGCGTCTCGGCGGACAGCGGCGGCCCGTCGTTGATCACCTGCAGCAGGTCGCCGGCGAAGCGCAGGCGCACGGTGCTGCCCTCGGGTGCGTAGCGCACCGCGTTGTCCAGCAGGTTGCGCAGCAGCACGGCCATCAGCGCCGCGTCGCCGCGCACCGGCAGCGGCGGCGTGCCCTCGGGCGGCCATTCGCAGTCCAGCTCGACATGGCGGCGCTCGGCCAGCGGCAGCACGTCGCTCATCGCCTGCTCGACGATCAGTTCCCAGGGCAGGGCGCTGGCCTGCGGCAGCTGCTCGGTGGCCTCCAGCCGCGACAGCGCCAGCATCTGCGTGACCAGGCGGTCCAGCCGGTCCATGCCGGCATCCAGCCGGGCCGAGGCCGCCGCGCGCTCGGCCTCGCCCCGGCTGCGCTTGAGCACGTCCCATTGGGCGCGCAGCACGGCCAGCGGGGTGCGCAGCTCGTGGGCGGCATCGGCGGTGAAGCGGCGCTCGCGTTCCAGCGTGTGGCCGATGCGCGAGAACAGCCCGTTCATCGCCTGCAGCATCGGCTGCAGCTCCTGCGGCGCGTGATGGGCGGGCACCGGTCGCAGGTCCTCGGCGCTGCGCCGCTGCAACTCGTCGGTCAGCGCGCGCAAGGGCAGCAATGCGCGCTTCACCGACCAGGCCATGGCCACCAGCAGCACCGGCAGCACCAGCAACCACGGCACCAGCTGGCTGTAGACCAGGTCGCGCACCAGTTCGTCGCGCTCGGCGCCCTTTTGTCCGGCGGCCACCAGCCAGTCGCCTTGCGGCGACGGCAGGTAGTACACGCGCCAGGGCTCGCCCCCCAGGCTCATGTCGACGAAACCGCTGGCGTCGGCACGTCGCGGCAGCAGCGCACCTTCGCGGTCCACCAGCTGCCGCTCGCCCTGGCGGTTCCACGCCGCAATGGCCAGGTCGCGCAGGTCGGCCTCGCCGGCCGGGGGCGGCCGCGGCAAGGTGCGGCCCGGTGCCGACGTGTCCCCCAGCGTGGACTGCACCTGCAGCGCCAGTCGGATGATCTCGGTGTCGAAGAGTTCGTTGACCTCGTGCCGGGCGCGGTGCGCCGACACCCCCAGCGCAATGCTCCAGACCACCGGCGCGCAGACCAGCAGGTACAGCAGCAGGCGGCGCTGCAGGCTCATTTCAGCTCGCGTCGCCCGCAGGGCCCAGCGCATAGCCCACGCCGCGCACGGTGCGCACGATGCCGGGGTGGATCTTGCGCCGCAGGTGGTGCACGTAGACCTCGAGCGCGTTGCTCTCGGGCTCGCCGCCGCTCCAGTCGTAGAGCTTCTCCTGCAGGCGCGCGCGCGACATCACGCGCTGCGGGTTCAGCAGCAGCAGTTCCAGCAGCGCCAGCTCGCGGCCGGTCAGCTCCACCGGCTGGCCGTTCCACTGCACCTGCCTGGCGGCCGGGTCGTAGCGCAGCGCGCCGTGCGTCCATACCGCCTGCGCCTGGCCGGCGGTGCGCCGCAGCATGGCGCGCAGCCGCGCGGCCAGCTCGTCGATGGAGATCGGCTTGATCAGGTAGTCGTCGGCGCCGCCATCCAGCCCGGCGACGCGCTGTTCGATGCCGTCGCGCGCGGTCAGCACCAGCACCGGCAGACTGCGCCCAGCCTGGCGCCAGCGGCGCAGCCAGGTCAACCCATCGGTGTCGGGCAGGCCCAGGTCGAGCACCAGCGCATCGTAGGGCGCACCGCCCAGGGCGGCGTCGGCCTGGGCGCCCTCGCGAAACCAGTCGACCGCATGGTCTAGCTGGCGCAGGCCGGCGGCCAGCGCTTCGCCCAGCTGGGCGTCGTCTTCCAGGATCAGCAGTCGCATCGCTACGAGAGGGCAGTGGATCGGGCGCCGCCAGCCTAGGTGGTGCAGCTTAATCCGCACTTAAGCCAGCAGGTGATCGGCCAGCAGCTTCAGCGCCTTGACGGCGACGTAGACGACACCCGAGACCACCGCGCCGGCGAGCAGCGCCACGCCCAGGCCGGCCAGCATGCAAAGGCCGTCGCGCTCGACGAGGGCCAGCGCCAGCAGGCTGATGGCCACCGCCGGCAGCACGTTGCCCAGCGGTACCGGCAGCGTCAGCACGATGGCCAGCACCAGGCACAACGCGCCGATTGCGTACTCCAGCGGCGGCTGCACCAGCCAAGCCAGGCGCGGCCGCAGCAGCCGCTCGCCGCGCTGCACCCACGGCAGGATGCGCTGCACGGTGGCGGCGAAGTCGGCCTGCGCCATCGAGCGGCCGGCCAGCACGGCAGGCAACCAGGGCCGCCGGCCGAGCATCAGCTGCGCCGCCAGGACGACCAGCGGCAGCCCCAGCACCGCCGAGGTGCCCGGCGGCACGGGCAGCACGTTGGGCACCGCAAACAGGAACAGCAGCGCGCCCAGGGCGCGTTCGCCCAGCGCATCGATCAGGTCGCGCACCGCGATGCGCTCATGGCCTGGCTGCTGTGCCAGGCCCTGCAGCAGCGCCGACAGCGGCGGCGCCGCCGCGCCGTGCTCAGCGTGCGGCAAAGCGCGCCAGGCGCTGCTGGATGATCGACTCGGCCTCGGCCATGATGCGGTCGATCAGCTGCTTGCAGGTGGGCACGTCGTGGATCAGGCCGGCCACCATGCCGCAGGACCAGGCGCCGGCGTCCATCGTGCCTTCGATCATGATCTTCGGGTAGACGCCGGCCACCTGCTCGATGATGTCCTCGAACTTCAGGTTCGGACCCAGCTCGCGCTCCTTCTGCAGCAGCACGTCGACTGCGGCATTGCGCAGCACGCGCTCGGTGTTGCGCAGCGGGCGCATCACCAGCCGGGTGTCGAGTTCGCTGGCCGCCACGATGGCCTGCTTGACGTTCTCGTGCACCGGCGCCTCCTTCGTGGCGATGAAGCGCGTGCCCATGTTCATGCCCTCGGCGCCCAGCGCCAGCGCGGCCACCAGGCTGCGGCCGTCGGCCATGCCGCCGCTGGCCACGAAGGGGATCTTCAGCTCTTCGGCCGCGCGCGGCAGCAGGATGAAGTTGGGCACGTCGTCCTCGCCCGGGTGGCCGCCGCATTCGAAGCCGTCCACGCTGACCGCGTCGCAGCCGATGGCCTCGGCCTTCAGGCTGTGGCGTACCGAGGTGCACTTGTGGATCACCTTGATGCCGTGCTCCTTCAGCACCGGCAGCCACTTCTGCGGGTTGTTGCCGGCGGTCTCCACCGCCTTCACGCCGCCTTCGATGATGGCCTTGATGTAGCCCGGGTAGTCGGGCGAGCTCACGGTGGGCAGGAAGGTCAGGTTCACGCCGAAGGGCTTGTCGGTCATCTCGCGGCAGCGCGCGATCTCCTTGGCCAGCAGCTCCGGCGTCTTCTGCGTCAGGCCGGTGATGATGCCCAGCCCGCCGGCGTTGGACACCGCCGCGGCCAGCTCGGCAAAGCCGACAAAGTGCATGCCGCCCTGGATGATCGGGTGCTCGATGCCGAACAGCTCGGTGATGCGGGTCTTCATGGTCGGAGTCTCCTCTGAGGGTGGGGTGAAAGCCTGGCGCGCATTCTCGGCGAAACGCTCAAGGCTGCCGCTGCACCGGGGGCATGTGCCAGCGGCCGTCCAGTGCCTCGGGCTTCGGCCAGTACAGCCGCGCGTTCAGCAGGAAGGGCGCGCCGGCCTTGACCGGCAGCCAGTTGGCGCGGCGCTCCGCGGCGGGTGCGTCGGCCTGCACCCACAGGTCCAGCGAGCCGTCGGCGTTGAACACCAGCGGGTCACGGTCGCCCAGCGCATGGCGGCCCAGCGGGTTGGCGATCAGAAAATCATCGGCGCCATAGGCCGTCACCGACCAGAAGGCCTTCACCGGCGGCAGCGCGCCTGGCGCGAAGTGCAGACGGTAGCGATGGTCGCCATGCAGCGGGCGGCCTTCAGCGTCGACACGCGTGTTCGGATAGGTGGCGTCGGCTGGCAGGTTGGCGCCCAGGCCAATCATCGCCACCACGGCGCGCAGGTTGTAGTGCGTGCCGTAGTCGCCCAGCACCGCCGGCGGCGTGAGCCAGCCGTTGACCGCGTCGCGCGCTTGCTTCAGCTCGCGCGCCACGCGTCGGTCGGCGATCCAGCGGCCCAGGCCGACAGCCGCGCGTTCCAGCAGGTTCCAGCGCGGCGGCTGGCCTGGCGCCACGCCGATGCGCGCCAGCTTGACGCGCATCGGCGCATCCGCTGCGGCCGGCGGGTTGTCCACCATCAGCTGGGCCAGGCGCTCGAAGAATGCCGTGGTGCCCAGGGCTTGCATCTGCTGCACTGGCGGTAGCGGGCGCTCGGCGGCCGGCTGCCAGGCGGGCGGTTCCGGCGCGATGCCGGCCTGCCAGTCGGCCAGCTGGCGCAGGCGGATGCCGTCCTGCAGCGCGTGCACCAACGGGTAGTCGGCCACGCCGTTGGTCTGGGTGCGGCCGATCAGCCAGACCATGCGTGTCGGTGCGCGCAGCAGTTGCAGGCCCTCGGGCGTGTCGCCTTGCCAGCCTGGGCCGGCCAGCAGGAAGCGGCCGCCCTCGCTGCCCAGCGTGCGCGTGCCCGGTGCGGCGAAGACGTTGGTCCAGCCGTCCATCAGCGGCATCAGCTCGTAGCGCTGTGCCTGCGCCGGCAGCTCCAGCACGAAGGGGCCGTCGGCCATGTCGATGAAGGCGCTGGTGTACAGCGTATCCACGTTCGGCCGCACCACCTCGCGGAAGCCGGCATCGGGGAAGGCGCGCACCCGCTTCAAGGTGTTGGGTGGGGCGATGGTCTGCGCCGAGGCCACCCGAGTCAGATCCATGATGACCAGCGGGTAGCCGAACAGGTAGCCCTCGGCGCCGAGCACCACGTGTTCGGCATGGGCCCAAAGCGCAGCGGCCGCCAGCAGCAGCGCCGCCAGCAACCCCAGCAGCGCGGTGCGCAGGCGCAGCCGCATGGGGCGCTCAGGCCGCAACGGCGAAGTGTTCCGCCAGGTTGTGCAAGTACTGCTGGACGAGCCGTTCGTTCTCGTGCACCACCACCGGTACGACCAGCGCCTTCATCAGGCCGGGCAGCGGCACGTCGATCTCGCCCTTCAGCTGCAGCCGGGCCTGCGTGGTCTTGCGCTGGCTGCGCAGCGTCCAGCTGCCTTCGATGCGCGCGTTGCCGATGCCGGTCACCGGCGTCCAGCGCACCTGCAGGGCCTTGCGGTCAGATAGGTACTTCGCTGCGTACACCGTCTGGATGATCACCGGCTCGGCGCCCAGCTTGTGCAGCTCCCAGCGGTAGACGCCGCCGCCCAGGTCGACCAGCCGGTCCACGTGCGGAAAGTGGCTGGCCGAGGCCGGCACGTCGGCCAGCAACGCAAAGACGCGGGCCGCGGGCGCGGCGAAGGTCGCGTCGAGCGCCAGCTCGAAAGGGACCGTGATCGACATTCGTTCTCAGCCCGCGCCGTGCGTGCCGACGACGGCGAACTGCGCACCGTGCTCGCGCAGCCAGGCGGCGGACAGGCTGCTGTCGTGCTGCCGCGGATGGAAGTCGCGCGCGAAGTAGTCCCGCCAGGCGCCGAAGCTGGCGCGGAACATGCCGTCGCGCGCCAGCAGCAGCCGCCAGCCGCTGCGCCAGGTTTGCCAGCGGAACAGGCTGCCGTCGTGCCACAGGTTCATCACGGTCTGGCGCAGCAGGTCCCACAGGAATACGACGGTGACGTACCGGAACAGCCGGAGGCGCCAGACATGGTGGCCGCTGATGGCCTGGTACAGATCGAAGGCGGTGCTGCGGTGTTCACTCTCTTCGGCGGCATGCCACAGCCACAGCGTGCGTAGCCGCGGCTCGGCGCAGTCCAGCGCCCAGGGGTGGCGCAGCAGCCAGGCGGCGAAGATGGCAGTGAAGTGTTCGGTGGCGGCGGTGACGCCCAGGTGAACGCGCACGTCGCGGTGGGCGTTGGCCTGCATGCGCCGCAAGGCGCGGGCTTCGATGTCATTGCGCAGGCCCTGGCGCGCCAGATGGCCGTTGAACAGCGCGTGGATGCGGCGGTGCGTCGCCTCCTGCCCGATGAAGCCCTGCACCTCGTCGGCAAAGGCCGCGCGCTGCGCCTCGGGCAGCGCCTTCAGCGTCTGCCGCACGCTGTCGATGAAGTACTGCTCGCCGGCCGGGAAGCTGAGCGACAGCGCATTGAAGAAGGCGGTGCGGAAGGCATCGCCGCCGTTCCAGCGCACCGCGATGGGTGCCTCCAGGTCGATCAGCAGGCGGCGGACGACGAGTTCGGTCATGGGTTCAGCAGGCCCGCTCCGGGGGGCGTCGCCGGGCAGTGTAGCGGCCGCACCTGAACGCCGGCCGATGACGAATGCACGCCGGCAGCCTCACCAAAGGTGCACGGGTGCGCCGCCGGCCTGCCGTTGCGCGTAGTCCAGCGTCAGCGCCGCCAGGTCGCCGTTCAGCGCGTCCAGGCGGTCGAGTTGCCAGCGCGCGCCGGTCAGCCCGCGGGCCAGCCGCTGCCGCACCAGCTGCATCCAGCCTTCGGCCAACGCATCGTCCACCTGCATCTGCTGCAGGCCCTGGCGGGCCAGCGGCAGCAGTTGCTGCAGCCAGTCGCTGGCGCCGCGTTCGTGGCCGTCCGGAGCGACCAGGCGTGCGGCCAGGCCATCGCGCGCGGCAGCATGGAAATTGGCCTCGGCCTGGGCGAAGGGCAGCAGCGATTCCGGCGGCGTGTCGGCGGCCGCCCAGGCCCGGATCAGCCCGATGCCGAAGGCCAGGTTGGCCATCATGTCCGGCAGCGACGGCCCGGCCGGCAGGGGCCGGTGCTCGGTGCGCAGGTGCGGGCAGCCGTCGCCTTCGTCGAAGCCCAGCACCGGGCGGTTCCAGCGCCAGATGGTGCCGTTGTGCAGCCGCAGGTGCGCCAGCCGGTCGGGCGGGGTGTCCAGTGACATGGGCAACAGCGGCTCGAAGCGTTCGAGGTTTTCGCGGAAGCTCTCCAGCATCGAATAGCCGACATAGCCGCTGCCGAAGCCGACGCGCGGCAGGTCCGGGTGCGTGCCGTCGATGCGGGCGCCCAGCCCCAGCGCCTGTTCGAACAGCGGAATGCGCGTCTCCTGCCACAGGGCCTGGCCGAACAGCAGTGGCGAGTTGCCGGCCATCGCCAGCAGCGGGGCCGAGGCCACCATCGCCGCGTTGTGCGCGCGGGCCGCCTGCGGCCAGGGCAGCTGCAGGTGCAGCTGGAAGGAGGTGGCCGCGGCCTCGAGCATGGCGTCCATGTGCTGCAGCTGCAGTCTGGTGCCGCCGGGGCCGCGGATGTCCAGCCGCGCCGGGCGGCCGTGCCGCTGGCGCAGCACCTGCTGGTTCAGCGCGCGGTAGCGCAGCGGCTCGGACAGGTTGGCCGGCGTAAGCTCGGCCTCGCGCAGGCTGGGCAGGATGCCCACCGCCACCAGCTGCAGCCCCATGTCGGCGGCCACTGCGCGGCCCTGCGCCCACAGCGATTGCAGCGAGGCCTGCAGGCGGCCCAGGCCCGCGCCGCGCACCGGCTGCGGCGGCACGTTGAATTCCACGTTGAAGCGGCCGATCTCGGTGACCACGTCGGGCGTGCCGCAGCGCGCGATGAACTCCGCGTTGCGCGGCGCGGCGCAGCCGGCGGCGTCGATCAGCCAGGCTTCCAGCTCCAGGCCGGCCATCGGCTCGTGGCGCGACAGGCCGTCGCGCTCGACCAGGTCGTGCAGCCAGTCGGTCTCGGCCTGCAGTGCCCGGCGAAAGCGCAGGAAATCGCGTTGCTCGAAGGAACTGCGGTCGACCGGCTCGCCCATGCGCGCGATTGCACCGGCCCGTGGCTGCCGGCACCTTGTCCTGCATCAATCGGGCCGCGTTCCTAGGGATGGGGCAGCGGGTCGGGCTGTGCTCCGATGGCGTCCTTTCCCGGCCCCTGGAGACAGCATGCCTTCGACCCCCGACCTCACCCGTTCGCGCCAGTTCGTCCGTTCCGCGGTGCTGCCGCCGGCGCCACCGCGCACCCGCAGTGCCACCGCCACCGTGGACGAGGCACTCGAGGCCGGCAAGGCGCAGGCGGCGGTGGTGGGGTCGGACCTGGTGTCCTTTGCCACCGGCGTGGCGCCGCAGTGGCGGCAGGACCTAATCAACTGCTCGCTGTTTGCGCAGCTGTGGGCCAAGGCCGAGGTGGCCGACCCGACGCGCATCTTCGACTGGTACGGTGCCTACTTCGGCGCGTTGCAGCAGCTGGGCTGGATGGTGCAGGACCAGGGCTTCGCGGTCTATGTGGAGACCAGCCAGAACTTCTCGGCGCACCAGGCCATCCTCAAGGTGGCCGAAGGCCTGTTGATGCCGTCGGCCGGCTCGCTGGCGCTGGTGAAGACCACGCTCGATGCGCTGTCGTCGATGGACGAGGACAGCCCCTTCATCACGCTGTTCAGCCAGGAGAGCCAGCAGGCCAGCACCGCGCGCTTCCAGATCAGCCTGGCCGAACAAGCGGCCGACGGCGGTCTGACGGTGGCGCTGATGGCCTTCGGCCTGGAGGCGAAGACGACGATGACGCAGGTGCTGTTCTTCAAGTCGCTGGCCAGCCAGGCCACGCTGCGCCATTGCTCCGGCAAGGTGTCGATCAACACGCCGATGCTCGAGGCGCTGCGGCCCGACCTGAGCGAGCAACTGAAGGAGCACGCGCGCAGCTTCATCCGCAAGCTGCCGAGCAAGTTGCTGCAACCCCGGCCCACGGCCTGAGGCGGTGGCGGCCCGCCGGCGGCATGACCGGCAAACACCCCCGAGGAGACCCGATGAGCCCACGTTCCCTTGCGACGCTCGGCGCCGCGCTGTGCCTGACCGTCCCGCTGAGCGCCCAGGCGCAGACCTCCTGGTACCCCAGCAAATGGGGCCCCAACGACACCATCGGCGCGGCCAACTACCTGACGCCTGCGGTCGCGCTGCAGGCGGCCCAGCTGGTGAAGACCGGCAAGACCTACTCGCTGGGTATCACGGTGAACACCGCCACGCCGGCCTATCCGCCGCGCACCTGCGCGATCTACATCGTGCAGCCGGGGCAGACTGGTTCGTCCGAAGGCCTGGGGCCGACCAAGACCACCTACAACGACGACATCCTGAACTGCTGGACCGGCATCGGCACGCAGCTCGACGGGCTGGGCCACATCGGCGTGGGCGACCGCTACTACAACGGCAACAAGTGGGGCGAGATCGCCACGATGGGCGGGCTGAAGAAGCTGGGCGCCGACGGCGTGCCGCCGATGGTCACGCGCGGTGTGCTGCTGGACATGGCGGCCTACCTGGGCGTGGACGTGGTCAAGGAAGGCACCGCCTTCAACAAGGCCGAGATCGACGGCGCCGCGGCCAAGCAGGGCGTGACGATCCGCCAGGGCGACGTGGTGATCTTCCATACCGGCTGGCTGAGCCTGATCGAGAAAGACCCGAAGCGCTATGCCGCCGCCGAGCCGGGCCTCGGCCGCGAAGGCGCGCGCTACCTGGTGTCCAAGGGCGTGGTCGCGGTGGGCGCCGACACCTGGGGCCTGGAGGCCATCCCCTTCGAGAAGGATGCGGGCGTGTTCGAGGTGCACCAGATCCTGCTGCCGATGAACGGCACCTACATCCTGGAGAACGTCAACACCGCCGAGCTGGCCAAGGACAAGGCCTACGAGTTCCTGTTCGTGCTGGGGCAGAACAAGTACCAGGGCTCGGTGCAGTCGATGATCAACCCGGTGGCCATCCGCTGAACCGGGGCATGGTGGCGGCGCGGGCAGGCGGCGGGCGCATGCGCGATCATCGGCACATGCCAACGAAACCCTCTGCCTCCCGCCGCGCGCTGTGCGCGGCCGCGCTGCTGGGCCTGGCTGGCCTGGGCAGCGCAGCGGCACAGACCGCCGCGCCGGCCGCCTGCCCGCCGCTGCTGCAGCACAGCTTCAACCGCCTGCAGGACGAGAAGCCGCAGCCGCTGTGCCAGTACGCCGGCAAGGTGCTGCTGGTCGTCAACACCGCCAGCTACTGCGGCTTCACGCCGCAGTACGAAGGCCTGGAGGCGCTGTACGCCAAGTACGCCGGACGTGGCCTGGTGGTGCTGGGCTTCCCGTCGAACGACTTCGCGCAGGAAAGCAGCAACAACGCGCAGATTGCCGAGCTGTGCTTCAACACCTATGGCGTGAAGTTCCCGATGTTCACGCCCACCCAGGTCAGGGGCGCGAAGGCCAACCCGCTGTACGTGGCGCTGGCCCAGGCCACCGGCAAGGCGCCGGCCTGGAACTTCCACAAGTACCTGGTCGACCGCGACGGGCAGCCGATCGGCAGCTTCGCCAGCAACGTCAAGCCGGGCGATCCGGCGCTGGTGGCGGCCATCGAGAAGGCGCTGGCCGCGCGCTGACCCGTCGTCAGGGGTTGGGTGTGCGCGGCAGCAGCCACAGCGCGCCGAAAGCCGACAGCACCAGCGCCGCCGACAGCCACAGCGTGCCTGCGCCCCAGCGCTGCAGTGCCAGGCCGAAGACGAAGGGCGCGGCCGCCTGTGCCACCCGCGCCGGCATCGCGATCCAGCCCTGCCGCGCGCCGTAGCCCTGCGCGCCGAACAGCACCAGCGGCAGCGTGCCCTTGGCGATGGTCATGATGCCGTTGCCCAGGCCGTGCAACACCGCGAACAGCATCGCCGCCGGCGCGCCGGCCACCAGCAGCGCGGCCGCACCCAGCGGATGGCCCAGCGCCGCCAGCCGTGCCGACAGCAGCGGGTGCACGCGCCGCAGGAAGGCAATCTC
>JAFLDH010000112.1 GCA_017302505.1 Burkholderiales bacterium
TTGCGCGCCGCGCGCAGCTGCTGCAGGCGCTGCACCCGCGCCACGCTGCGCGTGCGCCGCGCCTCGACGCCCTTGCGGATCCACTGCTCCTCCTGCGCCAGCAGCTTGTCGGCGCGGGCGCTGGCCAGCGCCTCGGCGGCCAGCTGCTCCTCCTTCAGCCGCTCGTAGGCGCTGAAGTTGCCGGGGTAGCTGCGCAGCACGCCGCGGTCGAGCTCGACGATGCGCGTGGCCACCGCGTCCAGGAAGGCGCGGTCGTGGGTGATCAGCATCAGGCTGCCGGCAAAGCCGCGCAGCAGCGCTTCCAGCCAGTCGATCGAGGCCAGATCCAGGTGGTTGGTGGGCTCGTCGAGCAGCAGCACCTCGGGCACCGCCACCAGCGCCTGCGCCAGCGCGACGCGCTTCTTCATGCCGCCGGACAGGCTGCCCACCTCGCGCGCGCCGTCCAGCTGCAGCTGCGCCAGCGTGGCCTGCACACGCTGCTCCCAGGTCCAGCCGTCCAGCGCCTCCAGCCGCGTCTGCAGCGCGTCCAGGTCATCGCCCGGCGCGTGGGCCTCGTAGCGGGCGCGCAGCGCGCGGGCCTCGGCCACGCCGTCGGCCACCGTGTCGAAGACGCTGCGCGCCGCGTCGAACAGCGGCTCCTGCGGCACGTAGCAGATGCGCAGGCCCTGCGTCATCTGCAGCAGGCCGTCGTCGAGCTTCTCCTGCCCGGCCAGCACCTTCAGCAGCGAGGACTTGCCCGCGCCGTTGCGGCCGATCAGGCCGAGCCGCTCGCCGGCCTCCAGGGCGAAGGCCGCGCCGTCGAGCAGCGGCACATGGCCATAGGCCAGATGGGCGTCGGTGAGGGACAGGATGGCCATGGACAGCGGGGGATTATCGGCAGCCGGCGCCCGGCGGGCGCGGCACGGCACTGTCGCGCCGACGCTGCACTTTGCTTTGTGGGGGATTTCAGCCCGCGGAAAATCGGCCGAAAACACAGTGAACGCGTTGTCCGTGTCGTAACGGCGCCTCGCAGCACCCCCCTCGGATAGGGTGGGGCCGGCAGGTGGCTCGTGACGGAGTGACGGGACGGCGTAGGCGCAGGTAAGCGCCCCGTTCACACGCCGGTCGCTGCACTGCATCATGCCGGCGCATAGAACGTCGTTGGAGTCCGAAGATGAATACTCGCGTCCCGCGTTGGTGCCGCCTCGCACCCGTTTTGGCCCTGGTGGCCGCAGCCGGCACGGCCATGGCCGACCCGGTCGTCCTGGCCCCCGAACTGGCCGGCCGCTACCAGGCCGGCACCGGTGTCGACGCCGTTTTCCTGAAGGTGCATGACGACTGGCAGCAGAGCACCGTGCTGTGGAACCAGGCCGAAAAGCAGTTCGGCTCGGGCGTGGCAGTCAGCACCTACGGCTGGGGCACCGGCCTGTGGGGCCTGGCCGACTGGCAGACCGCGAACCTGAACCCCACGCCCGGGATGATCGAAGGCAGCTGGGCGGGCCGTGTCTCGCAGATCGCCTTCGGCGACGACATGTACAACACGCTTTATGGCGCCAAGTGGGGCAGCGTCGACCTGGCGCCGCTGTTCGGCAGCGGCGGCCCGGCCAGCCAGGAAAACTGGACCTCCAGCTTCGGCGGCTACATCCGCATCACCGAAGCCGGCCTGTACAACTTCAGCGTGCTGCACGATGACGGTTTCTTCTTCCGTCTGCGCGGCGCAGGCAGCCCGGCGCTGGAGATCGACAACGACTTCCTGAACCCGCGCGACGCGCTCGGCTTCGACCAGAACCTGCTGCTCGGCGTGGGCCTGTATTCGTTCGAGCTGGGCGCCTACGACCGGCTGGAGGCCGGCGTCGTGGAACTGTCCTGGGCCCGCAACGGCAGCCCCTGGACGCGCGTGCCCACCGAGAACCTGGTGGCCTTCGGCGACGTGACCCCGGTACCCGAGCCCGGCACCTGGACGCTGCTGCTGAGCGGCCTGCTGGCAGTGGCCTCACTGGCCGCACGGCGCCGCCGGCGATCCTGATCCCTGCCGCATGACCGAAGACCCCCCGAGGTTCCGTGCCGTCGCCGCACTGAAGAAGCTGGGCCACCTGCTGCTGGTGGTGATCGGTTGGGCGGGCTTCGTCTGGCTGTGGATGCTGGTGGCCCGCAGGCCCTGGGAATCCGAAGGTCTGGTCTGGCTGATCGTCGGATCGGTGCTGGTGCTGCCGGTGCTGACCGGCGCCTGGGTGTGGCACAACCGCTCGCTCCATCGACGCAAGGGTGAGCGGCAGGCGGTGGCGGCGGTCGACATGGGCTACCCGCGTGACTGGCATGGCCGCGAGGTGCTGGCCGACTGGGACAGCCTGCGCCAGAGCCGGCTGGTGATGATCCAGGGCGATGCGCACCAGAAGCGCTACCAGGGCTTGCCAGCCCATCGCCACGCGCCGCCACAGCAGGCGGCCGCACCCGTGCGGTCGGCCTAGGGGCAGGGTTCCCATATGTCCACCCTGGCCGCGCTGATCGTCGACCTGCAGCACACCTGGCCCTATGCCTGGGCGCTGCTGTTCTTTGCCGCCTACCCGATCGTCACGAGCATCATGTGGATCACCACCTCGATGTTCTTCCTGCACCACTGGGAGCGCGGCGGGCCGCCGCCCGACAGCGTCCTCGACGAGGACCTGCCGACGGTGACGGTGCTGATCCCGGCGCACAACGAGGCCGAGGTCATCACCGGCACCCTGCAGGCGGCCTGCCGGATCGACTACCCGCACTACGAGGTGGTGGTGGTGGACGACGGCTCCAGCGACGACACCTGCAAGCGGGTCGAACCCTTCCTGGCCGGCGGCCGGGTGCGGCTGGTGCGCAAGCTGCTCAACGAAGGCAAGGCGCTGGCGCTGAACGATGCGCTGCCGCTGGTCAACGGCGAGATCATCCTGACGCTGGATGCCGACGCCGCACCCGACCCGATGATCCTGCGGCGCATCGTGCCGCACTTCCGCTCGGCGCGCGTGGCGGCGGTGACCGGCAATCCTCGGGTGCGCAACTTCGACACCTTCCTGGCGCGGCTGCAGGCCATCGAGTTCAGCTCCATCGTCAGCCTGCTGCGCCGATCGCAGCGCATCTGGGGGCGTATCGTCACCGTATCGGGCGTGGTCGCCGCCTTCCGCCGCAGCGCGGTGTTCGACGTGGGCGGCTTCTCGCCGAACATGCCCACCGAGGACATCGAGCTCACCTGGAAGCTGCAGAAGCGCTTCTACGACGTGCGCTACGAGGCCCGTGCCATCGTCTGGATGACCGTGCCGACCAGCTTCAAGGGGCTGTTCAAGCAACGGCTGCGCTGGGCGCGGGGGCTGATGCAGGTGTTCCACAAGCATGCGGACGTGGCGCTGCACTGGAAGTACCGCCGCATGTGGCCGGTGTTCATCGAGTCGGCCCTGTCGATCCTGTGGGCGCTGTGCTTCGTGGTGCTGACGCTGATCTGGATCGCTTCGTGGGCGATCGGTGTGCCGCCCGTGGGCGCCTCGCCCATTCCCAACCTGTGGGGTATGACCATCGGCACGCTGTGCCTGGTGCAGTTGCTGGTGGGCGCGCTGGTGGACCGGCGCTACGACCCTGGCATCCTTCGCTTCTATGCCTATGCCGTGTGGTATCCGCTGGTGTACTGGATGTTCCTGTCGGTGACCACCGTGCTGTCGCTGACCTGGCTGTTCCGTCGGCCGCAGGCCGGCTCGGTGCGCTGGAACACCCAGCGTTCGGGCAGCGAGGCATGAGGCTGCGCCCGCTGCTCATGGCCTGCCTGCTGGCCGCCGGCGCGGCGCAGGCCCAGACGCTGCCCCAGGCCCGCACGCTGGTCGATGCGAAGCAGTACACGCAGGCGTTGCCGATCTTCGAGGCCCTGCTGCGCGAACAGCCACGCAACACCGATCTGCTGATCGAGGCCGCCCGCGTCTACGGCTTCGCCGATCGTCACAAGGAGGCCGTGGCCACCTACCGCCGCGTGATCGAGGTCGATCCCGGCCGGGCCCGCGATGTGACCGCCTCGCTGGCCTGGCAGACCTTGTGGTCGCGCGATGCGAAGGCGGCGCTGCCCTTGTTTGCCGAAGCCCGCGGTTTCACCACCGACCCGAAGGCCCAGGCCGAGCTGTGGCGAGGCACCGGCGAGGCCTGCGTCGAGCTGGGCGACAACGCCTGTGCGCTGCAGGCCTATCGCAGTGCCCTGGCGCTGACGCCCGGCGATCGCGACCTGCAGCGCCGCGTGGCGACGGTGCTGCTGTGGATGGACGAGTACGCCGAGGCCGAGGCCGCCTGGCGCGCGCTGCTGGCCGAAGACCCGAAGGACCGCCGCGCCCAGGCGGGGCTGGCGCGCACGCTGAACGCCGCCGGCCGCCACAACCAGGCGGTGCGCATGTACCGCGAACTGGACGACGGCAGCGACGCCGACCTGCGGCTGGACCATGCGCGCGCGCTGCGCTGGGCCGGCTACGACACGGCCGCCTTCCCGCTGCTGAACGGCCGCGACGACAACGCCGCGGTGTTCCTGCGCGACTGGCGCATCGACCGCGAGCAGAAGTCCTATGTCTGGGGCGGCGCCGACTACTCCACCGACGCCGACCAGCTGGACATCACCGCAGTGGCTGCCGGCGCCGGCATGCTGCTGCGGCCGGGGCTGGTGCTGGAGGGCGGCTACCGCTTTGCGCGGCTGGATTCGCCGCAGGGCGACGTGGATGCCAACCGCGTGCAGGCCACGCTGCGCGGCCTGATCGGCACGCCCGGCGAGACACCACCGGGGCTGATCGTGCCCTCGCTGACCCTGGCCTGGAACGACTACCAGGGCTGGACGCCGATCACTGGTTATGCCTCGGTGCGCTGGGTGCCGCAGGACCTGTGGCGCATCACGGCCGACGTAGGCCGCGAGGTGGTGGAGACACCGCAGGCCATCGGCAACCGCATCACCGTCGACGTGGCGGCACTGGGCGTCGAGCACCGGCTGCCGCCGCGCTGGACGGTGGGCGGCAACGTGTCGGCGCTGCGCTTTTCCGACGACAACACGCGGCTGCGCGTCTATGGCCACCTGGACTATGCGACGCGCTTCAACCCGAAGGTAGTGATCGGCGTGGAAGGCGCTGCCTTCACCGATTCCAACCCCGCCAGCTACGCCGCGGTGCCTCCGCCGGGCACGCTGCCACCGGCCGGTTACTGGAACCCGAAGAACTATGTCGAGGGCCGCATCTTCGCCGGCATCTGGCACGAGCGCGACGACTGGGATGCCTACGCCCGTGTGGCCCTCGGCCTGTCGCGCGAGAACGATGGTGACGGCAACACCACCACCGGCCACCCCAACATGCTGGAAGCCGGCATCGCGCACGACGTGAGCCCGGGGCTGCGCTGGCGGCTGTACGCCGGCGGCTCGGGCTCCAGCTTCGCGGTGGGCAACGGCGGCAGCGGTTACTGGCGCCGCTATGTGGGCTTCATGCTGACGGCCTGGTTCTGAGTGCGGATTCGGCGAAGATGCGGGTCCCGCATCTTCAAGCGCCCGATCCCATGAGCGACGCCCCCGAGTACGTGCCCCCGCCGGTCTGGACCTGGAACAAGGCCAGTGGCGGCCGCTTCGCCAACATCAACCGCCCGATTGCCGGACCCACCCACGGCAAGGTGCTGCCGGTGGGCCGCCACCCGCTGCAGCTGTATTCGCTGGGCACGCCCAACGGCGTCAAGGTGACGGTGATGCTGGAGGAACTGCTGGCCCTCGGCCACGCCGGCGCCGAGTACGACGCCTGGCTGATTCGCATCAACGAAGGCGACCAGTTCGGCAGCGGCTTCGTCGACATCAACCCCAACTCCAAGATCCCGGCGCTGCTGGACCGCAGCGGGCCGAAGCCGGTGCGGGTGTTCGAGTCCGGCGCGATCCTCTTGTACCTAGCCGAGAAGTTCGGCGCCTTCCTGCCCACCGACCCTTTGAAGCGCACCGAATGCCTGTCGTGGCTGTTCTGGCAGATGGGCAGCGCGCCCTATCTGGGCGGCGGCTTCGGCCACTTCTATGCCTATGCGCCGACCAAGATCGAGTACGCGATCGACCGCTTCGCGATGGAGGTGAAGCGCCAGCTCGACGTGCTGGACCGCCGTCTGGCCGAGGTGCCCTTCCTGGGCGGCGACGAGTACAGCATTGCCGACATCGCGGTGTGGCCCTGGTACGGCGCGCTGGCCAAGGGCCTGCTCTACGGCGGTGGCGAATTCCTGCAGGTGCAGGACTACAAGCACGTGCAGCGCTGGACCGACGGCATCGCCGCGCGGCCGGCGGTGAAGCGCGGCCGCATGGTCAACCGCGTCACCGGCGACCCCGCCAGCCAGCTGCACGAGCGGCACGAGGCCAGCGACTTCGACACCCGCACGGCCGACAAGCTGGCCAAGGCCGGCTGAGCGGTCTCAGCCCGCTGCGGCCAGCGCGCGTTCCAGCGCGTCGATGAACATGCCGGCCACGTCGAAGCCGGTCTGTTGCTGGATCTCCTGGAAGCAGGTCGGGCTGGTGACGTTGATCTCGGTGAGGCAGTCGCCGATCACGTCCAGCCCTACCAGCAGCAGCCCGCGCTGCGCCAGCACCGGGCCCAGCGCGGTGGCGATCTCGCGGTCGCGCGCGCTCAACGGCTGGGCCACGCCCTTACCGCCGGCCGCCAGGTTGCCGCGGATCTCGCTGCCCTGCGGGATGCGCGCCAGACAGTAGGGCACCGGCTCGCCGCCGATGACCAGGATGCGCTTGTCGCCCTGGACGATCTCCGGCAGATAGCGCTGCACCATCAGCGTCTGCGTGCCGTGGCGGTTCAGCGTCTCGGTGATGCTGCCCAGGTTCATGCCGTCCGGGCCGACGCGGAAGATGCCCATGCCGCCCATGCCGTCCAGCGGCTTGAGGATGACGTCGCCATGCTCGGCATGGAAGGCGCGCACGTCGTCGGCGCTGCGCGTCACCAGCGTCGGGCCGATGAACTGCGGGAACTCCAGGATCGCCAGCTTCTCCGGGTGGTCGCGCAGCGCACGCGGCGAGTTGAAGACACGCGCGCCGTCGGCCTCGGCACGCTGCAGCAGGTGCGTGGCGTAGAAGTACTCGCTGTCGAAGGGCGGGTCCTTGCGCATCAGCACCGCATCGAAGTCGGCCAGCGCGCGCACTTCGGCGTCGCTGGGCTCGTACCAGTCGGCGTCCAGCGTGCCGGTCAGGGCCACCTGGCGCACAGCCGCCCGCACGGGTGCGCCGCGCTGCCAGTGCAGCTGCGCCGGCTCGCAGGCATACAGCCGGTGCCCGCGCGAGGCGCCCTCGCGCATCATCGCGAAGGTGGAGTCCTTGTAGGGCTTGAAGCTGTCCAGCGGGTCGGCAACGAAGAGCAGGTTCACGGCGGCAATGGGGTCAGGCGCGGGAGGAGCGGTAGTGTTGCACCAACAGCGCCAGGCTGCCGGCCACCACGCCCCAGAAGGCGCTGCCCACGCCCCAAAGCGTGAGCCCCGACAGCGTGACCAGGAAGGTCAGGCCGGCGGCGTCGCGGTGCGCCTCGTCCTTCAGCGCCGCGGCCAGGCCGCCGGCGATGGTGCCCAGCAGCGCCAGCCCGGCCACGGCCAGCACCAGCTCGCGCGGGAAGGCCGCCAGCAGCCCGACCACCGCCCCGCCCACCAGGCCCAGCAGCAGGTAGAACACGCCGGCCATCACGCTGGCGGTATAGCGGCGGGCCGGGTCCTCGTGGGCCTCGCGGCCCATGCAGATGGCCGCGGTGATGGCTGCCAGGTTGAAGGCATAGCCGCCGAAGGGTGCCAGCAGCACGCCCGCCAGGCCGGTGGCCGTGATCGGCGGCGACACCGGCACCGCATAGCCGGCGGCACGCTGTGCGGCCACGCCGGGCAGGTTCTGCGAGGCCATGGTCACGATGAACAGCGGCAGGCCCAGGCCGACCAGTGCGCCCAGGCTGAACTGCGGCGTCACCCACACCGGCGTGGCCAGGCGCCAGTCGATGCTGGACAGGTCCATGCGGCCCTGCCATGCCGCTACCGCGATGCCGGCGGCCAGCACACCCGGCACCGCATAGCGCGGCCAGAACCGCCGCCCGAGCAGGAACACGCCGGCCATCGTGCACACCAGCAGCGGCGCGGTCTTCACCGCGCCCACTGCGTCCAGGCCGAAGCGCGCCAGCACGCCGGCCAGCAGCGCCGCGGCGATGGCCTGCGGAATGCGGTCCATCACCCGCTCGAAGGCGCGCGTGACGCCGGCCAGCGCAATCAGCGCGCCGCAGGCGACGAAGGCGCCGGTAGCCTCGGCCAGGCCGTAGCCGCTGCTGCCGGCCAGCAGTGCGGCGCCGGGGGTGGACCAGGCGGTGAGCACCGGCTGGCGCGTCCACAGCGACAGGCCGATCGAGGTGGCCGCCATGCCCAGGCCCAGCGCCCAGATCCACGAGGTGGTCTGCGCCGGCGTGGCGCCCAGCGCCTGCGCGGCTGCGAAGACGATGACCACCGAGCTGGTGAAGCCCACCAGCACGGCGACGAAGCCCGCCACTACCGCCGACAGCGAAACGTCCGCCCAGAAACGCCGCATCAGATCTCGACCTTGGAGCCCAGTTCGACGATGCGGTTGGCCGGCAGGTTCAGGAAATCAGCCGCGGCGGCCGCGTTGCGGTGCATGCCGGCGAAGAGCTTCTCGCGCCACAGCGACATGCCTTCACCCAGCGTGGGCATGACGGTGTCGCGCGACAGGAAATAGCTGGTCTCCATCTCCTCCAGCGGTACGCCACGGCCTTCCAGCAGCTTCAGCGCCTCGGGCACGTCGGGGTCGTTCTTGAAGCCGAAGTGCAGGATCACCTGCCAGCAGTCGTGGCCCAGCGGCTCCATCTCGACGCGCTTGTCGAAGCCGATCCACGGCACGTCGTGGTGGCGCACCGCGACGAACAGGTTGTACTCGTGGAACACCTTGTTGTGCTTCAGGTTGTGCAGCAGCGCGTTCGGCGTCACGTCGGGTTCGGCGCTGAGGAACACCGCGGTGCCCGGCACGCGCGCCGGCGGGCTGACGAACACGGCTTCGAGGAAGCTCTTCAGCTCGATCGAATCGCTCTTCAGCCGCTCGGCCATCAGGCGCCGCCCGGTGCGCCAGGTGAGCATCAGCGTGAACATGCCGATGCCGATAACGATCGGGAACCAGCCGCCGGCGAACAGCTTGAGCAGGTTGCTGGCGAAGAAGGTGACGTCGATGACGAAAAACAGGCCGGTCGCCAGCAGGCACAGCCACAGCGGGTACTTCCAGCCGTAGCGGATGACGAAGAAGGTCATCACCGTGGTGATGGTCATGTCCAGCGTGACGGCGATGCCGTAGGCCGAGGCCAGGTTCGACGAGCTCTTGAACAGCGCCACCGCCAGCACGATGAAGACGTACAGCCCCCAGTTGACGAAGGGCACGTAGATCTGCCCGGTGTCGCGCACGGAGGTGTGCAGGATGCGCATGCGCGGCAGGATGCCCAGCTGCACCGCCTGCTTGGTGACCGAGAAGGCCGCCGAGATCAGCGCCTGCGAGGCAATGACCGTGGCCGCGGTGGCCAGGAAGACCAGCGGCAGCCGCGCCCAGGCCGGCGCCATCAGGTAGAAGGGGTTCTCGATCGCGTCCGGGTGCTCCAGCAGCATCGCGCCCTGGCCGAAGTAGTTGATCACCAGCGCCGGCATGACGAAGCCGTACCAGGCGATGCGGATCGGCAGGCGGCCGAAGTGGCCCATGTCGGCATACAGCGCCTCGCCGCCAGTGACCACCAGCACCACCGCGCCCAGGCCGACGAAGGCGACCAGCGGGTTGTCGGCGAAGAACCGGAAGGCGTACAGCGGGTTCAGCGCCAGCAGCACGTGCGGGTTGCCGATGACGTGCGGCAGGCCCAGCGCCACCAGCACCGCGAACCAGACCAGGGTGATCGGCCCGAAGGCCTTGCCGATGCCGCCGGTGCCGAAGCGTTGCACCGCGAACAGGCAGGTCAGCACCAGCAGCGTGATCGGGATGACGAAATCATGCAGCGCCGGCGCGGCCACCTCCAGCCCTTCCACCGCCGACAGCACCGAGATCGCCGGCGTGATCACGCCGTCGCCGTAGAAGATGGCGGTGCCGAACAGGCCCACCAGCATCAGCGCCTCGCGCAATTTGGGCCGGTCGCGCACGGCGTGGGTGGCCAGCGCCAGCATCGCGATCAGCCCGCCTTCGCCGTTGTTGTCGGCGCGCAGGATCAGCAGCACGTACTTCAGCGAGACGATGGTGGTCATCGTCCAGAAGATCAGCGACAGCACGCCCAGGATGTTGTCGTGGGTGGCCGCCACGCGGCCGCCGTGGAAGACCTCTTTCAGCGCATACAGCGGGCTGGTGCCGATGTCGCCGTAGACCACGCCGAGCGCGCCGAGCGTGAGCGCGGCCAGGGCGGCCGGGTTGCGCGGGGCGGCGGCGTTGCTCACGTCGGACCGGGCAGCGCCGGCAGGCGGTTCAGGCGTAGACCTCGGCCTCGGGGTCCGTGGCTTCCAGCTCGTAGCTGGCGGCGGCCATGGCCAGGCGGCCGATCACGCCGTACATGTAGAAGCGGTTCGGCGGGCTGGCCCCGGGCTTCTCGCCGCGCTTCGGCAGCTGGGTGCTGGAGGCAAAGGCCAGCGGAACGTAGCGCGAGCCCGGTGCGCACAGGTTCTCGTCGATGCCCCGCTCGGCATGCACGCGGTAGAAGCCGCCGACCACGTAGCGGTCGATCATGTAGACCACCGGCTCGGCCACCGCATCATGCATGCGCTCGTAGGTCGGCACGCCTTCCTGCACCAGCATGGCGCCCGGCGCCGGCAGATCGGCGCCCGCGCGCACCAGCGCGTCCACGTCCTTGACATCGCGCACCGTCAGGATGCCCATGCCGCTGGAGCCGCTGTCGGGCTTGACGACGACGAAGGGACGCTCGGAGATGCCGTATTCCTTGTACTTGCGCTTGATCTTGCCGAGCAGTGTCTCGACATGGCCGCGCACGCAATCCAGGCCGGCGCTGTCGCGGATATCGACCTGGCCACACAGCGCATGCATCGGGTTGATCAGCCACGGGTCCATGCCCAGCAGCTTGGCGAACTTCTTGGCCAGCTCTTCATAGCTGCGCAGGTGCTGCGACTTGCGCCGCACCGACCAGCCGGCATGCAACGGCGGCAGCAGGTACTGCTCGTGCAGGCCCTGCAGCACCTTGGGCACGCCTTCGGGCAGGTCCGTGTTCAGCAGGATGGTGCAGGGGTCGAAGTTCTTCAGGCCCAGGCGCCCGCGGTTGCGCATCAGCGGCTCCAGCGTCAGCTCGCCACCTTCGGCCAGCGGCAGCGTCTGCGGTTGCTTCAGCGCCGGGTCCAGCGAACCCAGCCGCACGTTCAGGCCGGCCTGCGTGAACACCGCGATCAGCCGCTGCAGGTTGGCCAGGTAGAAGCTGCTGCGCGTCTGCGCGGCCGGGATCACCAGCAGGTTCTTGGCCTCGGGGCAGATCTTCTCGATCGCCGCCATCGCCGCCTGCACCGCCAACGGCAGCATTTCGGGCGTCAGGTGGTTGAAGCCGCTGGGGAACAGGTCTGTGTCCACCGGCGCCAGCTTGAAGCCGGCATTGCGCAGGTCCACCGAGCAATAGAAGGGCGGCGTGTGCTCCATCCATTCGAGCCGGAACCAGCGCTCGATGGCGGGCATCGATTCGAGGATGCGCTGCTCCAGCTCGTTGATCGGGCCATTCAGCGAAGTGATGAGGTGCGGAACCATGGGGCAATTCTAGGTGGCGGGCGATGCAAGCGCAGGCCGGGCGCGGCCAAGAAAAAGGGGCTGCCCGAAGGCAGCCCCGAACTCGCCCAAACCCTCGAGAGATTTACTTGCTGTAGGCCGTCTCGCCGTGCGACGTGATGTCCAGGCCCTCGCGCTCTTCCTCTTCGGAGACGCGCAGACCGATGGTCATGTCGACGATCTTGAAGGCCACGAAGGCAACCACCGCCGACCACACGATGGTGATCAGCACGCCCTTCAGCTGGATCCACACCTGGGCGGCGATGCCGTTGGAGCCCACGGTCACGGTGACCCAGTCGGTCACCAGGCCCGGGCCGCCCAGCGCCTGGTTGTTGAACACGCCGGTCAGCAGCGCGCCGATGATGCCGCCGATGCCGTGCACGCCGAACACGTCCAGCGAGTCGTCGGCACCCAGCATGCGCTTCAGGCCATTGACGCCCCATAGGCAGGCGAAGCCGGCGATGAAGCCGATGATGATCGCGCCCATCAGGCCGACGTTGCCGGCGGCCGGGGTGATGGCCACCAGGCCGGCCACGGCACCGGAGGCCGCACCCAGCATCGAGGCCTTGCCGCGCATCAGCGATTCGCCCAGGCACCAGGCCAGCACCGCAGCGGCGGTGGCGGTGAAGGTGTTCATGAAGGCGAGCACGGCGCTGTTGCTGGCTTCCAGGGCCGAGCCGGCGTTGAAGCCGAACCAGCCCACCCACAGCAGCGAAGCGCCGACCATAGTCAACGGCAGGTTGTGCGGCGCCATGGCTTCCTTGCCGTAGCCGATGCGCTTGCCGACCATGAAGGCGCCGACCAGGCCGGCCACCGCGGCGTTGATGTGCACCACGGTGCCGCCGGCGAAGTCCAGCGCGCCGTGCTGCCACAGCAGGCCGGCCTTGGCGTTCATCGCGTCGACCACGTCAGCGCCGGTGTAAGCATCCGGGCCCATCCAGTACCACACCATGTGGGCGATCGGCGCGTAGCTGAAGGTGAACCAGATGGCGCTGAACAGCAGGACCGCGCTGAACTTGATGCGCTCGGCGAAGGCACCGACGATCAGGCAGCAGGTGATGCCGGCGAAGGTGGCCTGGAAGGCCGCGAACAGCAGTTCCGGAATGACCACGCCCTTGCTGAAGGTGGCGCCCATCGCGAAGGTGCCGGCCGCGGGATCGAACAGGCCCTTCAGGAACAGCCTGTCGAAGCCGCCGACATAGGCGTTGCCTTCGGTGAAGGCCAGGCTGTAGCCGTAGATGGCCCACAGCACGACGATCAGCGAGAAGGTCACCATCACCTGCATCAGCACCGACAGGATGTTCTTGCTGCGCACCAGGCCGCCGTAGAACAACGCCAGACCCGGCACCGTCATCATCACGACCAGCAGCGTGGCCACGATCATCCAGGCCACGTCGCCCTTGTCGGGCACCGGGGCCGCGGCAGCGGGTGCCGCAGCCGCGTCGGCCGGTGCAGCTTCGGCGGCGGCCGACGCCGCGGGCTCGGCCGCCGAGGCGGTGGCCG
>JAFLDH010000113.1 GCA_017302505.1 Burkholderiales bacterium
AGCGCCTGGCGACGCGGCCGCTGGGCGCGCTGCGCACCACCAAGCAGCGCTTCGCGACGGCCGCCGAGACGCTGTGCCCGGCCGCCGGCAGCCAGGCCGATGCCGATGCGCTGCTGGCCGCCTACCAGGACCCGGAGACGCTGGCGGTACAGCAGGCTTACATCGCCGCACGGCGGCACTGACTCACCGCACCGCCGAAGGAGCTGCCCATGGCCGGCGCCAGCCTGCTCGCCCTGATCGACGACATCGCCAGCGTGCTGGACGATGTGGCGCTGCTCACCAAGACGGCCACCAAGAAGACCGCCGGCGTGCTGGGCGACGACCTGGCGCTGAACGCGCAGCAGGTCACCGGCGTCAGCGCCGATCGCGAGCTGCCGGTGGTCTGGGCGGTGGCCAAGGGCTCGCTGCTCAACAAGGCCATCCTGGTGCCGCTGGCGCTGGCCATCAGCGCCTTTGCGCCGTGGCTGGTGACGCCGCTGCTGATGGTGGGCGGTGCCTTCCTCTGCTACGAAGGCTTCGAGAAGCTGGCGCACCGCTTCCTGCACAGCCGCGAGGAAGACCAGGCCGCCAAGGCGCAGCTGGCGCAGGCCATGGCCGACCCGGCGGTGGACCCGGTGGCCTTCGAAAAGGCCAAGATCAAGGGCGCGATCCGCACCGACTTCGTGCTCTCGGCCGAGATCATCGCCATCACGCTGGGCACGGTGGCCGAAGCCGCCTTCGGCACGCGCGTGGCGGTGCTGGTGGGCATCGCGCTGCTGATGACGGTGGGCGTCTACGGCTTCGTCGCTGGCATCGTCAAGCTCGACGACGCCGGGCTGCACCTGTCGCGCCGCGCCGGCGCCGATGCCTGGGCCGGCTTCCAGCGGGCATTGGGCGCCGGCATCCTGCGCGCTGCGCCGTGGCTGATGAAGGCGCTGTCGGTGGCCGGCACGGCGGCGATGTTCCTGGTGGGCGGCGGCATCCTGACCCATGGCGTGCCGGCCTTGCACCACGGCATCGAGGCCGTGGTCGGCCGTACCGCCAGCTGGCCTGCAGGGCCGGTTTTCGGCGTGTTGATGCCGGGAATCCTGGACGCTCTGACGGGGGTGATCGCGGGTGCGCTGGTGTTGCTTCTGGTAAGTGCGGTAAGCAAGTGGCGCAAGGCCGCGTGAAAGCCGCAGCAGCCTTCTGAATGCGGTAGTTTTCGCACCCTCGAGACGGCCCCGCGCGCATAGCATGAGGCCATGATTTCGATGCAAGGGGTGCCTTCCTCGCTGATCGCGAAGAACGAATCCTGGGTGCGCAGGCAGGCCCAGGCGCTGGCCCGCCATCTGCCGTCCAACGTCGAGAAGGCCGACCTGATCCAGGTGGGCCTGATCGCCGTGGCGCAGTCGGCCATTGGTTTCCAGTGGGAAGGCGATCGCGAGTCGCCCGAGGCCACCGAAGCCTTCCTGCGCTACGCGCGGGCCCGCGTCAAGGGCGCGATGCTCGACGAGCTGCGCCAGATGGACCACCTGGGCCGTGGCCAGCGCCGCAAGCTGAAGGCGCTGCAGATTGCCCGCGAGCGCTGGCGCAGCGAACAAGGCGGCGAGCCCACCCTGGCCCAGTTGGCCGAGCTGTGCGGCATGAGCATCGACGAGATCTCGCGGCTGGAGCAGGCCGATCTGGAAGGCCGGGCCAAGACATCGGCCGGCGATGCCGAGGCCGAGGACGAGCCGGCCGAGTACCGCGCCGCCACGCCGCACGACGAGGTGGAGGCCCGCGTGGACACCGGCATCGTCATGCGCCGGCTGGAGCGCTTCTTCGCCGGTCTGCCCGAACGCGAGCGTCAGGTGATCGATGCCTACCTGGGCGTCGGCCTGACCCCGGCGCAACTGGCGGCCGAGCTGAAAGTGACGCCGTCGCGCGTGTCGCAGATGTTCCGTGCGGTGGTGCAGCGCACGGCCCTGCATTTCGGCCAGGACCCGAAGCGCGCATTGGACCGGCTGCCCGAGCGGTCGCCCGATGCCTTCGATCGCCGCGTGGCCCAGCGCGAGCTGGAGCTGGCCGGCGGCAGCGATGGCCCCTGGGGGGCCATGATGGAAGCGGCGCTGACCCAGCCCCTTCAGCCGGCCAAGCCGCCTGCCGCGCGCAAACCCAGTTCGCTGCCCAAGGCCGCACCCGGTGCGCGGCTGCGGGTGGACAGCAACACCCGCTGGGGCTGAGCGGGGGCTTCAGGCCGTGCCTGCGCGCGGCCTGAAGCTGCGCGAACGGCCCGGGTTCTGCGCGGGCCCGGCCTGCTTGGCCGACTTACTTGCCCTTGACGCCCAGCAGTTCCACCTCGAACAGCAGCGTCGCGCCGGGCGGGATCACGCCGCCGGCACCCCGGTCGCCATAGGCGATCGACGCCGGACAGGTGAGCTTGGCCTTGCCGCCGACCTTCATGCGTTGCACGCCTTCGGTCCAGCACTTGATGACGCCGGTGAGCGGAAACTCGATCGGCTCGCCGCGCTTGTAGGAGCTGTCGAACTCGCGGCCGTCCGGGAAGGTGCCGCGGTAGTTGACCTTGACCGTGTCGGTGGGGCCGGGGCTTGGACCGGTGCCGTCCGTCAGCGAGCGGAACACCAGGCCGCTGGGCGTGACCACGGCGCCCGGCTCCTTTGCCGATGCAGCCTGGGCCGCATCGGTCTGCGCCTGTGCTGCCACACCGCCAAGGACCAGGGCGCACGCCAGCAGGGTAGATCGCATCGTTCGAATCCGCAAAAGTGGAAAGGGCCGCGATTGTCGCCCTAGAAAGCCAGCGACAAGCCCAGCAGGCCTTCCACCTGCGTCAAGCCGTCGCCGCGGATGGCGACCACGCAGCCGCCCGAGCAGAACAGCGCGCTGCTGCTGCTGATCAACGTGAAGTAGCCGCGCAGTTCCGCCTTCAGCGACAGCGCACCGGTGATCGGCAGTTCGTAGCCCAGCGCCAGGTTCAGCGAAGGCTTCACCTCGGACGACAGGCCGTTCAGCCCCGGCGATATCCAGGTGGCGCCGATGCCACCGGCCACGTAGGCGCCGCGGCCGATGCCGCCCTCGAAGTAGTTGGTGCCGCCGAAGTGCAGGTAGCTCAGCTTCATCGGCACGGTGGGCGTGGTGCTGCTGGCTTCCAGGTCGGTGGACTGGTAGGAGCCGAACAACTGCACCTGGCGGTTGGCGTCGACGGCGTAGTTCAGCGCCAGCGCGCCGCTGGCGCTGCTTTTCAGGTCGATCGAGGCGAACGGGCTGGCGTCCTGCTGGAAGCTGCCGCCGCCTCGGTAGCCGCCATAGGCCGCCAGCGACAGCTTCGAGCTTTGGGCCAGCGCCGGCGCGGCGGTGGCCAGCGCCAGCAAGGTGGCGCCTGCAAGGTGGGTGATCTTCATGCGGCGATGCTAAGCCCGGCCCGCGGCCCGCCTGCGCTAGGCTGTGACATCGATCACGCTGGAGGCTGCCGATGACTGCCGACGAGGACCTGCTGCAACGCGCCGAAGCCTTTGCCCGCGAGGTGGTGGCGCCTGCCGCCCCGCGCTGGGAGGCCGAACGCCGCATCGGGCTGGAGGCCCTGCAGGCCGCCGCCTATCTGGGGCTGACCGGCATCGAGGTGCCGGTGGCATGGGGCGGGCTGGGCCTGGGCTATGGCAGCAAGGCGCGCGTGGCCGAGCGGCTGGCCGCAGCCGACTTCGGCTTCACGATGTCGCTGCTGAACACGCACAACGTGGCGGCCAAGCTGGCCCGCGACGCGCCGGCGCTGGCCGGCCGCTACCTGCCCGACCTGCTGTCCGGCCAGCGGCTGGGCTGCACGGCCCTGACCGAGCCGGGGGCCGGTTCCGACTTCGGCGCCATCCGCACCCAGGCCGTGCGCACGCCACAGGGCTGGCGGCTCGACGGTGCCAAGGCCTGGATCACCAATGCCGCGCGGGCCGACGTGATCGTGCTTTATGCGCAGACCGAAGCCGGCAGTGGCGGCCGCGGCATCGCCTGCTTCCTGATCGACGGCACGCGGCCGGGCTTCGTGCGCGAGCCGGCTTACCAGTTGAGCGGCCAGCATGCCATCGGCGCCGGCGGCTTCCGGCTCGACGGCTACCTTGCCAGCGACGACGAACTGCTGCACCCGCCCGGCCAGGCCTTCAAGGCGGCGCTGCGCTCGATCAACGGCGCGCGGGTCTACATCGCCGCCATGTGCAACGGCATGGTTGGCGAGGCGCTGCGCATCGCCCAGGCCTACGGCGCGCAGCGCCAGGCCTTCGGCCAGCCCTTGGCCGGGCACCAGGGCTGGCGCTGGCGGCGGGCCGAGGCGGCCACCGAGCTGCAGGCCGCGCGGCTGCTGGTGGCGCAGGCGGCCGAGCAGGTGGAATCGGGCGCCGACGCGCAGCTGCTGTCGGCGCAGGCCAAGCTCTTCGCCACGCGCATGGCCGAGCGCCAGCTGCCGGCGCTGGCCCAGGCGATGGGCGCCGAGGGGCTGCGCGAGGTGCATCCCTTCGGCCGGCACCAGGCCGGCGCGCGGGTGGCCAGCTTCGTCGACGGCTCCAGCGAGATGCTGCTGGAGCGCATTGCCGCGCTGCAGCGCGCTGCCACCCCCTTGGTAAACCCCGAGGCATGAAAACACGGTCTCGCGCGTAATCCGCAGACACCATCCACCACGAGGAGACTGCCGATGCGTTCCACCCTGGTCCTGAGCCTGGCCGCCACCGCCAGCCTGACACTGGCCGCCTGCGCGTCGCTGGGCGGCAAGGAGCCAATGGGCTTCTTCATCAGCAGCACCGGCAGCGGCAAGGGCGCCGACCTGGGCGGCCTGCAGGGCGCCGATGCGCTGTGCCAGCGGCTGGCCACCGCGGCGGGCGCCGGCAACAAGACCTGGCGCGCCTACCTGAGCGTGCCCGGCGCCTTCCCGTCGCAAGCCAACCCGCAGGGTGTGGCCTCGGTCAATGCGCGCGACCGCATCGGCACCGGCCCCTGGTACAACGCCAAGGGCGAGCTGATCGCGCGCGACGTGGCCCACCTGCACAACGGCAACCACATCAACAAGATGACCGCGCTGGACGAGAAGGGCAACGTGGTCAAGGGCCGCGGCGACCAGCCCAACGAGCACGACATCCTGACCGGCTCGCGCGCCGACGGCACGGCCTTCGCGCCGCAGACCGACACCACCTGCAAGGGCTGGACGAGCAGCACCGAAGGCTCGGCCATCGTCGGCCACCACGACCGCATCGGCCCGCTGCCCGAGAACTGGGCCAAGAGCTGGAACTTCTCGCACCAGAGCGCCGGCTGCAGCCAGGAAGCCCTGGTGCGCACCGGCGGCTCGGGCCGGCTGTACTGCTTCGCGTCGAACTGAAACCGCGGCGGGCCTACTTGGCCCAGCCGTCCTTCAGCGGCGTGATGCGGTTGAACACCGGCGCGCCGGCCGCATGGTCCTTGCGGTCGGCGACGAAGTAGCCGTGGCGCTCGAACTGGAACTTCTCGTCGGCGTTGGTGCCGGCCAGTGAGGGTTCCAGCCAGGCCGTCACCACCTGGCGGCTGGCCGGGTTCAGACAGTCCTTAAAGTCGCGGCCGGCGGCGTCGGGCTGCGCCTCGGTGAACAGCCGGTCGTACAGCCGCACCTCGGCGCTCAAGCCATCGTGCGCCGCCACCCAGGTGAGCACGCCCTTGGTCTTGACCGCATCGGCGCCCGGCGTGCCGCTGCGCGTGTCGGGAATCAGCTCGGCGCGTACTTCGCTCACCCGGCCGTCGGCGCCGCGGCTGAAGCCGGTGCAGCGCACCACGTAGCCGTACTTCAGACGCACCACGCTGCCCTCGACGGCCTTGCCGTTCGCATCGGTGCGCGGCGGGCTCATGCGGTGGTAGCCCTTGGGCGGCTCTTCCACGAAGTCCTCGCGCTCGATCCAGACTTCGGGGCCGAGCGTGAATTCGCGCAAGCCGCGCTCGGGCTGGCCGGGGTGGCGCGGGGCGGTGCAGGGCAGGGTCTGGCCGCGGCCGATGACGGCGTCCCAGTTGCTCAGCACCAGCTTCAGCGGGTCGAGCACGGCCATCGCGCGCGGTGCCTTGGCGTCCAGGTCTTCGCGCAGCGCGATGTCCAGCGCGCTGTAGTCGATCCAGCCGCCGGCCTTGCTGACGCCGCTGCGCTCGGCCAGCAGTCGCAGGCTCTCGGGCGTGTAGCCGCGCCGGCGCAGGCCCACCAGCGTGGGCATGCGCGGGTCGTCCCAGCCGTCGACGATGCCTTCCTCGACCATCTGCCGCAGCTTGCGCTTGCTGGTGACGATGTAGCTCAGGTTCAGCCGCGCGAACTCGTACTGCTTGGGCAGCGGCTGTGTCAGCAGCCCCAATTCGGCCAGGCGCTCCAGGACCCAGTCGTAGAAGGGACGCTGGTCCTCGAACTCCAGCGTGCAGATGCTGTGGGTGATGTTCTCCAGCGCATCCTCCAGCGGGTGCGCATAGGTGTACATCGGGTAGATGCACCAGCGGTCGCCGGTGTTGTGGTGCGTGGCGCGCTTGATGCGGTACAGCGTCGGGTCGCGCAGGTTGATGTTCGGCGAGGCCATGTCGATCTTCGCGCGCAGCACCATCGCGCCGTCGGCATGCAGCCCGTCGCGCATCTCGCGGAAGCGGGCCAGGTTCTCGGCCGGGCTGCGGCTGCGGAAGGGGCTGTTCGTGCCGGGCGTGTTGAAGTCGCCGCGGTTGACGCGCATCTCCTCGGCGCTCTGCTCGTCCACGTAGGCCAGGCCGGCCTCGATCAGCGCCTCGGCGGCGCGGTACATGAAGTCGAAGTAGTCGCTGGCGTAGTAAAGGTGCTCGCGCACCGTGCCGCCTTCGTAGGCGGCGCGCCAGTCGTAGCCCAGCCAGTGCACCATCTCGACGATGGCATCGACGTACTCCTGCTCCTCCTTCTCGGGGTTGGTGTCGTCGAAGCGCAGGTGGCAGATGCCGCCGTACTCCTGCGCCAGGCTGAAGTTCAGCCAGATGCTCTTGGCGTGGCCGATGTGCAGATAGCCGTTGGGCTCGGGCGGGAAGCGGGTGCGGATGCGCGCCGGGTCCGGCGCACCGGCCGTCTGGTGCGCGGCGTCGCCGGGGGTGCCGGCAAAGCGGCGGGCAGCATAGGTGCCGGATTCGAGGTCACGCTCGATCACCGCGCGCAGGAAATTGCTGGGCTTGGCGGCTTCTTCTTTAGGGGCGGAGGACATGCGTCGATTCTATCGACGCCCCCTTCAGCGTCCCTGCTTGCGGCGCAGCCGTTCGACCTCGTCCCGCTGCATGCGCTCGCGCAGGCCGTCGCCGTTCAGGCTGGCGAAGGTGACGAAGCCGTGGATCGCCAGCCCCAGGCCCCAGCCTGCCAGCGGCCACAGGTGCCAGCTGCGCCCGCCGCCCAGCAGGTTCAGCGCCGCCAGGCCGAGGTTGACGAGCACGAACACCGTGGCATGGATGTAGAAGGCCATCTTCTGCTTGACGCGACGGCGGGCCAGTTGTTCCAGTTGGTCTTCGGTCATGGACATTGTGGGTTCCTTTCGGGGTTCAGGAAGCGATGCCGGTGGCCTGCGTGCCCCACAGCAGGCTGCCCAGGAAGCGCCCGGGCAACAGCGTGAAGATGCCGGCAATGACACAACCGCCGTAGTAGATGCCGCGCATCGTCTTGCGGTGGCCGACGATGTTGCCGGCGCGCACGTAGCGCAGTGCACGCGGCAGCATCACCGCCACGTACAGCGTGAAGCCGTGGATCGGCGTGAAGCCGTACAGGTTGGGCAGCCGGTAGTCGCGGATGAAGGCGCTGCTGAGCACCGTGCCGGTCATCAGTGTCACCCACATCCAGCCTAGCGTGCGGTGGTTCCAGGTGCCCTTGCGACCGTACAGGATCAGCGCGCCGAGCAGCAGCGCCGCCACCGCGGTGACCAGGTGGAAGAAGATCAGCGGGTGACGCTGCATCAGCGTGGCGAAGGCATTCATCGTGGGCTCCCAGAGTGCTGTCAGTGTGCGGCCGGCTCGGCCAGCGCGGCCGCCACCACCGCCTGCAGGGCCTGCGGCTGCAGCGTCAGCGCGGCATGGCCGATGCCCGGCAGAACCGTCACCGGCACCGGCCGGCCGGCCGTGGCGAAAGCGTCGGCAAAGCGGCTGGCATCGAAGGCCTCGTCCTGCGCGCCCACCAGCACCTGCATCGGCTGCCGCGCGGCGCGGATCGTCGCCTGCCAGTCGGCCGGCGGCCGGTAGTTCAGCGCCAGCGCATGCGAATAGGCCGGCGTCAGCATCGCCTGGGCCTGCTCGTTCAGCGCGAAGCGCGTCACCACCAGGTGGTCCAGCGCATGGATGCCGAAGGCGTTCAGCACGCTCAGGCCGACGATGCGCGGCACCCCCACGCTGACCCAGCCGCCGCTGTCGGGCCGGTAGGTGGGCGCGTTCTGGCTGAGGAAGGGCGCCAGCAGCAGGTAGCGGTCGAACAGCGCCTGCCGCTCGCTGCCGGCGATGCGCAGCGCGAAGCCGCCACCGGCCGAGAAGCCGGCCAGCGTGCTGGGCCGCGCCGGCTCCACCGTGCGCATGAAGTCCTCCAGGTCCTCGTCCAGCTGGCCCGGGTGGCCGATGCGGCCCTTCTCGCCGCTGCCGCCATGGCCGCGCACATCCAGTGCGTAGGCCGCCAGCCCGGCCTGCTGCAGCGCCTGCGCCAGCACATGCTGGCTGCGGCTGTCGGCCGAGGAGCCGTGCAGCAGCACCACGCTGCCGCGCGGCGTGCCGGCCGGCAGGTAGCTGCGGAAGGCCAGTGGCGTGCCGTCGCGCGCGGCCAGCCGCTGCAGCGGCGGCAGGTTGCCGTAGTCGACGCTGCGGAAGGGGTCGCTGATGCTGCCCATCGGCTGCGGTTGCGAGGGCCCGCCGAACACGATGGCGGCGGCCAGCAGCGCCAGCGGCACACCCAGCAGTGGAAGCACGATCTTGGTCCAGGCAGACATGGCGGTCTAGTTCTTGAGAAGGCGATGACTGAAGCTTAGGCGCCCGCCCGTGGCATGGCCATGGCGGGGCGACGAAACGACGAGCACCGCGACGAAACGGCGCCAGGGCTGACCAGCCGACGGCATGCGCGCAAGCGCTTGACACCATACCAACCGGTTTGTATGTTGCATACCGATCAGTCGGTTTGCTTTCGGTCCACGATGAACCTTCAGTCCCCCGATTCCCGCACGCGCCTGCTCGATGCCGCGCTGGCCGCGTTCCGGCGCAAGGGCTACACCGCGACCACGGTGGACGACATCTGCGGCGCCACCGGCCTGTCCAAGGGCAGCTTCTTCCACCACTTCAAGGGCAAGGAAGACCTGGCGCTGGCCACCATCGAACACTGGAACCAGCGCACCGGCGCGCTGTTCGCGCAGGCGTCGTACCAGCAGGTGGCCGACCCGCGGGCGCGGCTGCTGGCCTATCTGGATTTCCGCGGTGCGCTGCTGCAGGCCGGCGAGCTGCCCGACGTGACCTGCCTGCTCGGCACGCTGGTACAGGAGACCTACGACACCCACCCGGCGCTGCGTCAGGCCTGTGGCGGCGGCATCGCCGGCCATGCCGACACGCTGCGGCCGATGATCGAGGCGGCCCGGGCGAAGTACGCGCCCAAGGCCCGCTGGACGGCCGAGAGCCTGGCGCTGTTCACCCAGGCAGCACTGCAGGGCGCCTTCATCGTGGCCAAGTCCCAGGGGTCGGTGCAGGCCGCGCTGCCCCTTCTGGCGCACCTGCGCGCCTATGTCCAGGGCCTGCTCGGCGGCGACGCGCCGGCCGCGCCCGCGCCCCGCAAAGCAAGGAGCACTGCATGAGAGTCGAACCCTACCTGATGTTCGCCGGCCGCTGCGATGAAGCGCTGGCCTTCTACCAGCAGGCCATCGGCGCACAGCCGGTAATGGTGATGCGCTTCCGCGAAAGCCCCGAGTCGCCGCCCATGCCGCTGCCGCCCGGCTGGGACGACAAGGTGATGCATTGCGGCTTCCGCGTCGGCGACACGCTGGTCATGGCCTCCGACGGCATGAGCACCGAGGTGCCTTCCTACGCCGGCGTGACGCTGTCGCTCACCGCCGACAACGAAGCCCAGGCACGGCAGCGCTTCGCCGCGCTGGCCGAAGGTGGCAGCGTGTTCATGCCCATGGGCCCCACCTTCTGGAGCGCCTGCTTCGGCATGTGCACAGACCGCTTCGGCGTGCAGTGGATGGTCGGCATCGACGATGCCACCGCCTGAACCAGCCTTGACAAGGAACCCATGATGAACCCGCAAGACTTCGCCTCGCCGCACGAACTGGTGCTGGAGCGCACGCTGGCCGCACCGCGCGCCGCTGTCTGGCGCTGCTGGACCGAGCCGGCATTGATCAAGCAGTGGTTCTGCCCGGTGCCCTGGCGCGTCACCGAGGTCGAAGCCGACTTCAGCGCCGGCGGCGCCAGCTTCACCCGCATGGAAGGCCCGGGCCCCGACGGCCAGCCGATGGTGCAGGACTGCCCGGGCTGCTACCTGCTGGTGGAGCCGCAGCGCCGGCTGGTCTTTACCGACGCCTTCGTCGGCGACTGGGTGCCCGGCAGGAACAAGCCCTTCATGGTGGGCGACGTGCGCTTCGCCGACGCACCGGGCGGCGGCACGCTGTACCGCGCGGTCGCCCGACACTGGAGCGCCGAGGACTGCGAAACCCACGAGAAGATGGGCTTCCACGACGGCTGGGGCAAGGCGGCCGAGCAGCTGGAAGCGCTGGCGAGCTCGCTATGAAGGCGAAGATCACCCCCTGTCTGTGGTTCGACTTCGATGCCGAGGAGGCGGTGGCCTTTTACCTGCGCACCTTTGGCCAAGGCCGCATCCTGCGCACCTCTTACTACGGCGATGCCATGCCCCAGCACCGCGGCAAGGTCATGTTGATCGAGTTCGAATTGTTCGGCCAGCCTTTCCAGGCGCTGAACGGCGGGCCGCAGTTCCGCTTCAGTGAAGCGCTGTCGCTCAGCGTCGACTGCGAAGACCAGGCCGAGGTCGATCGGCTGTGGGACGCGCTGAAGTCCGACGGCGGTACCGAGCTGCCCTGCGGGTGGGTCAAGGACCGCTTCGGCCTGTCGTGGCAGATCGTGCCGCGCGGCCTGATCGAGATGCACACCGACGCCGATCCGGTGAAGGCCCGGCGTGCGGCCGAGGCGATGTTCACGATGAAGAAGATCGACCTCGCCGCGGTGCGGCGGGCCTTCGACGGCGCTACATCCCCTTGAAGCGGTGCGCGTACAGCCGGCTGGCCACCAGCGTCTCGGGTCGGCCGCGCAGTGTCAGGAAGGCCTTGCCGGATTCATCGCGGCGCGCGCTGGCGATGCAGCGCGCCTGCACCACGGTGCCGCGGTGCACCTGCCAGAACACCGCCGGGTCCAGCTGCGGCAGCAGCTCGCGCAGCGACAGGCGGATCAGGTGCTCGCGCTCCTGGGTGACCACGCGCACGTACTTGTCGGCGGCCTCGAAGTAGATCACCTCGTCCACCGGCACCAGGTGCACCGTCTGGCCCACCTGCGCCTGGACCACCTGCAGCCGCGGCTGCGCCGGCGGCGCGGCTGCGCCGAGCAGGCCGCGCAGCTGCGCCAGCCCGTCCTGCAACGCCTGCGCGGCGTCGCGCCGCGTGGCCAGCGCGCGCTGCAGCCGCTGCACGCAGGCCGCCAGCCGCGCCTCGTCCACCGGCTTGAGCAGGTAGTCCACCGCCTGCGCGTCGAAGGCCTGCAGCGCGTACTGGTCGTAGGCAGTGACGAACACCAGCAGCGGGAAGGGCGCGGCCGCATCGTCGGGCCAGTCTTCGGCCAGCGCGCGGGCGGCGTCCAGGCCGCTCAGGCCCGGCATGCGGATGTCCAGGAAGCAGACCGTCGGCCGCAGCGCCAGCGCCTGCTGCACGGCCTGGGCGCCATCGCCGGCCATCGCCACGATCTGCAGCGCCGGCCACAGCCGTTGCAGGTCGGCACGCAACGCCTCGGCCAGCAGCGGCTCGTCTTCGGCGATCAGCGCGGTGGGCGGGTTCATCTTGTCAAGGGCAGGCGGATGATGGCCAGCGCACCACCGCCGGGCGCGGGTTGGAGTGTCAGCGTGGCGCGCTCGCCGTAGAGCGTGCGCAACCGCTCGCGCACCTGCTGCAGGCCGAACTGGCCGCCGCCGGCCGGCGCGGCCGCGTCCAGCCCGACGCCGCTGTCACCCACCTGCAGCTCCAGCACATGACCATCGCGCCGCGCCGAGACCTCGATGTGGCCGCCGCCCACCTTGGGCTCCAGGCCGTGCTTGATGCTGTTCTCCACCAGCGGCTGCAGCAGCAGCGGTGGCACCGGGGCGGCCTGCAGATCGCCGGGCAGTGTCAGCTGCGTCTGCAGCCGGCTGCCCATGCGCACCTGCATCAGCGCCAGGTAGTCGGCGGTGCGCTCGAACTCGGTGGCCAGCGGGTGCATCGCGCTGCGCGACGCGTTCAGCGTGGCGCGCAGGAAGGCGATCAGCCGGTCCAGCATGGCCTGCGCGCGCTTCGGATCGCTGCCGATCAACACGCGCAGATTGGCCAGCGTGTTGAACAGCATGTGCGGCTCCAGCTGCGATTCCAGCAGCTTCAGCTGCGTCTCGGCGGCGGCGCGGCGCGCCGCCTCGGCCTCGGCGCGGGCGTGGCTCAGACGCTCCAGCAGCGTCAGCGTCACCACCGAGGCCACCGAGGCCAGCAAGGTAATCAGCCAGGTGAGATGGCTGGCGCCGCTGGCCGCCCACGGCGGTTGCCAGGGCTCGCCGCTCAGCCAGCGGGCCAGCGCGCTGCCCGCCATCGGTCCCAGCGTCATGCCCATCAACAGCAGCAGGCCCATCGCGGGCCAGCCGGGAAACCCCATCGGCAGGTCCAGGCACAGCCCGCGCCGCGCCCGGGCCCGCAGGCGCAGATGCGACAGCAGGTGCCGTCCGCCGTCGATCAGCAGCCAGCAGCACAGCCCGATTAGCAGCGAATGCAGCAAGGCGTCGCCCAGGCGGCTGCGGCCGGTGGCCGCGAGCAGCAAGGCGATCGCCAGGCACAGCAGCAGCACGAAGCCGGCGCCGCGCAGCAACTGCGCGCGCATCAGTGGCCAGGGCGGCGCGTAGGCGGGCCCGGGTGCAGCCGGTTCGGCGGTGGGGTTCATGGCGCCGATTGTCGGCGGCGCGCCCGGCCACGGCGACGGTGCTGCGACGAA
>JAFLDH010000114.1 GCA_017302505.1 Burkholderiales bacterium
TGAAAGCGGCAGCGCGATCAGTGCGCGCAGCCAGGTGCTCACCGCGCGCGGCGTCGATGCCGCCACGCTGGCCCGCCGGCTGGCGGCCGACCCGGAGGTGCTGCACGTGGCCGTGGACCAGCGCCGGCGGGCGCTCTACGTGCCGAGCGACCTGCTGTATGCGCGCGGCCCCGCCTCCGGACGGGGCCCGGATGCCGGGCAGTGGTACCTGCGCGCGCCCACGGCCGAGCTGCGTTCGGCCGTCAATGCCGAGGCCGCCTGGGATCGCATCACCGGCAGTCCGGGTGTGGTGGTGGCGGTGCTGGACACCGGCGTGCTGGCCGACCACCTGGACCTGGCGGGCGCGGTGCTGCCGGGCTACGACATGGTGTCCGACCCGGCCACCGCCAACGATGGCAACGGCCGCGATGCCGACGCCAGCGACCCCGGCGACTGGATCACCCCGGCCGAGAACGCCAATCGAGGCGGCGATTTCTACAACTGCGGCGCGGCCGACAGCTCCTGGCACGGCACCAAGATCGCCGGCGTGGTGGGCGCCATCGCCGACAACGGCCAGGGCATGGCCGGCACCGCCTTCGGCGTGAAGATCCTGCCGGTGCGAGTGCTGGGCAAGTGCGGCGGCTATGACTCCGACATCCAGGCAGGCATGCGCTGGGCGGCCGGGCTGGCGGTACCCGGCCTGCCGCTGAATCCGAACCCGGCACGGGTGCTGAACCTGAGCCTGGGCGGCAGCGGTGCCTGCACGGCGGCCACCGGCTACCCGGCTGTCATCGCCGAACTGCAGGCCGCCGGCGCGGTGGTGGTGGTCGCGGCCGGCAACAGCGTCGGCCATGCCGCCGAGCTTCCCGCCAACTGTGACGGCGTCATCGCGGTGGCCGGGTTGCGCCATGCCGGCACCAAGGTGGGCTTCTCCGACCTGGGGCCGGCTATCACGTTGGCCGCTCCGGCTGGCAACTGCGTCAACCTGGGCGCCGGCGAACCCTGCCTGTACCCGATCCTGAGCAGCAGCAACAGCGGCACGCAGCGGCCGAATGCCGGCGGCTCCATCTGGACCGATGCCTACAACTACAGCGTCGGCACCAGCTTTGCCGCGCCGATCGTGGCCGGCAGTGCCGCGCTGATGTTGTCGGCCCGCCCACAACTGCTGCCGCAGGAGGTGCGCACGATGCTGCAGAGCAGCGCGCGTGCCTTCCCGACCAGCGGCGCTGGCAACGACGAGAACGGCCAGCCGATACCGATGTGCCGCACGCCCGACGGCACCGACCAGTTGCAGTGTTACTGCAGCGCGGGCCTGTGCGGCGCCGGCATGCTGGACGCCGCGGCTGCGGTGGCCGCCGCCGGCGGCACGCTGGCGCGTTTCACGGTGGCCCCGGCGACGCCGTTGGCCGGCGACGTGCTGCAACTGGACGCCGGCGCCAGCCTGCCGGCGGCCGGCCGCGGCATTGCCGGTTACGAATGGACGGTGCTGGACGACCCGGGAGTGCTGGCAGTGGCGCCCGGCACGGTCGGTGGCAGCCGCATCGAGCTGGCCACGGTGGCGGCCGGCAGCCTGCTGGTGAACCTGACGGTCATCGACGACGCCGGCCAGCGCGCCAGCATCCAGCAGCGTATCAGCGTGGGTGCGGTGGTCGCCGCCGTACCCGAAGGCGGAGGCGGCGGGGGCGGGGCGGCCTCGCTGATCTGGGTGGCATTGCTGGGGCTGGCGGTGGCGGCACTCCTGCACATCCGGGCCACCGAAGGCGCCACGCACCCAGGATCCCGGCCGCAATAATCGTTGACACCTTGCTGTCAATGGATACAAAGCGCCGGCTTCACTGCAGCCTCCTGCGCGCCGCCGGCGCCCTGGCGGCGCTGCTGGGCGCGCTGCCGGCATCGGCGCAGACCGTCGACAACGGGCCCGCCCGCGGCCTGATCGTGCGGCTGAAAGACCCGGTGGCCCACGACAGCCTGGAGGCCCGCCGTGGCAGCCCGCGGCAGCGCGAGGCGCTGGCGGCCGCCGGTGCCCGCGAAGGCCAGCGCTGGCAGCGCGTGATCGACGAGACCGGCCTGGGCGGCCGCTCGGGCAAGCGCGAGCCCAGGCTGCGGCCGGTGGGCCGCGACCAGCAGCTGCTGGATTTCGAACGCCCGTTGTCGGCTGAAGAAACCACTTCGCTGCGCGAAAAGCTGATGTCGCGCCCCGACGTCGAGTGGGTGGAACCCAACCAGCGCCAGCGCCGGCTGCAGGCCACACCCACCGACCCGCTGTTCCCCCAGCAATGGTGGCTGCAGCCGGTGAGCGGGGGCAATGCCAATGCCATCGGTGCGCGGCTGCGCGGCGTGTCCGGCTTCCAACCGGCCTGGCTGCTGGCCAACCATGCCCCCACGGTGGTGGCGGTACTGGACACCGGCATCACCAGCCACCCGGACCTGAGTGGCCGCGTCCTCGGTGGCTACGACTTCGTCAGCGTCATCGAATACGCCAACGACGGCAACGGCCGCGACAACGATCCGAGCGACCCCGGTGACTACGTGACCCGTGCCGACCTGGCCGACCCGGTGTTCAGCGGCTGTGGTGTCGAGGCCAGCTCCTGGCACGGCACCATCGTTGCCGGCATGGTGGCGGCCCATGCCGATAACGGACTGGGTGGCGCCGGCATGCATTGGGGCGCGAACATCCTGCCGGTGCGCGTGGCCGGCAAGTGCGGCGCCGAGGTGCCGGACATCGTCGATGGCATGCGCTGGGCGGCTGGTCTGGCGGTGGCCGGTGCACCGGTCAACCTGAATCCAGCGCGCATCATCAACATCAGCTTCGGTGGCAGCGCCGCCTGCGGCCCGGCCTACCAGGCGGCGGTGGACGAGCTGGCGGCACTCGGCGTGGTGGTGGTCGCAGCAGCCGGCAACGAATGGTCACGGCCCTCGCGGCCGGCCAACTGCAACGGCGTGGTCGGCGTGGTGGGCCTGAACCGCGACGGCTTCAAGACCCACTACTCCAACTTCGGCGGCAACCTGGGCAACTCCGGCATTGCCGCGGTGGCCGGCGACGACGAGCAAGGGGCCTGGGGCAGCGTGCTGGCCGACAGCGGCCTGGTGACGCTGACCAACCAGGGCAGCACCGTGCCGGGTGCGCCTGGCTATGCGCGGCTGTACGGCACCAGCTTCGCCGCGCCCCAGGTGGCGGCCACGCTGGCCCACATGCTGAGCCTGAACCCGGCGCTGAACCACGCGCAGCTGCTGCAAGGCCTGCGCGTGAGCGCGCGGCCGCACGTCACCTCGCCCAAGATCGGCCTGTGCTCGGACGAGAACCCCGGCCGCTGCATCTGCACCACCGGCACCTGCGGCGCCGGCATCCTGGACACCGAACAGGCGCTGCGCTATGCCACGCTGGGCGCGGCCTACGTGCCGCCGGTGCAGCAACCCGCGGTCATCGACAACGCGGAGGTCGATGCGGCGCTGGTGCTGGCCGCGCAGGACCGCCCGCCCAACGTGGTGCTGGTCACCGGGTCCAGCGGCGGAGGCGCCTTCGGCGTGTTCTGGCTGATGGCACTGGCCACCGCCGCCGGCACGCTGCCGCTGCTGCGGACGCGGCCTCAGCGCGGGCAGGGCTGAAAGAGCGCGTTCGGGCCAGGCAGCGCCAGGCCCTGCAACTGCCGCTGCAGCGTCGCGTCGGCAGACTCCACGCGCAGCGCCCAGGCAGGCCCATGGCTGCCGTCTTCGACCGGCACACGCCGCCAGCTGCCCGGCGGCAGTGCGGCCAGCGCGGCTTCGGCGGCCTCGATCTGCGTGGCATCGAAGGGCCCGGCCTGCAGGCACAGCGTCGCCGCGGCCGCGGAAGCCGCCGCGGCGGGAAGCACGCGCACCGAGGTCGGCTCTATCTGCGCGGCCAGGCGCTGCGGTTCGCGCTCATGCTGCGTCGACAACCCCACCCAGGGCTGCAGCCAGCCGCGCGACAAGGCCAGGAAGGCCAGGTTGGCCAGCAGTAGCAGCGCGACCAGGGCGCGCACGGCCGCTATGCCGCGCTGCCGGACAGGCGCACGCTGACCTCACCGGCGTGCAGTGCATGCAGCACGCCGGCGCGAATGCGCAGCGCGCCATGCTCGTCGATGCCCTCGGCCACGCCTTCGGCAACCTCGGCCGCCGTGGTGCTGACCGTCTGGCCATAGAGCATGTCGCGCCGGGCAAAGCCGGCGGCAAAGGGCGCCAGGCCTTCCCGGTCGAAGCGCATCAGCGCCTGCGCCAGCGGCAATGCCACCCTTTGCAGCGCCTGCGGGGCGTCGACCTCGGGCCAGATCTCCTGCAGGCAGGCGAAACCGGAGCTCAGCTCGGGGTTCGGCGCCTGCGGCAGCACATTCAGGCCGATGCCGACCACGGCCATGCGGCGCTCGCCGACGGGCACGGTCTCGATCAGCACGCCGCCGAGCTTGCGGCCGCGGCCCGGGCCGTCCAGCAGGCACAGATCGTTAGGCCACTTCAGGCCGACGCGCGGTGGCAGGCCCGCCGTGGGCGGGTCCAGCGCGTCGGCCAGCGCGACGCCGACGGCCAGCGACAGGCCCGACCAGGACGGTGGCTGCAGCGCCAGCGCCAGCGAGAAGGTCAGTGACGCGCCGGCGGCCGACTGCCAGACACGCCCCTGGCGGCCGCGGCCGTGGGTTTGCTGCTCGGCCACCAGCAGGCAGGGCCGGGTGTCGTCGTTGCGCCGGCCCAGCGGGGTGGGCGCCTCGCGGCCCGGCGCGGGCGCATCGAGCTCGCCGGGAATGGTCTGCGGCAAGCTGCGCCGCCCGCTGGACAGCCGGGCCCGCTCCAGCAGCCGGGTGTTGGTGGAATCGGCCCGGGCCAGTACCTCCACGCTCAGGCCCGGCAGCACCGGGCCGAGCTGCTGCCACAGCGCCTCGGCACCCCATTGCAGCGGACGGCTGTCGGACATCGGTCCACCCGGTGCGGTCAGCGGCGCTTCGGCGCGAGCATGGTGCCGCGGCAGTTCGGGCTGCCGCAGTGACAGGCGAACTCCTTCTTCAGCTTCGCCGTCAGCCGGCCTTCCATCACCAGGCCGTAGTCGTAGAACAGCTCTTCGCCGGGCTGGATGTCGCGCAGCGCCTTGATGAAGATGCGGCCGTCCACCTCGTCGGCCTCGCAGTTGGTGTCGCAGGCGTGGTTGATCCAGCGCGCCGCATTGCCGCCCACATTGGCATCGATGACATGCTGGTCGTCGATGTGGAAGTAGAAGGTATGGTTCGGCTGCGACGGGTCGTGCGGGTGGCGGCGCAGCGCCTCCTTCCAGGTGATGCGCTCGCCGACATACTCGATGACCGTCTCGCCGGCCGCGATGGGCCGCAACGCGAACACCCCCTTGCCGTGCACGCCGCTGCGCCGCACCTGCACGCGTCGGCCTTGGGGCGGTGGCGGGCTCTTCGGGGCACGGGACGGAGTGGCTCGGCTCATTGGGTACATTGAATCATGGGCGCGCGCGTGTGCGTGCATGCGCGCGTGAAGGCGGCGATTGTAGGCACGGGCCACGTGCCGGCAGGGCCAAGCACAGGGAACACATGAGCAAGACGATCATCATTGCGGAGAAGCCGAGCGTGGCGCAGGACATCGTGCGCGCGCTGACGCCGGTCTCGGGCAAGTTCGAGAAGGCGGCCGATCATTTCGAGAACGACCAGTACGTGGTCACCTCGGCGGTGGGCCATCTGGTGGAGATCAAGGCGCCGGAGGAATTCGACGTCAAGCGCGGCAAGTGGAGCTTCGCCCACCTGCCGGTGGTGCCGCCGCATTTCGACGTGGCGCCGATCGACAAGGCCAAGACGCGGCTCAATGCGGTGGTCAAGCTGGTCAAGCGCAAGGACGTGACGCGCATCATCAACGCCTGCGACGCCGGCCGCGAGGGCGAACTGATCTTCCGGCTGATCCTGCAGTACGCCGCAGGCGCCAAGCCGCTGGCCAAGCCGATCCAGCGGCTGTGGCTGCAGAGCATGACGCCGCAGGCCATCCGCGAAGGCTTCGAGAAGCTGCGCAGCGACGAGCAGATGGCTGGCCTGGCCGATGCCGCGCGCAGCCGCAGCGAGGCCGACTGGCTGGTCGGCATCAACGGCACACGGGCGATGACGGCCTTCAACTCGCGCGACGGCGGCTTCTTCCTGACCACGGTGGGCCGGGTGCAGACGCCGACGCTGAGCATCGTGGTCGAGCGCGAGGAGAAGATCCGCAAGCACGTGCCGCGCGACTACTGGGAGCTGCGCGCCAGCTTCGATGCGCAGGCCGGGCAGTACGAAGGCAAGTGGTTCGACCCGGCCTTCAAGAAGAACGCCGACGACCCCGAGCAGCGCGCCGACCGGCTGTGGGACGAGGCCAGCGCGCAGGCCATCGCCGCGGCGGTGCGCGGCCAGCCGGCCAGCGTCACCGAGGAATCGAAACCCAGCACCAGCAGCTGCCCGGCGCTGTACGACCTGACCACGCTGCAGCGCGAGGCCAACTCGCGCTTCGGCTACAGCGCCAAGACCACGCTGTCGCTGGCCCAGGCGCTGTACGAGAAGCACAAGGTGCTGACCTACCCACGGACCGACTCGCGGCACCTGCCCGAGGACTATCTGGCGGTGGTGAAGAACACCTTCGACATGCTGGCCAAGGAAGACCTGCCCGGCCCGCTGAAGGCGCTGGCCGCGCATGCCAGGCATGGGCTGAAGGAGGGCTACGTCAAGCCGACCAAGCGCGTCTTCGACAACGCCAAGGTGTCGGACCACTTCGCCATCATCCCGACGCTGCAGCCGCCGAAGAGCCTGAGCGAGGCCGAGGCGAAGCTGTACGACCTGGTGGTCAAGCGCTTCCTGGCGGTGTTCTACCCGCCGGCGGAGTTTCTGGTCACCACCCGCATTTCCACCGTGCAGGCCGCTGGCAAGGAGCACAAGTTCCAGACCAATGGCAAGGTGCTGGTCAACCCGGGCTGGCTGGCGGTCTACGGCAAGGAGGCGCAGGAGGACGACGCCAACCTCGTGCCTGTCGCGGCCGGCGAGAAGGTGCGCACCGAAAGCGTGGACGTGCTGGCGTTGAAGACCAAGCCGCCGGCGCGCTATACCGAGGCCACGCTGCTGAGCGCGATGGAAGGCGCCGGCAAGCTGATCGACGACGACGAACTGCGCGAGGCCATGGCCGAGAAGGGCCTGGGCACGCCGGCCACGCGCGCCGCGATCATCGAAGGCCTGATCCTCGAGAAGTACATGTACCGCGACGGCCGCGAGCTGGTGCCCACGGCCAAGGCCTTCCAGCTGATGACGCTGCTGCGCGGCCTGGGCGTGGAAGACCTGACCAAGCCCGAGCTGACCGGCAACTGGGAATACCAGCTGGCCGAGATGGAGCACGGCCGGCTGAAGCGCGAGGCCTTCATGGCCGAGATCGCCAAGATGGCCGAGCGCATCGTGCGCAAGGCCAAGGAATACGACCGCGAAACCATTCCCGGCGACTATGCGACGCTGGCCACGCCCTGCCCCAAGTGCGGCGGCGTGGTCAAGGAGAACTACCGGCGCTTCGTCTGCACCGGCGCCGCCAGCACGGCCGAGGATGCCGGCTGCGGCTTCAGCATCACCAAGATCCCGGGCGGCCGCAGTTTCGAGCTGGCCGAGGTGGAGACCTTCCTGCGCGACCGCAAGATCGGCCCGCTGGACGGCTTCCGCTCCAAGGCCGGCTGGCCCTTCGCGGCCGAGCTGAAGCTGGTGCACGACGACGAGATCGGCAACTGGAAGCTGGAGTTCGACTTCGGCGAGGAGGCGCGGCGCGAGGCCGAGTCCGGCGAGCCGGTGGACTTCTCGGCCCAGGAGAGCCTGGGCGCCTGCCCGAAGTGCCAGGGCGCGGTCTACGAGCACGGCACCAATTACGTCTGCGCCAACGCCGTTGGCGCGCACGTGACCTGCGACTTCAAGACCGGCCGCATCATCCTGCAGCAGCCGGTGTCGCGCGAGCAGATGAGCAAGCTGCTGCACGGCGGCAAGACCGACCTGCTGGAGAACTTCGTCTCCAACAAGACGCGGCGCAAGTTCAAGGCCTTCCTGGCCTATGACCGCAAGGAAGGCAAGGTCGGCTTCGAGTTCGAGCCGCGCCCGGCGCGGGCCGCGGCCAAGGCGCCGGCCGCGAAAAAGGCCACGGCGCGCAAGCCGGCGTGAGGCTGCCGGCGCCGCGCCGGGGCAGCGGCTTAGCGCAGAATGCGCGGCATGAACACCCCCCATCTGCGCGTCGTCGCCACGCTGGTGCTGGTGGCCTTCTGCGGCCTGGCGCAGGCCAACCTGGTCTTCGCCGTCAACGAGGGCGTGACCTACCGCGTGCCGAACGAGGAGATCCGGGCCCGTTATGCGGCCATCGCCGCCGATCTGAGCAAGCTGCTGAAGCAGCCGGTGCAGATCGAGCCGGTAGCCGACTACCCCAGCCTGCGCAAGGGCCTGACCGACAAGGCCTACGACCTGGCGCTGGTGCACCCGGCGCACATCTCGATCCAGGCGATCAAGAAGTCCGACTACAAGCTGCTGGCGGTGACCAAGGGCTTCCAGGACTACAAGGCCAGCTTCCTGGTCACGGCGGATTCGCCGCTGAAGTCGCTGGCCGACCTGAAGGGCCGCAAGCTGGGCGCGCCGGACGAGGATTCGATCACCTCGTGGATGGTGCGGGCCACCATCCGCGACCTGGTCGGCGACCCGAAGCAGGTGTCCTATGTCTACACCCGCTACCAGGACGCGGTGCCCTTCTTCGTCGAGAACAGCCTGACGCCGGCCGGCGCCACCGCCTCCAACGCGGTGGTCAAGGCCTGGCAGGACAAGGGCGGCAAGGTGCTGGCCACCTCGAAGGCGGTGCCGATCAAGCACGTGATCGCCAGCCCCAAGCTCAGCGCCGAGCAGGCCGAGGCGGTGCGCGACTACCTGCTGTCGCTGGATGCCAGCGACGAAGGCAAGAAGAAGCTCGAGCCCACCAAGTGGAAGGGCTTTGCCGCCTACGACAACGCCCAGCTGATGGCGCTGGGCACCTGGCTGGGCCTGTAGCCCGGGCGTTCTGCCCGCAGCGCCGCGCCCGCCGCGCGCGGGCCTGAGCGATGTCTGCCGCGGTGCTGGGCAAGCTGCTGGCCATCCTGGTCACGGTGGCGCTGGGCTGGCTGGCCGGCAAGCTGCGCTGGCTGGGCGATGCGCAGGTCGACCCGGCGCGGGTGCTGGGCAACGCGGCCTTCTACATCTTCGTGCCGGCGCTGCTGTTCCGCACCACCGCCCGGGTGGACCTGGGCGCGCTGCCGGCCGACCTGCTGCTGGCCTACTTCGTGCCCACGCTGGCGGTGCTGTTCGCGGTCTACGGCGTGCAGCAGTGGCGGCGCGACGCCAGCACCGCGCCGGCCGTGCCGGCGGTGCGCGCCATCGCGGTCAGCTATGGCAATGCGGTGCAGATGGGCATCCCGATGGCTGCCGCGATGTTCGGTGAGGCGGGCCTGGGCATCCACCTGATGCTGGTCAGCGTGCATGGGCTGATCCTGCTGTCAGTGCTGACCGCGCTGGTGGAGCTGGACCTGGCGCGGGCGCGGTCGCCGCGGCAGGCCGGCGCCGGGCTGGGCCCGCTGCTGCGCAGCACCGTGCGCAACACCGTCATCCACCCGGTGGTGCTGCCGGTGCTGGCGGGGCTGGCCTGGAACCTGTCGGGCCTGCCCTTGCCCGCGTTGGTGGACGAGGTGCTGCAGCTGCTGGGCACGGCCGTGGTGCCGCTGTGCCTGGTGCTGATCGGCCTGAGCCTCGCCTACTACGGCGTGCAAGGCCACCTGCGCGGCGCCGTGGGCGTGACCTTGATGAAGCTGCTGCTGCTGCTGGCGGTGGTGCTGGTGGCGGCACGCTGGGGCTTCGGACTGCGCGGCCTGCCGCTGTCGGTGGCGGTGATGCTGGCAGCACTGCCGGTGGGCAGCAACGCGCTGATCTTCGCGCAGCGTTACAAGACCCTGCAGCCCGAGGCCACCGCCGGCATCGTGCTCTCCACCGTCGGCTTCATGCTCAGCGCGCCGCTGTGGCTGGCGTTGCTGGGCTGGCTGGAACGTTGAATTTGGGACAATCCGGGTGATGAACCCGAGCGACATTCCGGCCTACATGGCCCACGTGGGCGTGGCCGCGCGCGCCGCGGCCACCGCCATGGCGGCCTCGTCCACCGCCGCCCGCAACCTGGCCCTCACCCGCCTGGCAGCGCGGCTTCGCGAGCAGGTGGCTGCGTTGCAGCAGGCCAATGCGCTGGACCTGGAGGCAGCGCGCGCCAACGGCCTGGCCGGCCCGCTGCTCGACCGGCTGAAGCTGACGCCGCCGATCATCGAGACGGTGGCCGAAGGCTGCGAGCAGATCGCCGCCATGCCCGACCCGGTGGGCGAGATCAGCGGCGTCAAGCGCCAGCCCAGCGGCATCAGCGTGGGCCAGATGCGCGTGCCGCTGGGCGTGTTCGGCATGATCTACGAGAGCCGGCCCAACGTGACCATCGAGGCCGCCTCGCTGGCCATCAAGTCAGGCAACGCCTGCATCCTGCGCGGCGGCTCCGAGGCGCTGCAGTCGAACCTGGCGCTGTGGCAGCAGGTGCAGGCGGCGCTGGTCGACGCGGGCCTGCCGGCCGAGGCGGTGCAGTTGGTGCAGACCGCCGACCGCGCCGCCGTCGGCCGGCTGATCGCGATGCCCGAGTACGTGGACGTGATCATCCCGCGCGGCGGCAAGAGCCTGATCGAGCGCATCAGCGCCGAGGCCCGCGTGCCGGTGATCAAGCACCTCGATGGCAACTGCCATGTCTATGTCGACGCGCAGGTGGACCTGGACCTGGCCGTCACCGTGACCGACAACGCCAAGACGCAGAAGTACAGCCCCTGCAATGCCGCCGAATCGCTGCTGGTGCACCGCGCGGTGGCGGCGCAGTTCCTGCCGCGCATCGGTGCGATCTTCGCTGCCAAGGGCGTGCAGATGCGCTGCGACGCCGGCGCCAAGGCGCTGCTGACGGCCGGCGACGTGGTCGACGCCACCGAGGCCGACTGGTCCGAGGAATACCTGGCGCCGATCATCAGCATCAAGCTGGTGGACAGCCTGGACGAGGCCATTGCGCACATCAACCGCTACGGCTCGCACCACACCGACGCCATCCTGACGACGAACCATCCGCACGCGATGCGCTTCCTGCGCGAGGTGGATTCGGCCAGCGTGATGGTCAACGCCAGCACGCGCTTCGCCGACGGCTTCGAGTACGGCCTGGGCGCCGAAATCGGCATCAGCACCGACAAGTTTCACGCCCGCGGGCCGGTGGGTCTGGAAGGCCTGACCTCGCTGAAGTGGGTGGTGCTCGGCCAGGGCGAAACCCGCCGCTGAGCCGGGAAAAGCCGCGCTTGGCCGGGAGAGCAGGGCTATCATGCTGCACTGCAACATGAAAGTCCGACGCCCATGCCCGCCCAACCCAAACCTCTGCTCGTCGACCTGGCTCTGCAGGGCGGCGGCGCCCACGGCGCCTTCACCTGGGGCGTCATCGATCGCCTGATCGAAGAGCCCTGGCTGAAGATCGACGGCATCTCCGGCACCTCGGCCGGCGCGATGAACGCGGCCGTGATGGCCAGCGGCTGGGAGCACGGCGGCGTGCACGGCGCAAAGGCGGCGCTGGAGACCTTCTGGAAGGCGGTGTCGGACGCCGGGCGCTTCAGCCCCATGCAGCGCGGCCCGCTGGCGCTGCTGGCCGGCCGCTGGACGCTGGAGCATTCGCCCGTCTACATGCTGAGCGAGACCATGACGCGCATGTTCTCGCCCTACGACCTGAACCCGCTGAACGCGCATCCGCTGCGCAAGATCCTGGCCGAGACGGTGGATTTCGGCTGCCTGGCCCAGGCGCCGATGAAGCTGTTCATCACCGCCACCAACGTGCGCACCGGCGCCGGTCGCGTGTTCCGCAATGCCGAGATAACGCCCGACGTGCTGCTGGCCTCGGCCTGTCTGCCGACCATGTTCCAGGCGGTGGAGATCGACGGCGAGCACTACTGGGACGGCGGCTACGTGGGCAACCCGACCATCACGCCGCTGGTGCGCGAATGCGATTCGCAGGACACCATCCTCGTGCAGATCAACCCGATCGTGCGCGACGAGGTGCCGAAGACGGCGCGCGAGATCATGAACCGGCTGAACGAGGTGGCCTTCAACTCGCCGCTGATCAAGGAGCTGCGCATGATTGCACTGCTCAACAAGGTGGCCGATGTCGGCCATGGCGAGGGCGCGTTGTGGGCGCGCATGCGCATCCACCGCATCGCCTCCGACCGCGTGACCGAGGTCGATTCCACCTCGAAGCTGATCACCGAATGGCGCTTCCTGCAGGGGCTGCGCGACGAGGGCCGTCGGGTGGCTGACGCGTTCCTCGAAGAGCACGGTGCCCACCTGGGCAAGCGCTCGACGCTGGACCTGGACAGCATGCTCGAGGCTTGCTGACATGGGGCTGCTCGGCATCCTGCTCGGCCTGGCCCTGCTGGTCTGGCTGGCCTTCCGCGGCTGGAGTGTGCTCGGCCTGGCGCCGCTGGCCGCACTGGTCGCGGCAGCCTTCTCCGGCCAGCCGCTGCTGGCGCACTGGACGCAGACCTTCATGGGCTCAGCGGCCGGCTTCGTGGCGCAGTTCTTCCCGCTGTTCCTGCTGGGCGCGCTGTTCGGCAAGCTGATGGACGACAGCGGCTCGGTCAGCGCCATCGCCAACTTCATGACCGAGAAGCTCGGCCCCAGCCGCTCGATCCTGGCGGTGGTGTTGGCCGGGGCGCTGGTCACCTACGGCGGCGTCAGCCTGTTCGTGGCGATGTTCGTCATCGCGCCGATGGGCCAGGCGCTGTTCCGCGCCGCCGACATCCCCAACCGGCTGCTGCCGGCGGCCGTGGCGCTGGGCACCACCACCTTCACGATGACGGCCATGCCGGGCACGCCGGCGATCCAGAACGCGATCCCGATGCCCTTCTTCGGCACCACCGCCTTCGCGGCGCCGGGTCTGGGGATCATCGCCTCGGCCGTGATGCTGGGCTTCGGCCTGTGGTGGCTGGGTCGCGCCGAGAAGGCCGCGCGCCGCGCCGGCGAAGGCTTCGGCGGGCCCTCGCCGTCGGCCGCGGCCGACGCGGCGCACGACCCTGTCG
>JAFLDH010000115.1 GCA_017302505.1 Burkholderiales bacterium
ACGCCGCCCAGGCGCTCGGCCGCTGAGCGCGCTCAGCGCCGCGCGAAGGGTGCGGCCAGCGGCTCGCCGACGAACAGCGACTGCTGCGGCCAGAGCACGCTCTTCCAGTAGGCCTCGATCGCGGTGCTGCCCTGCAGATAGTGCAGCAGCAGCCACTGCGGATGCGGAAACTTCTGCAGGTGGTTGCAGGGCTCGCTGACGCTGCCATGGCTGGCGGTGGCGCCGACCGCGATCCAGTCCAGCGCGGTGGCCTGGCCCGTGTCACGGCCCAGCACGCCGCCGAAGGAAGTCAGGTGGTCGGCCAGCCCGCCATCCAACCACTTCAGCAGTTCGACGCGGGGCAGCCGCACGCTGCCGGTTTGCAGCAGCAGCACACGCTCGGTGGGCTGCAACTCGGCCGCTGGCTCCACCCGCACCTGCACGCCCAGGCGGCGCAGCATGGCGGCCTGCGGATACAGCCGGGCCCGCACGTTGCGGGCGGCGTCGTCGGTGCTGAGGAACAACGCCTGCGCCGGAAGGCTGCCACGCAACCCCAGGCTGCGATCGGCAGACACGCCGCGGTCGATCATGCGCTGCGCCATGTCGATATCGCGCGCCGCCAGGAGCATCGACGGCCTCAGTCCGTGGTCGGCAAAGGGCCGTGCCGAAGCCGAATTGGCATAGGGCGATACCCGCGACGGCGCACAGGTCTGACGGCACAGCGCAGCATCGAAGCCCAGGGCCAATGCACCGGTCAGCGCATTGCATTCGACCGCGTAGGGTTGCGTCCAGGCCAGCGCCAGCGCTTGCGTCTCGGCGCCGAAGTGCGCGTCGATGGCCGCGCGCAAGGCCTCGAATTCCTCCAGCTTCAGGCTACTGCGCAGCGGCAGCTCGACCCGCAGGATCTGGCCGGGCTTCAGGCCGCGGCGCTGCGCGTAGTACTCGCCCACCGCCACCGAGTACGGATCGGCGGCGTTCACCACCAACCCGATGTCGGCGGCGCGCAAGCGGCCCTGGACCCGAGGCACCGCCGCCTGCAGCGGCGCAGCACTCACCGCAGGGGCAGAGGCTGCGCTGCCTGCCGGCCCGGGCACGGCTGCGGCCGGCTGGCCCCAGGCGGCCCCGCCGACCAGGCCCAGCACCCCAATCGCGACGTGGCGCAGGCAACATCGCAGCAGTTGCCGGCATGCAGTCTGATGTTCCGCAATGCAGAATAGAGACATCGACGGGAAAATCATGCGGATGAAGGATCAGGAACCCCAGAAGCCCGCCATCCAGGTGCTGGAGCGAAGTTTCGCGCTGTTCGAGGTGCTGGCCTCACACAAGGAACCGGTGTCGCTGAAGCAGATCAGCGCGCAGACGGGGCTGCACCCGTCCACCGCCCACCGCATCCTGAACGACCTGGCGCTGGGCGGCTTCGTCGACCGGCCTCAGGCGGGCAGCTACCGCCTGGGCATGCGCCTGCTGGAGCTGGGCAACCTGGTCAAGGCCCGGTTGGACGTGCGCGAGGCCGCGCTGGCGCCGATGCGCGAGCTGCATCGGCTGACGCACCAGCCGGTGAACCTGTCGATGCGCCAGGGCGACGAGATCGTCTACATCGAGCGCAGCTACAGCGAGCATTCGGGCATGCAGGTGGTGCGCGCCATCGGCGGCCGGGCGCCATTGCATCTCACGTCCGTGGGCAAGCTGTTCCTGGCGATGGACGATCCGCAAAAGGTGCGTGCCTATGCGACGCGAACCGGGCTGGCCGGCCACACCCGCAACAGCATCACCGCGCTGGCCGCGTTGGAGCGCGAACTGGCCAACGTGCGCCGACTGGGCAGCGCGCGTGACGATGAAGAGCTGGAACTGGGCGTGAGATGCATGGCCGCAGGCATCTACGACGACCAGAACAAGCTGGTGGCGGGGCTGTCCATCTCGGCGCCGGCCGACCGTCTGGAAGAAGGCTGGCTGGAGCGGGTCAAGGCCACCGCGGCGCAGATTTCGGCGGCGCTGGGCCATCGCGGGTAGCGCGGCGGCCGTCACAGCCGCCTCGTGCGGGTCAGTAACGCGCGGCGGCGCCGGCCTGGGCCTGCGGGGCGCCGTGGTCCAGCCACTTGCGGATGCGCTCGGCATCGCCGATGCGCGAGTACTTGCCGGCCGAATCCAGCAGCACCATGATCAGCTTGCGGCCCGCCAACTCGGCCTGCATCACCAGGCAACGGCCGGCCTCGGAGATGTAGCCGGTCTTCTGCAGGCCGATGTCCCAGTCGGGGCTGCGCACCAAGCCGTTGGTGCTGCGGAACTGCAATTGGCGCTTGCCGACGTCGACCTGCGCCTCGCGCGACACCGACAGCTCGCGGATGATCTGGTGCGCATAGGCCGCATCGACCAGCCGCACCAGATCGAGCGCGCTGGAACGGTTCTGACTGGACAGGCCGGTGGGCTCGACGTAGCGGGTGTCGTTCATGCCCAGCAGCTTGGCCTTGGCGTTCATCGCGCCGACAAAGGCATCCATGCCCCCGGGATAGTGGCGGCCCAGCGCATGGGCCGCGCGGTTCTCGGACGACATCAGCGCCAGCAGCAGCATTTCGCCGCGCGACAGCTGGGTGCCCACCGTCAGCCGCGAGCGGCTGCCTTTCTCGGTATCGACGTCGTCCTGCGAGATGGTCAGCATCTCATCCAGCGGCAACGCCGCTTCAGTGACCACCAGCGCGGTCATCAGCTTGGTGATCGACGCGATCGGCAGCACCGCCTGCGGGTTCTTGCTGAACAGCACCTGCTGCGTGTCCTGATCGATGACCAGCGCCACGCTGGATTTCAGATCGAGCGGGTCATCGGTGGCATGCAGGCCTTGAATCTGCCCCAGCGAGGGCCGCGCCGGGGCGGCGGCCGCCACCTTGCGCTGCGGCGCGCGCTTCTGTGCGACCTTGCGGTTGCCGGCCTTGGCCTGATTGCTGCTCTTGGCGACGGCCTTGCCATTGCGGGCCGAGGAGGCGTTGGGCGATGCGTCCACCGGTGCCGCATGGCTCAGGGACAGCAGCAGCCCGCAGGCCAGCAACCAATAGCGTAGTGACGGCAACAGGGTCCAGCGCGGCACGACGGCTCCTAGAAATTTCAACGGCAGTATAGGACAACGAAAAAAACGTGCAAGATCAAAAACTTGGACGTTTTTCCTAAAGTTCTATCTGTTACCGCCACCGCACTGTTGCCAAAACGCCGCAAGCCCGCCTTCAGCCTTGGGCAGCGACCCTTTCGCCCTTGCTCTGCAGCTTGTTCAGCGCCGCCAGATAAGCCTTGGCGGATGCCACGATGATGTCCGGGTCGGCACCGACGCCGTTCACCACCCTGCCCCCTAGCTGCAATCGCACGGTGACCTCGCCTTGCGATTCTGTGCTGCCCGAGGTGATGGCATTCACCGAATAGAGCAGCAGTTCGGCGCCACTTTGCACCTTGGACTCGATGGCCTTCAGGCTCGCGTCCACCGGCCCGTTGCCGTCGGCCTCCGCATGGTGTTCCTGCGTGCCGGCGGCGAACACCACCCGGGCATGCGGCCGCTCGCCGGTTTCCGAATGCTGCGACAGCGACAGCAGCCGGTAGTGTTCGGCCTCGCTGGTCACGCTCTCGTCGCCCATCAGCGCGATGATGTCCTCGTCGAAAATGTCGCTCTTGCGGTCGGCCAGGTCCTTGAAGCGGGCGAAGGCGGCGTTGATGTCGGCTTCGGACTCGGTCTCGATGCCCAGCTCCTGCAGCCGCTGCTTGAAGGCGTTGCGGCCCGACAGCTTGCCCAGCACGATCTTGTTGGCGCTCCAGCCCACGTCTTCGGCGCGCATGATCTCGTAGGTGTCGCGCGCCTTCAGCACCCCATCCTGGTGGATGCCCGAGGCATGCGCGAAGGCGTTGGCGCCGACCACCGCCTTGTTCGGCTGCACCACGAAGCCGGTGGTCTGCGCCACCAGCCGCGAGGCCGGCACGATCTGCGAGGCGTCGACGCGCAGGTTCAGGCCGAAGTAGTCGCGGCGCGTCTTCACCGCCATCACCACCTCTTCCAGCGAGCAATTGCCGGCGCGCTCGCCCAGGCCGTTGATCGTGCATTCCACCTGGCGCGCGCCGCCGATGGTCACTCCGGCCAGCGAGTTGGCCACCGCCATGCCCAGGTCGTTGTGGCAATGCACCGACCAGATCGCCTTGTCGCTGTTGGGAATGCGCTCGCGCAGGTTGCGGATGAACTGGCCGTACAGCTCGGGCACGGCGTAGCCCACGGTGTCGGGGATGTTCAGCGTGGTCGCGCCTTCCTTGATCACCGCTTCGAGCACGCGGCACAGGAAGTCCGGGTCGGAGCGGTAGCCGTCCTCGGGCGAGAACTCCACGTCGTCGCACAGGTTGCGCGCGAAGCGCACCGACAGCTTGGCCTGCTCGAACACCTCGTCGGCGGTCATGCGCAGCTTCTTCTGCATGTGCAGTTCGCTGGTCGCGATGAAGGTGTGGATGCGCGCGCGGGCCGCCGGCTTCAAGGCCTCGGCCGCGCGCGAGATGTCGCGGTCGTTGGCGCGGGCCAGCGAGCACACCGTCGAGTCCTTGATGTGCGAGGCGATGGTGCGCACGCATTCGAAGTCGCCGTTGCTCGACGCCGCGAAGCCGGCCTCGATGACGTCGACGCGCAGACGCTCCAGCTGGCGCGCGATGCGCAGCTTCTCGTCCTTGGTCATCGAGGCGCCAGGCGATTGCTCGCCGTCGCGCAAGGTGGTGTCGAAGATGATCAGGTTGTCGCTCATGTCTCGTGTTCCCTTCATTGCGCCATCGCGGCCATGGCCGGTGCGGCCTGCAGCGCCCCGGCCCGGGCCATGCCGGACAGCAGCGCCTTGAAGCTCGCCGCCACGATGTCGGCATCGATGCCCACCCCGTGCAGCCGCCTTTCGCCGACGCGCATCTCGATGTAGGACGCCGCCTTCGCCTTGGCCCCGCTGCCGATCGCATGCTCATGGTAGTCGAGCACCTGCACCGGCACGCCGAAGGCGGCCTGCAGCGCCGCCACGCAGGCATCGACCGGGCCGCTGCCCCGGCCCTGCAACGCCACGGCGCGGCCGTCGCGGCGCATCGTGGCCTGCAGCTGCACGCGGCCGTCGCCGGCCTCGTCCAGGCGATAGGCCTCGAGCAGCCGGCCGTCCAGCCGGTACTCGGCTTCGAACACCGCCCACAGATCGGCCGCGCTCATCTCGCGGCCCTGCACGTCCATCACCGCCTGCACCACCTGGCTGAACTCGATCTGCAGTCGGCGTGGCAGTTCCACGCCGTACTCGGCCTCCAGCAGGTAGGAGATGCCGCCCTTGCCCGACTGGCTGTTGACGCGGATCACCGCCTCGTAGCTGCGGCCCAGGTCCTTCGGGTCAATCGGCAGGTAGGGCATGTCCCAGATGTCGCCGTCGCGCCGCGCCGCGAAGGCCTTCTTGATCGCATCCTGGTGCGAGCCCGAGAACGAGGTGTAGACCAGCTCGCCGACGTACGGGTGGCGCGGGTGCACCGGCAGCTGGTTGCAGTGCTCGACGCAGGCGCGGATCTCGTCGATGTTCGAGAAGTCCAGCCCCGGCGCCACGCCCTGGGTGTAGAGGTTCAGCGCGATGTTGACGACATCGACGTTGCCGGTGCGTTCGCCGTTGCCGAACAGGCAGCCTTCGATGCGGTCGGCGCCGGCCATCAGCGCGAATTCGCCGGCTGCCGTGCCGGTGCCGCGGTCGTTGTGCGGATGCACCGACAGCACGATCGCATCGCGCCGCTCCAGGTGGCGGTGCATCCACTCTACCATGTCGGCAAAGATGTTCGGCGTGCTGTGCTCCACCGTCGACGGCAGATTGATGATGCACTTGGTTTCGGGCGTCGGCTGCCACACCGCAGTGACCGCATCGACCACGCGCTTGCTGAAGGCCAGCTCGGTGCCCGAGAACATCTCCGGCGAGTACTGGAAGGTCCAGTGCGTGCCTGGCTGCCGCGCGGCCAGCGTCTGCAGCATGCGCGCATGGCGCACCGCCAGGTCGACGATGCCGTCTTCGCCCAGCCCCAGCACCACACGGCGCATCACCGGCGCGGTGGCGTTGTACAGGTGCACGATGGCGCGCGGCGCGCCGACCAGCGCCTCGAAGGTGCGCTGGATCAGCTCTTCTCGCGCCTGCGTCAGCACCTGGATGGTGACGTCGTCGGGGATCAGCCTCTGCTCGATCAACAGCCGCACGAAGTCGAAGTCCGCCTGCGAGGCCGAAGGGAAGCCGACCTCGATCTCCTTGAAGCCGATGCGCACCAGCATCTCGAACATGCGCAGTTTGCGCGCCGGGTCCATCGGCTCGATCAGCGCCTGGTTGCCGTCGCGCAGGTCCACGCTGCACCACAGCGGCGGCCGGTCCAGCACCGCGTCGGGCCAGCGGCGATCGGCCAGGCGCACCGGTGCGAAGGATCGGTACTTGTCGGCAGGTCGGGAGAGCATCGTCATGGTCGAACCTCGTTGGGGTGGGTGCCGCACGCAACTTCAGGACAAAGAAAAACGGCCCGTTGCGTGAGCTGACGGGCCGTTGATCTGGGAAATGCGATGGATGTGGCTGATCAGCGCGCCCGGGGCACTCCTAGAAGCAGTAGCGAAAAAGCGGTGCGGCTGAACATCTTGGCGCAGATGGTAGCACGCTCAGTGCAGGCCACGCTCGTCGGGTTCGTCGGTGGAGATCGCGATCACGCTCACCGGCTTGCCCTTGGTCTTGCGCCAGGCGTAGACCACGTAACCCGAGAGGCCGTACAGGCAGAAGGCGCCGAACAGCACCGCCGGCGGATGCAGGTTCACTGCCGCGATGCCGAGCGCGATCAGCACCAGCACGATGAAGGGCACCGAACGGCGCTGCCCTAGGTCCTTGAAGCTGTAGAAGGGCACGTTGGTGACCATCGTCAGCCCGGCATACAGCGTCACCGCCATCGCGCCCCAGGCCAGCCAGTCGATCTTCGAGACGCCCTTGAAGCCGGCGTCGTCCATCACCCAGATGAAGCCGGTGACCAGCGCCGCGGCAGCCGGGCTGGGCAGCCCCTGGAAGTAGCGCTTGTCGACCACCCCGATGTTGGTGTTGAAGCGCGCCAGGCGCAGCGCCGCCGACGCGCAGTAGACGAAGGCCGCGACCCAGCCGAGCTTGCCCATGCCCTTCAGCGCCCACTCGTAGACGATCAGCGCCGGCGCCGCGCCGAAGCTGACCATGTCCGACAGGCTGTCCATCTGCTCGCCGAAGGCGCTCTGCGTATTGGTCATGCGCGCGACGCGGCCGTCCAGGCTGTCCAGCACCATCGCGCAGAACACGCCGATCACCGCGTTCTCGAAGCGGCCGTTCATCGCCATCACGATCGCGTAGAAGCCGCCGAACAGCGCGGCCAGCGTGATCATGTTGGGCAGCACGTAGATGCCCCGGCGGCGCGGCCGCGGGGGCATCTCGGCGTCCAGCGCCGGCTCCAAGGTCGAACCCGGTTCCTGCTTCATCGCGCACCAGGCCAGGCCGCTTGCGGCCCGGTCTTCAGTTGCGGCTCTTGTCGACCAGCTTGTTGGCCTTGATCCACGGCATCATCGCGCGCAGCTTCTCGCCGACCACCTCGATCGAGTGCTCGGCCATCAGGCGGCGGCGGCTCAGCAGCGTGGGCGCGCCGGCGCGGTTCTCCAGGATGAAGCTCTTGGCGTACTCGCCGCTCTGGATGTCGGCCAGCACCTGCTTCATCACCCGCTTGCTTTCGGCGTTGATGATCTTCGGCCCGGTGACGTACTCGCCGTACTCGGCGTTGTTGCTGATCGAGTAGTTCATGTTGGCGATGCCGCCTTCATAGATCAGATCGACGATCAGCTTCAGCTCGTGCAGGCACTCGAAATAGGCCATCTCGGGCGCGTAGCCGGCCTCGACCAGCGTCTCGTAGCCGGCCTTGATCAGCTCCACCGTGCCGCCGCACAGCACCGCCTGCTCGCCGAACAGGTCGGTCTCGGTCTCTTCGCGGAAGTTGGTCTCGATGATGCCGGCCTTGCCGCCGCCGTTGGCCGCGGCATAGCTGAGCGCCAGGTCGCGCGCCTTGCCGCTCTTGTCGGCATGCACGGCAATCAGGTGCGGCACGCCGCCACCGCGGCTATAGGTGTCGCGCACGGTGTGGCCCGGCGCCTTCGGCGCCACCATCCACACGTCGAGGTCGGCACGCGGCACGACCTGGCCGAAGTGCACGTTGAAGCCGTGGGCGAAGGCCAGCGAAGCGCCTTCGCGGATGTTCGGCTCGACATCCTTGCTGTAGACCGCGGCGATCTGCTCGTCCGGCAGCAGCATCATCACCACGTCGGCGCCCTTGACGGCCTCGCCCACCTCGGCCACCTGCAGGCCGGCCTTCTCGACCTTGGACCACGAAGCCCCGCCCTTGCGCAGGCCGACCGTCACCTTGACGCCGCTGTCGCTGAGGTTCTGCGCGTGGGCGTGGCCCTGCGAGCCGTAGCCCACGATCGTGACCTTCTTGCCCTTGATCAGGCTCAGGTCGGCGTCCTTGTCGTAATAGACCTTCATGCTGTTCTCCGTGTGAAAAGTTGTGGGTCAGACCCTGAGGATCCGCTCGCCGCGGCCGATGCCGCAGGCGCCGGTGCGCACCGTCTCCAGGATGGCGGCGCGGTCGATGGCCTCGAGGAAGGCGTCCAGCTTGCCGCTGTCGCCGGTGAGTTCCATCGTGTAGCTCTTGTCGGTGACGTCGACGATGCGGCCGCGGAAGATGTCGGCCATGCGCTTCATCTCGTCGCGCTCCTTGCCCACCGCGCGCACCTTGATCAGCATCAGCTCTCGCTCGGTGTAGGGGCCTTCGGTCAGGTCGACCACCTTGACCACCTCGATCAGCCGGTTCAGGTGCTTGGTGATCTGCTCCAGCACCTCGTCGCTGCCGGTGGTGACGATGGTCATGCGCGACAGCGACGCGTCCTCGGTGGGCGCCACGGTCAGGCTCTCGATGTTGTAGCCGCGCGCCGAGAACAGCGCGACGACGCGGGACAGTGCGCCGGGTTCGTTTTCCAGCAGCACGGCAATGATGTGTTTCATGATCTTCGTCCTGCGCGCTCTTCACGGCCGGCAGCCTGTGGGCTGCCGGCGCTTGGCCACGCGTTGCGAGTTGAGAAAAAGGATGCGCCCGCCGAAGCTGTACCGCGGTGCGCCGCCGGGCCGTCGCGGCCGGCGCGGTAACGCCAGCCTGCAGCCGAACGGCGCGCCGCCTTACAGGTCTTCGGACCCCAGCAGCATCTCGGTGATGCCCTTGCCGGCCTGCACCATCGGCCAGACGTTCTCGGTGGGATCGGTGCGAATGTCCAGGAACACGGTGCGGTCCTTCAGCCGCATGGCCTCGCGCAGCGCCGGCTCCACGTCGGACGGCTTCTCGATCAGCATGCCGACGTGGCCATAGGCCTCGGCCAGCTTGACGAAATCGGGCAGCGCGTCCATGTAGCTGTGCGAATAACGGCCGCCGTAGTCCAGCTGCTGCCACTGCCGCACCATGCCCAGGTAGCGGTTGTTCAGCGAGACGATCTTCACCGGCGTGTCGTACTGCTTGCAGGTGGACAGCTCCTGCAGGCACATCTGGATCGAGCCCTCGCCGGTGATGCAGAACACGTCCGAGTCGGGCTTGGCCAGCTTGATGCCCATCGCATAGGGCAGGCCAACGCCCATGGTCCCCAGGCCTCCGGAATTGATCCAGCGGCGCGGCTCCTCGAAACCGTAGTACTGCGCGGCCCACATCTGGTGCTGGCCGACGTCGGACGTGATGTAGGTGTCGCGGCCCTTGGTCAGCTCGCAGAGCTTCTTCACCACGTACTGCGGCTTGATGACCTCGTTGCTGGGCTTGAAGGCCAGGCAGTCGCGCTGCCGCCATTCGCCGACCTGGTTCCACCACGCCGACAGCGCCGCGGCGTCCGGCTTGCTCTGCGCCTCGCGGATCTGCGTGATCAGTTCCTGCAGCACGTCCTTCACGTCACCGACGATCGGGATGTCGACGCGCACCCGCTTCGAGATCGACGAAGGGTCGATGTCGATGTGGATGATCTTGCGCTCCACCGACGCGAAATGCTTCGGGTTGCCGATCACCCGGTCATCGAAGCGCGCGCCCACGGCCAGCAGCACGTCGCAGTGCTGCATGGTCATGTTGGCCTCGTAGGTGCCGTGCATGCCCAGCATGCCCAGGAAGCGCGGGTCGCTGGCCGGTACCGCGCCCAGGCCCATCAGCGTGTTGGTGCAGGGGTAGCCCAGCAGGTCGATCAGCTGGCGCAGCTCGTTCGAGGCATTGCCCAGGATCACGCCGCCACCGGTGTAGATGTAGGGACGCTTGGCGCCCAGCAGCAGCTGCACCGCCTTGCGGATCTGCCCGCCGTGGCCCTTCTTGACCGGGTTGTACGAGCGCATCTCGATGCGCTCGGGGTAGTGGAAGGCGGTGGTCTTCAGCGACACGTCCTTCGGGATGTCCACCACCACAGGCCCCGGGCGGCCGGTGCGCGCCAGGTGGAAGGCCTTCTTCATCGTGGCGGCCAGGTCGCGCACGTCCTTCACCAGGAAGTTGTGCTTGACGATCGGGCGGGTGATGCCGACGGTGTCGCATTCCTGGAACGCGTCCAGGCCGATCGCCGGCGTCGGCACCTGGCCGGTGACGATGACCATCGGGATCGAATCCATGTACGCCGTGGCGATGCCGGTGACGGCATTGGTCACGCCCGGGCCGGAGGTGACCAGTGCGACGCCGACCTCGCCGGTTGCGCGGGCGTAGCCGTCGGCGGCGTGCACGGCAGCCTGCTCGTGGCGCACCAGGATGTGCTGGATCGATTCCTGCTTGTACAGCGCGTCGTAGATGTACAGAACGGCGCCGCCGGGGTAGCCCCAGAGGTACTTGACCTGCTCGGCCTGCAGGCAGCGGACCAGTATGTCCGAGCCGTTCAGCTCTTCGGGGGTGCTGGAGGGGGGTTGCGCCGAGGCGGCGCGCTTGAGTTCCGCGGGGGAAATGTCCATTGTCTGACCCTTTGCGATTTTCGAGGACGAAAAACCGTTGGTGTCCCTCCTCGCGCCCTCGTGAGGCGGAATCGGACAGCTTCTTGGCCGGATCTCCGATGCCCTGGTGGGCCACCGGGCTCCCGGCCGGGGAGCTCATCGTGCGAACCGCGGATTATGCCACCGCCCGGTGTGCTGCCCTGCCCGCGCCTGCCGTTCGGCACCTGGATGCGATAATCGCGCCGCTGTGCACCGCAGCGCGTCGGGCCATTCCAAGCCCTTGGCGACCGAACAAGAACTGGCCGAGTTCCTCAAGAGTACCGAGAAGCGGGCCTTCAAGCGCACCGCCTATGCCGTACGCGACGAGGACGCTGCACTCGACATCGTGCAGGACGCGATGATCCGACTGGCCGAGAAATACGCCGACAGGCCCGCGGCTGAACTGCCGCTGATCTTCGGCCGCATCCTGTCGAATGCCACGATGGACTGGTTCCGCCGGCAGAAGGTGCGTCAGGCCGTGGTGCGGAATTTCTCGGAGCTGGATGCGGGCGGTGAGGACGGCGACATGGACCTGCTGGAAGCGCTGGAAGCCGCCGACCCCGGCAGTTCTGCGCCGGAGCCCGACGACAGCTTGTCTCGCGGGCAGACGCTGGCCCTGATCGAGAACGAGGTCGCGGCCCTGCCCGCCCGTCAACGCGAGGCCTTCCTGCTGCGTTACTGGGAGGAGTTGGATACCGCGGAGACCGCCATGGTCATGGGCTGCACTGAGGGCAGTGTGAAAACGCACTGTTCCAGGGCAGTGCATGCACTGGCCAAAGCGTTGGCAGCCAAGGGGTTGAAGCCATGATGGGAACGAGGCAGCACTACAAGGCAGAGCTTGACGCGTTGCAGGCGCGCTTCGGCCTGCGCGTGGCCTCCCGGCTGAGCCAGGCCTCCGAAGAGTTGCCTCACGACCTGACCGAGCGTCTTCGCGTGGCCCGCGAGCAGGCCGTCGCGCGCGCCCGCGGCCTGCGTGAGCTGTCGCCGGTGCCTGTCGCGGTTGCTGCCGGGCCAGGCAGCCTGGCCCTGGCGCCCCCACCATCGTGGTGGCTGCGGCTGGCCTCCGCGCTGCCGCTGCTGTTATTGGTGGCGGGGTTGTTGTTGATTCAGCAACTGCATCTTCGCGAAGACATTCATGCCGCTGCAGAGGTCGATGCCGCATTGCTGGCCGACGATCTGCCCCCCGAGGCCTACGGCGACCCCGGCTTCGTCGCCTTCCTGAAGCAGCCTGAACGGTGATCGGCCGGTCTGCATCGCCGTCGCAACCTGTCCGAGCCGCGTCTTGGGCCTCGGTCGGGCTGGCCGTGGCCCTGTCCGCCATGGTCCCGATGTCTTCGCACGCGCAACCGGCGCAGCCGTCGGCCACCCGGCCGGCCGCAGCAGGCGGCGGCGCGTGGTCGTCACTGACGGCGCAGCAGCAGCAGGTGCTGGCGCCACTGCGCCGCGACTGGCCGGACATCGACGCCACACGCCAGCAGAAATGGCTGGAGATCGCCGCTCGCATGCCATCGATGCAGCCGGAGGAGCGCCAGCGCATCCAGGACCGCATGCGCGAATGGGCACGCATGACGCCCGAGGAGCGCGGGCGGGCCCGCGTGCAGTTCCAGGAGGCCCGTCAGATCAGCCCGCAGGAACGGCAGGCGCGCTGGGACGCGTACATGGCGTTGCCCGCCGATGAACGCCGCGCGCTGGCACGCAGTGCCACCACGGTTCCGAAGGCCCAGCCGGCCACGGTGCGCCAGCCGGTCGCAGGCGCTCTGCTGCCGGACGACGCCGTGCCTGCGGCCAAGAGCCGTGTGGCCACCGCCAACGCGGCGCCGCCGTTGCCCAAGGTGGTGGCCCCCACCGTCGTGCAGGCTCGGCCGGGGGCCAGCACCACGCTGATCACCCGGACCGCCACGCCGCCGCCGCACGCCCAGGCCGGGCAGCCGAAGATCGTGGCCAGCCCCAAGGAGGTGCAGCGCAGCACGCTGCTGCCCAAGCCGCCGGCCCCTGTGGCAGCG
>JAFLDH010000116.1 GCA_017302505.1 Burkholderiales bacterium
GCGTGGGGCAACCGAGCGTTCTTCCACCGGCGCCTTGCGGGCCGGTGCACTGCAGCCTGCCAGCACCACCAGCGCACCCGCCACCAGCAACAGGCCGAGGCGGCCTTCAAGTCGCAGACGCATGCGTGGGTTCTCTCCCTATTCGATGCCGGATTTTAAGGGCACGAAGTGCACCGCCTCGTGCAGCGTGCGGCGGTAGTCGTCGCCCTGCCGGTCGACCACCAGCAGCGCCTGGCCGCGGCCCTGTGCCGCCTGCATCGGCGCCACCAGGCGGCCGCCGTCGGCCAACTGCTGCAACCAGGCTTCGGGCAGGTCATGGCCGCCTGCTGCAGCAATGATGCTGTCGTAGGGCGCGTTCGGCGGATGGCCCAGCCGGCCATCGCCATAGACCAGCCGGATATGCGAGGCACGCTGCTCACCGAGGTTGGCACGGGCCTTGTCATGCAGTGGCTTCAACCGCTCGACCGACAGCACGCGCTGCGCCATGCGCGCCAGCAGTGCCGTCTGGTAGCCGCAGCCGGTGCCGATCTCCAGCACACGGCCCAGGCTGCCGGTACGCCGCGCCGAAGCGCCTTCGTGCAGCAGGCTCAGCATGCGCGCCACCACCGAGGGCTTGGAGATGGTCTGCCCCAGGCCGATCGGCAGGCTGGTGTCCTCGTAGGCCTGGGTGGCCAGCGCACTGTCGACGAACAGGTGGCGCTGAACCTCGCGCATGGCCTGGCACACCGCCTCGTGGCAGTGGAACTCGGCGCGCAAACGCTGCACCAGCGCCAGCCGCACCGCGGCGGAATCTAGGCCGATGCCACTGGGCCGGTGCTGCTGCGCGGCATCGCGCGCGGCGTGCTGCAGCGGCGCCTGCGGGCGCAAGGTCTTGGGCGCCGGAGTGGACTGCGGCAGGGCCGCCGGAAAACGCCGCGCGGGCTTGTCGTTCATGGCCGCGCCAGGCCGCCGCGCGTCATGCTCATGCCAGCGCCGACCAGCGGCCCATCGACGCGTGGTCGCTCAGGTCGACCTGCAGAGGTGTCACCGAAACGCAGCCCTGTGCCGTGGCGTGGAAGTCGGTGCCCTCGCCTGCATCGCGCGCGTCGCCGGCCGGGCCGATCCAGTAGATGGGCTCGCCGCGCGGGTTGGTCTGGCGGATCACCGGCTGGCTGGCATGGCGCCGGCCCAGCCGGGTGATGCGCCGCGGCCGCGTCATGGCGTCGGGCACGTTGGGGATGTTGACGTTCAGAAGCCAGGGGCCGGCGGGCATGCCGCCAGCCAGCACGCGGTCGATCAAGGCGCGAGCGGCCGCGGCCGCTGCGTCGAGCTCGCCCCAGCCCTTGTGCACCTGCGAGAACGCGATGGCAGGGATGCCGAACAGATAGCCTTCCATCGCCGCCGCCACGGTGCCCGAATAGAGCGTGTCATCCCCCATGTTGGCACCGTTGTTGATGCCCGAAAGCACCAGATCGGGGCGATGCGGCAGCAGACCCGTCAAGGCGATGTGCACGCAGTCGGACGGCGTGCCGTTGACGACGCGGAAGCCCTTGACTGCCTCGCCGCTGGCCTCAAAGACCGATAGCGGGCGGTTCAGCGTCAGCGCGTTGGAGGTGCCGCTGGCGTTCTGCTCGGGAGCCACCACGTCGATTTCGCCCAGGCCGGCGCAGGCGCGTACCAGGGCGTGCAGACCGGGGGCCAGGTAACCATCGTCATTGGCGATCAGGATGCGCATCGCCGCATTGTAGGCAGCCGAGTTGCCTATCATCCTGGCTTCATCCGGAGGAGACTGAACGATGCAAGCCTGGTTGTGCGAAACGCTGAGCGGCCCCGAGGGCCTGCAATGGAAAGAGCTGCCCACGCCCGAACCGGGCCCGGGCGAAGTGCGCATCGCCATCCGCGCCGCCAGCCTGAACTTTCCCGACATCCTGATCGTGCAGGGCAAGTACCAGTTCAAGCCCGCCCTGCCCTTCGTGCCCGGCTCGGAGTTCTCCGGCACGGTGGAGGCGGTCGGCGCCGGCGTCACCCACCTGAAGGTCGGCGATGCGGTGGCTGCGATGGGCTCCACCGGCGGCTTCGCCACGCACGGCATTGCCGAGGCCGCGCGCGTGCTGCCGCTACCGCCGGGCTTCAAGCTGGAGGACGCGGCTGCCTTCGCGCTGACCTACGGCACCTCGCACCACGCACTGATCGACCGCGCCGAACTGAAGCCCGGCGAGACGGTGCTGGTGCTCGGTGCGGCCGGCGGCGTGGGCACCTCGGCCATCCAGATCGCCAAGGCCGCTGGCGCCAAGGTGATCGCCGCCGCCTCCAGCGACGAGAAGTGCGCTTTCTGCCGCACGCTGGGCGCCGATGCCACGCTGAACTACGCCACGCAGAACGTGCGCGAGACGCTGAAGGAACTGACCGGCGGCAAGGGGCCCGACGTGGTCTACGACCCGGTGGGCGGCGACCTGGCGGAGCCGGTGTTCCGCTCGATCGCCTGGCGCGGCCGCTACCTGGTGATCGGCTTCGCCCAAGGCGGCATTCCTTCGCTGCCGCTGAACCTGGCGCTGCTGAAGGGCGCGTCGATCGTCGGCGTGTTCTGGGGCGACTTCGTGCGACGCGAGCCGCAGAACAGCGCGCGCGGCATGGCCGAACTGGCCCGCTGGTACGCCGAAGGCAAGGTCAAGCCTGCCATCGACCTGCGCCTGCCGATGCGCGAGTTGCCGGCCGCGTACGCTCGCATGGCCACGCGCCAGGTGCAGGGCAAGGTGCTGATGGTCAATGATTGACACGGTCGGTCACATCCCATCTGCGATAGCATGACCCGGCTCGTCCAAGGAGTGGCCCGATGCCCGTCAAGGTGCTGATCGTCGAAGACAACCCGGTCGCGCGCAGCTTCCTGTGCCGCGTCGTGCGCGACAGCTTCAGCGACGTGATCGCCATCACCGAGGCAGGTGACCTGGAATCCGCGCGCCGGCAGATCAACCTGACCGGTGGCGCCCAGGGCATCCACGGCACCGATCCGTTCAAGCTGATGCTGGTGGACCTGGAGTTGCCCGACGGCAATGGCATGGAACTGCTGGCCGAACTCTCGCAGTACCCGGCCACCAAGATCGTCACCACGCTCTACTCCGACGACGACCACCTGTTCCCCGCGCTGCAGTGCGGCGCCGACGGCTACCTGCTGAAGGAAGACCGCTTCGAGGTGCTGGTCGAGGAACTGCAGAAGATCGTGCGCGGCCAGCCGCCACTGTCGCCGGCCATCGCGCGCCGTCTGCTGACACATTTCCGTCCGGCCGGCAGCGCCGAGGCCGCCCTGTCCGACTCGGGCTTCAATTCGGCCAGCAGCCTGCAGACCAGCCGGCCGGTGCCGATCGAGAAGCCGCTGGACCACGAGCGCCTGACCCCGCGCGAGAGCGAGGTGCTCACCTATCTGAGCAAGGGCTTCACCATTAAGGAGATCGCTTCGCTGATGGGCATCAAGTGGTTCACCGTCAACGACCACATCAAGTCGATCTACAAGAAGCTCAACGTCTCCAGCCGCGCCGAAGCCGCGGTGCTGGCCAGCAAGCAAGGCCTGGTATGAGCGGGCGGCGGCGCCCCGCCTGAGGCCCGCGCGGGGCGCCGATGGATCCGCGCTACCCCACCGAACAGCGCGCCGGGCCGGCAGGTGCTTCGGCCATGGGCAGCCTGGCGATGGACAGCAGCTTCGATGCCGACATCGCCTTGCTGCCGCCGCCCGCACCCCGGCGCGGCTTGCGAGGGCGGATGCGCCCTCGCGACTGGGCGCTGCTGTCCCTGTGCATCGCATCGGCGCTGCTGCTGCTGACCTGGCGCACCGCGCAGGAGCGCTTCCTCGATGCCCGCTGGCGCGTGGAGCCCACAGGGGTGGTGACGCTGGCATCCAGCCCGTTGCCGGCATTGCGCGGCCTGGTGGGCGCACCCCTGCTGCGCATCACCGGTGACGATGGCAGCAGCCTGAGCGTCGATGCGGCGCTGCTGCACCGCACGCCCCGCTGGACCGTCGACGACGCCACGCGCCTGCAGCAACTGGCGCAGAGACAGCGCCTGGCGGCGCTGCTGAACCAGGACCGCGTGGTGCTGCACTTCGCCGGCGACCGGCAGGTGAGCTTGCAGCCGATGGCGCGCGGCCTGCGCGGCCTGGGACTGTTCTACTGGCTGCTGTGCGCCGGTTCGGCAGCGCTGGTGCTGGTCACCGCCGCGGTGCTTCGCGCCCACGCACGCTGGCACAACGTGCCCTACGCGGTGATCAGCCTCAGTCAAGCCTGCAACTTGCTGGTCATCGCCCTGGAGACGCTGCCTGGCATGGGCCTGCCCAGCTCTCTGGCCTTGCAGGGCCAGGCATTGCCCACGGCACTCGACCTGTGCAGCGCCGCCGCGCTGGTGCACCTGGCCACCCTGCAGCCGCTGCGCCTGCCCGGCGGCCCGTGGATCGCCGCGGCCACCTGGGCCGCCTGCGCCGGGCTGGCGTGGGCGGTGCAGCAACAGGCACTGCCAAACGCCTGGTGGTGGACGCAGGCGGCCATGCTGGGCTGCGGGCTGCTCACCATCGGCCTGATGACCTGGGCCTACCGGCTGGAGCCCAACCCCTTCGCGCTGCTGATGCGCCGCCTGGCGGTGGCCGCCACCGCCACGCTGCTGCTGCTGACCGCCGCGCTGGCGGTCGCCACCGGCCACGCCGACATCGCACAGAACGACGCCGCGCTCAGCTCGGTGATCTGGTATCTGTTCCTGGCCGCGCTGATCCTGCTGCTGCCGATGTTCTCGCGCGTGCAGCCGCTGATGCGCGAGCTGGCGCTGCTGGCCGGCACCAGCACGGTGGCGGCCTCGCTGAACGTGCTGTTCGTCGCCAGCTTTGCCATCGGTGTGTTCGCCTCGCTGGCGCTGTCGGTGTTCGTCGCGCTGGCCGCCTACGCCGGCACACGACGCTGGCTGCTTCAGCCGATGCGCGGCCAGCATGCGCCGGGCGCCGACCGCATGTTCGAGCGGCTGTACCGCGTGCTGCGCGAGGTGGAGGCGCGGCCGCGCGACAGCGCCGAGTTGCTGACGCGCCTGCTGCGCGACCTGTTCGAGCCGCTGCAGGTGCAGACGCTGGACCGCCCCTCCAGCCGGTCGCGCGTGCTCGGCGAGGGTTCGGCGCTGCTGGTGCCGCTGCCCACCATCGATGCGACCCAGGGCCGGCCAGGCGCGGGCTCGATCGTGCTGCGCTTCGCCGAGCGCGGCAAGCGCATGTTCTCGCGCGACGACGCCCGGCTGACCGACCGCGTCGTCGAGCAGCTGCGCCGTGCCGTGGCCTACGACAAGGCCGTGGAGCGCGGCCGCAGCGAGGAACGCGCGCGCATCGCGGCCGACCTGCACGACGACATCGGTGCCCGCCTGCTGACGCTGATGTACAAGGCCCAGACGCCGGAGATGGAAGACTACATCCGGCACACACTGAAGGACCTGAAGACGCTGACCCGCGGCCTGGCCAGCGGCGACCAGCCGCTGTCGCATGCCGCCGCCGAATGGAAGACCGACATCGGCCAGCGCCTGTCGGCGGCGCAGATCGAGCTGAGCTGGACCTTCAGCTGCGACCGCGACCCGGTGCTGGGCGTGGTGCAGTGGTCAGCGCTGACGCGGGTGCTGCGCGAACTGGTCAGCAACGTGATCCAGCATTCCTGCGCCACCCACCTGGAAGTGACGGCCACGCTGGAGGCCGGCCGGCTGCGCCTGTCGCTGGCCGACGACGGCATCGGCCGTGATCCACAGAGCTGGTCGCACGGGCTGGGCCTGGGCGGCGTGCGCAAGCGCGTCAAGCTGCTGGGCGGCGACGTGCAGTGGCGCGAGAACGGCCGCACCGGCATCGTCTGCACCGTGCTGGTGCCCGACCTGCAGGCCCGCCAGTAGCCGCCGCCGCGCAGGCGGCCTCCGGGATAATCGGCCGATGAATCCGCTGCTGTCCCGACTGCACCCCTACCCCTTCGAGCGCCTGCGCGAGCTGTCTGCCGGCATCGTGCCGGCCGCCGCCTACAGCCCGATCAGCCTGGGCATCGGCGAGCCGCGCCACGCGACGCCGGCCCTGGTGGAAGAAGCACTCGTGGCCGCATTGCCGGGCCTGTCCAGTTACCCGGCCACTGCCGGCACCCCAGCGCTGCGCGAGGCCTTTGCCGGCTGGCTGCATCGGCGCTACGGCGTGACGGTGGACCCGCACACCCAGACGCTGCCGGTGAACGGCTCGCGCGAGGCGCTGTTCGCGCTGGCCCAGGTGCTGATCGACCCCACCCGGCCGGGCGCCACCGTGGTCTGCCCGAACCCGTTCTATCAGATCTACGAAGGCGCGGCGCTGCTGGCCGGCGCGCAGACCGCCTTCGCCAACAGCGACCCGGCGCGCAACTTTGCCGCCGACTGGGGCCAGATCGATGCTGCCACCTGGGCGCGCACGCAGCTGCTCTACGTCTGCTCGCCGGGCAACCCCACCGGCGCGGTGATGCCGCTGGACGAATGGCAGAGGCTGTTCGAGCTGAGCGACCGACATGGCTTCGTCATCGCCAGTGACGAGTGTTACTCGGAGATCTACTTCCGCGACGAGCCGCCGCTGGGCGGGCTGCAGGCCGCCAAGGCACTGGGCCGTGACGATTTCCGCAACCTGGTGGCCTTCACCAGCCTGTCCAAGCGCTCCAACGTGCCCGGGCTGCGCGCCGGCTTCGTGGCCGGCGATGCCCGGCTGATGAAGGCCTTCCTGCTGTACCGCACCTACCACGGCAGCGCGATGAGCCCGCTGGTGCAGCGTGCCAGCATCGCCGCCTGGGGTGACGAAGCCCATGTCCGGGAAAATCGGGACTTCTATCGCAGCAAGTTCGCTCAGGTCATGCCGCTTTTGGCCGATGTCCTGGAGGTGCGCCTTCCCGACGCCGGCTTTTACCTGTGGGCGGCGGTGCCGGGGGGCGACGATGTCGGGTACGCGATGCAATTGCTGGCTCAATACAATGTGACTGTCCTTCCGGGCAGCCTGCTGGCGCGCGAGGCGCATGGGCTCAACCCCGGGGCGGGACGCATCCGCATGGCGCTGGTGGCGCCCACCGACGAGTGTGTCGAGGCCGCGCGCCGCATCCGCCAGTTCACCCTCTCCTACCGCCCACAACCATGACCCACCCCCATCAGGACCTGATCGAACGCGCCTGGGAAGACCGTGCGCAGATCAACGCTGCCTCGGCTCCCGAGGTTGCCCAGGCGGTCGACGCCGTCATCGCCGACCTGAACGCCGGCCGCATCCGCGTGGCCGAGCGCCAGGGCGTCGGCCAGTGGACGGTGAACCAGTGGGTCAAGAAGGCGGTGCTGCTGAGCTTCCGCCTCAACGACAACAAGACCATGCGCGCCGGCGACCTGGGCTTCTTCGACAAGGTGCCGACCAAGTTCGCCCATCTGGACGAAGAGGCCATGCGCGCCACCGGCGTGCGCGTGGTGCCGCCGGCGGTGGCGCGGCGCGGCAGCTATGTCGCGAAGAACGTGGTGCTGATGCCCAGCTACGTGAACATCGGCGCCTATGTCGACGAAGGCACCATGGTCGACACCTGGGCCACCGTGGGCAGCTGCGCGCAGATCGGCAAGAACGTGCACCTGTCCGGCGGCGTGGGCATCGGCGGCGTGCTCGAGCCGCTGCAGGCCAACCCGACCATCATCGAGGACAACTGCTTCATCGGCGCGCGCTCCGAGGTGGTCGAAGGCGTGATCGTCGAGGAGAACTCGGTCATCAGCATGGGCGTGTTCATCGGCCAGAGCACCAAGATCTACGACCGCGCCACAGGCGAGGTGCACTACGGCCGCGTGCCGGCCGGCTCGGTGGTGGTCAGCGGCTCGCTGCCGGCCGCCGACGGCAGCCACAGCCTGTACTGCGCGGTCATCGTCAAGCGGGTCACCGCGTCGACCCGCGCCAAGACCAGCATCAACGAACTGCTGCGCGCCTGAGCGGGCCATAGCGCCCGCGCCGGCAAGCGGCGAACCACCGAAGGAACCCGCGGATGAGTGCAGGCAACATGGAAAAGGTGCTCCGGCTGATGGCCGACCGGGGCGCCTCGGATGTCTACCTGTCGGCGAACACGCCGATCCTGATCCGCATCAACGGCCAGATCCTGCAGCTGTCCGACCAGGTGCTGTCGCCACCGCAGATCCGCCAGCTGCTGGGCGAGCTGCTGACGCCGCAGCAGTTCGAGGAGTTCGACGACACCGGCGAGCTGAACATGTCGGTGGGCCTGTCGGGCATCGGCAGTTTCCGACTGTCGGCCTTCCGCCAGCGCGGCACGATGGCCGCGGTGTTCCGCTGTATCCCCTTCGACATCCCGCCGCTCGATTCGCTGGGCCTGCCGGCGATGCTGTCGACGCTGGTGCTGGAAAAGCGCGGCCTGATCCTGATGGTGGGCGCCACCGGTACCGGCAAGAGCACCACGCTGGCGTCGATGCTGGAATGGCGCAACCAGCAGTCCACCGGCCACATCCTCACCATCGAGGACCCGATCGAATTCCTGTTCAGCAACAAGAAGTCGGTGGTCAACCAGCGCGAGGTCGGTCGTGACTGCGAGACGCTGCAGATCGCGCTGAAGAACGCGCTGCGCCAGGCGCCGGACTGCATCCTGATCGGCGAGATCCGCGACCGCGAGACGATGACCTCGGCCATCTCCTACGCGCTGTCGGGCCATCTGGTGCTGGCCACGCTGCATGCCAACAACAGCTACCACGCGCTGGGCCGCATCCTGTCCTTCTACACGCCCGAATCGCGGCCGGCGCTGCTGTCCGACCTGGCGGCCGGCCTGCGCGCGGTGATCTCGCAGCGGCTGCTGCGTGCCAACGCCGGCGGCCGCGTCGCGGCGGTGGAGATCCTGCTGAACACCGTGCTGGTGGCCGAGATGATCGAGAAGGGCGACATCGCCGGCGTGAAAGAGGCGCTGGAGAAATCGCTCGCCGAGGGCTCGCAGAGCTTCGAGGCCGACATCGCCCGGCTGATCACCGAAGGCGTGGTGTCGCGCGACGAAGGCATGGCCTATGCCGATTCGCCCACCAACCTGATCTGGCGGCTGCACAACGACACCGGGCCGGTGTCGAAGGCCATCGCGCCGAAGGAAGAGCACGACGGCGCCACCTTCACCGACATCACGCTCGACGTGGTGCCGGCCGATTCGCGGGCCATGCCGCTCGGCGCGCGATGAACGCGCTGCGCCTGACCGAGGCGCTGATCGCCCGCCCCAGCGTCACGCCGCAGGACGGCGGCTGCCAGGGCTTGCTGACCGAGCGGCTGGCGCCGCTGGGCTTTGCCTGCGAGACGCTGGTGGCCGGCCCGGAGCACTTCCGCGTGACCAACCTGTGGGCGCTGCGCCAGGGCGCGCGGCCGGGCCCGGTGCTGGCCTTTGCCGGCCACACCGACGTGGTGCCCACCGGCCCGCTGGAGAAGTGGTCCAGCGACCCCTTCGTGCCCACGCATCGCGACGGCCTGCTGTTCGGCCGCGGCGCGGCCGACATGAAGACCTCGATCGCCTGCTTCGTGGTGGCGGCGGAGGAGTTCGTCACTGCGCATCCCGACCATGCCGGCGGCATCGCGCTGCTGATCACCAGCGACGAGGAAGGCCCCTCGGTGGACGGCACGGTGCGGCTGGTCGAACTGCTGCAGCAGCGCGGCCAGCGGCTGGATGCCTGCATCGTCGGCGAGCCCACTTCGGTGGAGCAGCTGGGCGACATGATCAAGAACGGCCGCCGCGGCACGTTGTCGGGCCGGCTGCAGGTCAAGGGCATCCAGGGGCACATCGCCTATCCGCAGCTGGCGCGCAACCCGATCCACCAGCTGGCGCCGGCGCTGGCCGAGCTGGTGGCGATGCGCTGGGACGAGGGCAACGCCTTCTTCCCGCCCACCAGCTGGCAGATGTCGAACATCCGTGCCGGCACCGGCGCCGGCAACGTGATCCCCGGCGAGCTGGAGCTGCAGTTCAACTTCCGCTTCAGCAATGAATCGACGCCCGATTCGCTGAAGGCCCGCCTGCACGAGGTGCTGGACCGCCACGGCCTGGACTACACGCTCGACTGGACGCTGGGCGGCGACACCTTCCTGACGACGCCGGGCAGCCTGAGCCAGGCGCTGGTCGGCGCGATCCAGGCCGAAACCGGCGTGACGCCTACGCTGTCCACCACCGGCGGCACCTCGGACGGCCGCTTCATCGCCCGCATCTGCCCGCAGGTGGTGGAGTTCGGCCCGCTGAACGCCAGCATCCACAAGATCGACGAACATGTGCGGGTGGACGACGTCGAGCGGCTGAAGAACATCTACCGGCGCACGTTGGAGAATCTGCTGTTGTGACGCTGCTGGATCTGATCGAACACTGCAGCGCCCGCCTCCAGGAGGCGGGCGTTTCATTTGGGCATGGCACGACCAACGCCTTCGACGAGGCGGTGTGGCTGGCGCTGTGGCGCCTGGGCCTGCCGCTGGACAACCTGGACGGCGTGGCCGAGCGTCAGGTCACCGCCACCGAGCAGGCGGCCATCGAGGCGCTGGTGACGCAGCGCATCCAGAGCCGCCGGCCCGCCGCCTATCTGACCGGCGAGGCCTGGCTGCAGGGCCTGCCCTTCCATGTGGACGAGCGCAGCATCGTGCCGCGCTCGCTGATCGCCGAGCCGCTGGTCGACGGCACACTGGACGCCTGGCTGCCGAAGCCGCCGCGCCGCGTGCTCGACCTGTGCACTGGCAACGGCAGCCTGGCGGTGCTGGCTGCGCTGGCCTGGCCGGGCGTGCAGGTGGACGCCTCCGACCTGAGCGCCGAGGCGCTGCAGGTGGCCCACCGCAACGTGCAGCGGCACGGGCTGCAGGCCACCATCCGGCTGCGCCAGGGCGATGGTCTGGTGGCCGCCGACGGCCCCTATGACCTGGTGCTGTGCAACCCACCCTACGTGAACACGGCATCGATGGACACGCTGCCGCCGGAGTACCGCGCCGAACCGGCGCTGGCGCTGGCTGGCGGCGAGGACGGCATGGACTTCATCCGGCCGCTTCTTGCAGGTATTGCCGGCCACCTTCAGCCGCAGGGCGCGCTGGTGCTGGAGATCGGCCACGAGCGGGCGTTTTTCGAGGCGGCATTCCCGCGCCTGCAGCCGGTCTGGCTGCCCACCAGCGCCGGCGAGGATCAGGTGCTGCTGCTGACGCGCGAGGCGTTGACATGATCACGCTGCGCAACCTGACTCTGCGCCGTGGCACCAAGGTCGTGCTGCAAGGCGCCAATCTCACGCTGCACCCGGGCGAAAAGGTGGGCCTGATCGGCCGCAACGGCGCCGGCAAGTCCAGCCTGTTCGCGCTGCTGACCGACAAGCTGCATGCCGATGCCGGCGACGTGGAAATCCCGCCGCGCTGGCAGATCGGCGAAGTAGCACAGGCCATGCCCGAGACCGAGGATGGCGCCACCGAGTTCGTGCTGCAGGGCGACCTGCCGCTGCAGCGCGCGCAGGCCGCGCTGGCCGAAGCCGAGGCCCGCGGCGACGGCCATGCGATGGCCGAGGCGCATCTGCAGCTGGACGAGGCCGGCGCCTTCGACGCCCGCGCCCGCGCCCAGGCGCTGCTGCTCGGCCTGGGCTTCCGCAGCGAGCAGCTGGACGCACCGGTGAACAGCTTCTCCGGCGGCTGGCGCATGCGGCTGCAACTGGCCCGCGCGCTGATGTGCCCGGCCGATCTGCTGCTGCTGGACGAGCCCACCAATCACCTGGACCTGGACGCGCTGGTCTGGCTGGAGGCTTGGCTTAAGCGCTTCGAAGGCACGATGATCGTCATCAGCCACGACCGCGAGTTCCTGGACGCGGTGACGCGCGTCACCGTGCACCTGGACGAGCAGACGCTGACCCGCTACACCGGCAACTACACCGCCTTTGAGGAGATGCGCGCCGAGCGCATCGCCCAGGCGCAGGCGGCCTACGGCAAGCAGCAGGAACGCATCGCCCACCTGCAGCGCTTCATCGACCGCTTCAAGGCCAAGGCCACCAAGGCCAAGCAGGCACAGAGCCGCGTCAAGGCGCTGGCGCGCATGGAGAAGCTGGCCCCGGTGCTGACCAGCGCCGACTTCGAGTTCGAGTTCCGCGAGCCGCAGAGCCTGCCGAACCCGATGTTGGCCTTCGACGGGCTGAGCTGCGGCTACGGCGACAAGGCCATTGTTTCCGGCATCGAGCGGTCGGTACTGGCCGGCCAGCGCATCGGCATCCTGGGCGCCAACGGCCAGGGCAAGTCGACGCTGGTGAAGACCATCGCCCAGGCGCTGCCGCCACTGGCCGGGCGCATCACCGAAGGCAAGGGCCTGGTCATTGGCTACTTCGCGCAACAGGAGCTGGACCTGCTGCAGCTGGACGACGGCCCGCTGATGCACATGGTGCGGCTGGCCCGCGACGTGGGCCCCGCGGCACGCGAGCAGGAGCTGCGGGACTTCCTCGGCCAGTTCCGCTTCACCGGCGAGATGGTGCACCAGGCCGTGGGTTCACTGTCCGGTGGCGAGAAGGCGCGGCTGGTGCTGGCCATGCTGGTGTGGCAGCGCCCCAACCTGCTGCTGCTGGACGAGCCCACCAACCACCTGGACCTGACGACGCGCGAGGCGCTATCGATCGCGCTGAACGAGTTCGAGGGCACGGTGATGCTGGTCAGCCACGACCGCGCGCTGCTGCGCGAGGTCTGCGACGAGTTCTGGCTGGTGTCGGGCGGCCAGGTGCAGCCCTTCGACGGCGACCTGGACGACTACCAGCGCTGGCTGCTGGAGGTGTCGCGTGCGGTGGCCAAGGGCCAGCCGGCGCCGGCCTGGCAGGCGCCGGTGGCCGCCCCGGTGGCAGC
>JAFLDH010000117.1 GCA_017302505.1 Burkholderiales bacterium
CGGTAGAATGCGCGCCCCTGCCGCGGGCCAGCCGTGGCAGGCGGCATCACCGGGCGGTTAGCTCAGCGGTAGAGCACTACCTTGACATGGTAGGGGTCACAGGTTCGAACCCTGTACCGCCCACCAATTGAATCAACGACTTGGCTCTTGATTGATTGGCTGGTATGGAAAAAGTATGGAAAACAGGGGGGTGGAAACTGCCCCCCGTACCTGGTTTCCACCCCCGGCCCTATTCCGTACCGACCTCACGTCCTTTTTGTACGCACCCGCCAATGCGCCGAGCGTCGTATCGCTTTGGCGAGTTCGGCATTGGAAAAGCGCCAAGGCCTTAAGCACTTCAGGCGCCAAACTATGGCTTGTCCAATCTCGTCCTCGCTCAGCCCCGACGCGCGGAGCGCATGGACTTTGCTACGTATGGTGGACTGCTGCCATGGCGGACATGCTGCCCAGAGCAGGGCATAGCTGCGCATCGCACGGCTGGCTGCGACGCGCTCAGGCTTCCAGAATTCAGGCGGACATTGGTCCTTCAAGGTCTGTGCTCCCGGTTCCGGGTCATTTTCTGGCCGCTTGGGACGGTTGCGCGGTCGAAGCGTCCACCCCGAAAGCCTTGCTGGATATAGATCTTGGACACTTGGGACGCTTGGGACGCAAAGAACGTATAGAGACATCGCTCAACGTTCCTTAAGGGGCCTGGTCGGGAAGTGCCGTCCAGGCGTCCAGCGTGTCCAGCGGTGCCCTATCAGGCCAAGTCGAGGGGGGTGAGCGTGAGGCGGAACCCTCGAACTCCTCCTTCCTTCGTGGGCTCAAACCCTCGCTCGCGCATGGCCTGTGCGAACGCACGCGGAGAGATCTTCTGGCCAGTGTATCCCTCGCAATCACTTCTCAGGGCCGCGCCATCAGTGAAGCCTCCTGGCTCGGTATTCGACGCTACCCATTCGCCGACCAGATCCTGCTCGGCTCGATAGCTCTGGAGTGCTTCGCGAAGGATAGGCGGCAGGGTCAATCCGTTGCGCAGCCAGGCCTGGGTGCCTCTAACCATCCATGCAAGGATCCCCGACGCTTCACTCGCAAGTGCCGCATCGAGGCTGGTGTCGAATTGCTCTGGCCGATGCCTGAATTCCAGGATGACGACGCGACGATAGAATGCATCGCTCACGTCGCGGACATGAGGGCGATGATTGCCGCGGACCATGAGCTTCCAGGTTGGCACCACCGCGAAAGCATGGGCGCCTCCCACTTCGCGCATCTGGATCGGCTCGCGGGAGACCTGCTGCTTGAAAAGCGAGTCGTCCCAGGCTTCACCCAGCTTGACCTCGTTCACCACGGCAAGGCGCTTCCCTACCAATGGTGTGAGGCCGCCTGTGTGCTCGTTCGCTGACCTGCGACCGGTGTCGGAGAGTAGTGCGGATGGTGCAGCGACTGCATAGCTGGTCGATGCGACTTCACCTCCTAGCGCGTGCATCACAGCCTTGATCATGGTGGACTTGCCTGTCCCCCCGGGGCCGAGTGCCAGGACCATCTTTTCTTCGCTGTTATCGCCCGTGGTGCAGTAGCCGAGCCAGCGTTGGCACCATTCCGCACTGTCCGTATGTCCGAGCGCCTCTGCAATGAAGGCCTCCCAGCGTGGCGTGGGGGCATCGGGGTAATACGCATGCCCCGTGCTTCGCGTGATGTAGTCGAGCGGATCCGCTGGTCGCAGCTTTCCAGTGCGCAGGTCGACGGTACCATTGATGCACGCAAGCAGCATCGGATCTCGGTCAAGATCCGCGTCGGGAACGCGGAGCTTGATGGCTGCCGACCTCATTACACGGTCTTGGATGGGTTGGTTGAGCAGTGCGCGAGCTGAGCTGGCCTGTTTCTCCTTGCGTTTGTCGAGCGGATCTGCGTGGAAACTTGCTGCGCAATTGTCGGCCTGTACCCGGGCATGGATCTTAAGCTCAAACGCGACCCTGCCCCCGTCGGGTTCCCAGGAAGCTTGGTTCCACCAGTACCAACGGCCGCGTGCGTACATCGCACGGCCGTCCAACGCCATGATGAACAGATCTGCGAGCCCATCGTCGGAGGCATAGTCCGGCCGACTCTTAGACGGGCCAGCGAGGTGATACAGGGTTGCAGGGGTAATCGGGCCCTCAGCCTTGAGACTTGCCCAGTCCACCGGCCAACGCTCAGGATCAAACTTGCTTGACTGCTCTGACCAGGCTCTGGCGATAGGTTCCACGATAGTCTCAGGCCAATCGTGGGCTTTGATCGCCATCAGGACACGCAACCAGGTCGAGCGGTCATGGACGGCCACCGGGTTGCGCTGGTCTAGGCGTCGCAGGGCGTCCGAAAGCTCTGCTATTGCCGGCGGCGTGCAGGGCCTGCCGCTACCACCATCCCACGATGCGCCAACGAACACTCGCTCGGGTAATGCGTTTGGCGGTTGCGACCTCTCTAGCCAATCGTCAACCGGTAGGGGCCCAGCAGCGTCGCAGTACCCGATGCGGGACGCCCCCTCAAGTGTCGTAAACGCGATATGGGCAGGGTCCTGCATGCTTGGGTCGATGGTGATCATTGCCCCTGGGGTGGATCCAATTTCCACCCCTAGCTCGTGAGTCAGTTCTTCACACAGGATGCGTGTCAACCTCCGGGATTCATCTGCCGCAACGCAACGATCGAGGTGGATCACCATACGGGCACGCGGCAGTTCATCGGTGTGGCTTGCGGTCAGCCAGCCGAAGCATGAAGCGTGCTGGCGCAATGCCGCGACCAGGTGCCGCAACATTTCTGCAGGCGATGTGGTGGGATCGTTGCTACGAACGCCGTCAATGTCGAGGACCAACAGTGGCCACGGCTTGGCGTTGGCGGCGTTGCGGTGGCCGTTTCCGCCCATTGGTTGGGCGAACCAGTAGATCGGAGCATTGGCTTTCCAGCTCTTGAGCGCCAGCGGGTCTTGCGGAGGTGATGGGTTGCGTACGTCGAAGAGCGTGTTTGCCAGTTCGGTGAAGCTGGCAGCCGATCTCTGCTCGGGTTGTACATCACGGGTACCACATCCGAAGCTATAGCGGATCGCAGGGAACGGAATGACTGCTGCACAGGAGGCGGTCATGCTAGCGCCTCCCCTTCAGCACTGTTTCTCGTGTTTCCCCTCGACGGAGTTGTGCAATGACCGTCGCAATTCTTGCCCGCTCAGTGGGTGTTGGCTCTCCAGAGTCACGGTCCAATGAGTCCGGTTGCAAGCCGTCGCAAGGGATGCATGCGTCGGGCAAATATACCGGTGCTTCATCCAGCAGGACTTGCCGGAATTGTCCGAATAGCGCGTCCAGGCGCGCGGGGTCTCTGAGAGCATCGGCGGCGACTCCGCGGGCCCACGTAATGAGGTCATCACGGTACGCGAGCAGGAGGCGATGTACGCTTTTCGCCGCTCCGTCGATTGCATGGCGCAGTCCCTCATCGAGGAGCGATCCTGCGCCGACCCACACGACCGCTTCAAGCGATCCGTCGGGGTGATAGGTGATGTCTACCTGCTGAAGTGGCGCACATCGGGCATGCAGGAACGCCACGATCCAGGGAAGTGAATCGAGTGCAGCGCCCTTGCGCGGGTAGTGCAGGGAGAAGTCGTAACCGTCTCCCCCGTTGCAAGGCTCCGGGCTGGGGGTGTCTGCACGGTGGTAGCGGAACTCGATTGCGATCGGCTCCCGATTGCGGGCAGCTTCGAAGCTCTGGAGGTGTTCATGGTGCAGGGTGTCGACGCTCATGCCAGCGCCTCCTGCGCGGTCATCCGCGCTCCCAGAGTGTCGAGGCTGTCGATATAAACGTAGCGGCGCCGGCCGATTCGGAATGTTTCCAGCAGGCCGGCATTGACCAGCGAGAAGGCAACGGAGCGGCTTATGCCACGTGCGCGGCATGCGTCGACGAGCGACGCGAACGGGCGTTGGGTGTCCACGGTCAGAATCCTCAGGGCTAAGACAAAGCTCTTGCCCCGGGCGCCCCGGGTGGTTCGCACATGCCTTATTCCGCTATCCGGACCCGGAGCTATTGGGCGGATACTCGGGGGGCATCCCCTGGTGGTTGGCAGGGGCGACGCTGACGCGGCCGGTTGCGGCCCCTATGCAGGGACGGCAGGAGGCTGCCACAGATCCAAGAGGTCTGCAAGCCCCTGCCCAGCAAGCCCTGCATGGATCCTGCTGGGGTCACATTGGTGCTGGTTCCACGGAGTGGGTGCCGAATCACCCATCCTCGCGGATATCCAGCGGCGGCAGGTTGTTGACGATCTTCAGGGTTTCCAGGCTGACGGTGACCACGCGCTGGAACAGTTCCAGCGGGTAACGCGGGTTGCCCATGGTTTCGGTGGCCCAGTCGTTGGCGTCGTTGACGATGCCGCTGGCCTTGTCCACGCGCACGGCCTGGCGCTCCATGACCCAGTCCAGGGCGGCCTTGCCGTTGACCACGTAGTCCCAGGCGGCGGCGGGGATGCCGGTCAGGGTGATCCTGCTGTTGTAGATCACGGTGCTGCGGTCGTTGACCGACTTGCCGGTGTCCGGGTCGCGGGTCTTGGCGAACTTCATCTTCTCGACGCGGTAGTCGGCGTCGGTGAGCTTGCCCTTGGCCTGGATGGTGAGCGGGTACTTGGCTACCGTTTCGTAGTCCAGGTGCAGGGCGGCCAGGTCGCGGCCGGCCTGACTGAAGGCGCGGAAACCATCAAACTTGCGCACTCGCGGGATGCGCGGCAGTTCCTTGCTCAGGTTGTCGGCGTAGCGCTCCCGGTAGTCGGGCGAATGCAGAATGCCGTAGATGTAATAGAACAGGTCTTCCTTGCTGATCGCCTCGCCTGGGTAGGCGGACTGAAAGTGGGCCAAGCCGGCGTCGGTGATGGCATCGCGGCGGCGTGGGCCGTCGTCGGATTGGGCGGCGAACAGGCCGCCATCGGATTGCTGGGCGGCTTCGTCGTAGAGGTAGAGGGGGAAGCATTGACCTTTCTCGATCGTATCAAGAGACGGTATGCGATTAGCAACAATCGCGGAGAAGCCAGAACGAGCCCCAGCGCCACTCACTTGGATGACCACGTTCTCCGATGCTCCATCCGGGAAGACACGCGGCATCTGCAGAACACGTTCATTGAATGTGCGATTGAAGTACAGCCACTGTTTGGTGAACGGGCGGTACAAACTTGACACTATGTAATCCGACTCAAAGGAAAACTACCGACTTCTGAGCAGGTCTTGTTTTAGGTTCACCGTCCAGCTTATCCGTGCGGGATCAGCGTCGACAAAGCCATCGACCCGTGCCTGTCGAGCCTTACTGTCCAATCCCGGATGCGCAGCGTTGAATCGTTCGACCTCCCTGTTGTAAAACGTGACCATGCTGACCATATTGATCGCGAGCTTGGCTTTGCTCTGGTTGTACGCCCATGCATCGCGATTGGTGACGATACCAAGCGAAAAATTGTCGAAAATCTTGGTTGCGTCGCCCTTTTTGTCACCCAGCACCATGAAGCGGCCAAAGCTGTTGTCGCGTTGCCTCAGCCAGTCACCGTGCTCATCCGGAGTGATGGTCTGCCACGCATCGGCTGGAATGCCGGCGACGCTGGCATATGCGGCCACCCTTTCAAGTTTGCCATCCCGACTTACATCGTCACCTATGTCATGGTAGTTAATACGGCCATGCGCGTTGGATTTCGGATCCTTGATCAGCAGCGAGATGGCGATTCCCGCCATGCTGCCACTCCCGAAAATGTTCTGTCCTTCTTTCGCCTTCCCTTTGCTCAGCATGTTCTTGCGGATATCTCCACGCAGGTTGAGCACATGCAGACTGGAGAACTCCGCTATCAAGCAGCGCCGAAGACCATCCATTGCGGCTTTCTCAATGAATCCACCATTGGTCACAAAGCCGATGACGCCGGCATTTCCTATGCGATCACTTGCCCATCGGATCGCGCGGATGTAGCTGTCATACAGACCCTTGGATAGTGTGGCATCGGAGCGTGCAGCGTAGGTTTCTTCGATGCGCCTATCCAAGGACGGATAAGTGACGTTCTGGTTGTTGTCGTTCTGGCTTTCCTGGCCGATTGAGTACGGCGGGTTCCCTACAATCACCCGGATATCCAGCTTCTTCTGCCGCCTGCGCCGCTTGCTGTTGTCCACCAGCAACTGCTCGACCAGATCCTCCTTCTCGTACATCTGGAAGGTGTCGGTCAGGCAGATGCCCTCGAAGGGCACGTAGTCGCCGCCGGCGATGCCGTGGTAGGTGGCCTCGATATTGATCGCGGCGATGTAGTAGGCCAGCAGCACCAGCTCGTTGGCGTGGATCTCGTGCCGGTACTTGTGCGCCAGTTCCTCGGGCTTGATCAGGCCCGACTGCAGCAGCCGTGTGATGAATGTACCGGTGCCGGTGAACGGGTCCAGGATGTGCACGTTCCGGCTGCCCAGGGTCTGGCCGAACTCCTTCTGCAGCAGGTGGTCGACGCTGTGCAGGATGAAGTCGACCACTTCCACCGGGGTGTAGACGATGCCCAGGCGCTCGGTCATGCGCGGGAAGGCGTTGCGGAAGAACTTGTCGTACAGCTCGACGATGATCTTCTGCTTGCCGGCGGCGCTGTCGATGCCCTCGGCGCGCAATTTCACGCTGGCGTAGAACTCGGCCAGGGTGTCGGCTTCCTTGTCCAGGTGCAGGTCGTCGAGCACGTCCAGCACCTGCTGCATCGCCTGGCTCATCGGGTTGTGGCTGGCGAAGCTGTAATCGGCGAACAGCGCATCGAACACCGGTTTGGTGATCAGGTGCTGGGCCAGCATCTCGATGATCTCGGGGTCGGAGACCTTGTCGTTGAGGTCGTCCCGCAGTTCGTGGGCGAAGGCGTCGAAGGCGGCGCGGGCCGGGTGCTGGCCCGGGTCCTCCAGCAGCAGCCGGATCCGGTCGATATGGGTCTGGGCGATCTTCGCGATGTCGTTGGCCCAGTCCTCCCAGTGGTGGCGGTTGCCGCACTTGTCCACCACCTTGGCGTACAGGGCGCGTTCGATTTCACCGACTTCGAACTCCAGGCTGCCCTGGTCCGGGGCCGGGCCGTAGATCTCGGAATTCTCGCCGATGCCGTAGTTGCGCCTGGCCTTGTCGGCCTTGCTGGTCAGGCGCGCGGTCTTGCGCTGCACGGTATCGGCGATGGCGATCACTTCCATCCGGCTGCGGTCCGGGCCGACCAGGTCGAGTTTGTTGACCATCGCGTCGAAACGGTCGTCGTGGCTGCGCAGCGCCTGCAGCACCTGCCAGACCACCGCATAGGTCTTGTTGTCGTCCAGCGCCTGGTGCGGCTCCACCCCGGCCGGGATCACCACCGGCAGCACCACGTAGCCGCGCTGCTTGCCCGGGGCGTTGCGCATCACCCGGCCCACCGACTGGACCACGTCCACCTGCGAGTTGCGCGGGGTCAGGAACAGCACCGCATCCAGCGCCGGCACGTCCACGCCTTCGGACAGGCAACGCACGTTGCTCAGCACCCGGCAGGTGTCGGGCGGGGTGGGCGCCTTGAGCCAGTCCAGCTTGGCCTCCTTCTGGCCGGCGTTCATGCCACCATCGACGTGTTCGGCCTGGCAGGTCAGGCGGGCGCCGTCCTCGATGTCCTCGGCGTCCTGGTAGGCCTCCACCACCGCTTGGAACATGCCGGCGATTTCCTTGGAGCTGACCTTGTGGGTCTTGCCGCCCTTGCCCGGCTCGATCACCTGGCAGAAGGCCACCGCGCGCTGCATCGGCGCCGGGCTTTCGTCGCCGCTCTCGTGCAGGCCGATCTTGGCCAGGGCCTTCCAGCAGCCGACGATCTTGGCCGCGTCGTCGACCTTGAGCGAGTTGTTCTCGTCGGCCAGCAGCGCCTGCAGGCGGCGGTTGACGTGGCTTTCCTCCACCGCCAGCACGATCACCTTGTAGTCCACCAGCAGGCCGCGCTTGACCGCCTCGGAGAAGCTGATCAGGAACAGCTGTTTGCCGTACCAGGCCTCGTTGTCCATCGAGTACAGGGCCACGTTGTCGCGCTCGGCCACGGCCTTGGCGCTGTCGCCGTAGATGCGCGGGGTGGCGGTCATGTACAGGCGCCTGGCGGCACGGATGTAGCCGGCGTCATGGACGCGGACGAAGGCGCTTTCGTCGTCGCCCTCGTAGACGGCGCCGGTGGTGCGGTGGGCCTCGTCGCAGACGATCAGGTCGAAGTCGGCCAGGCCGTGGTCGTGCTGGGCCTGGTGGATGACCTCGATGGAGTGGTAGGTGCTGAACACCACGGTCATGTGCTGGCCGTCGTGGCGGGCGGCCACGTTCCTGGCCAGGGCGGCGGCGTCGGTGGTGGCCGGGTAGCGCAGTTCGTGGGCCAGGGTCTGTACGGAATCATCCTCGCTGCGACCGCGCTTTTTGCCCACGTCGCTGTCGGAACACACCGCGAAACTGTGTAGGGAAATTCCGGCTTCCTGGCTCCACTCGGTCAGGGTCTGCGACAGCAGCGACAGGCTGGGGACCAGGAACAGCACGCGCTTGCCGGCGCCGGCCAGGTCCTCGGCGATCTTCAGGCTGGTGAAGGTTTTGCCGGTGCCGCAGGCCATGATCAGCTTGCCGCGGTCGGCCTGGCTGAGGCCTGCCCTGACAGCGGCCAGGGCAGATTCCTGATGCGGGCGTAGGGTTTTTCCTACCCGCAGGACCACCGTTTCCCTGGGCTGGTAGCGGGCCCAGTCAATCTGGCTTTCGGCCAGGTCGTGCAGGGTGATCTTGCTGACCGGCGGCTGCTGGTCCACCAGGGCGTTCTCGGCGTGCTCGGACCAGTGGTCGGTGCTGGCCACGATGACCCGGTGGGCGAACGGCTTGCGCCCGGAGGCGGTGAAGAAGCTGTCGATATCCTTCTTCTGCAGCCTGTAATCCGGGGCGTAGAACTTGCACTGGATGGCGTGGATGGCGCCGGTGCCGGCTTCTTCGGCCACCAGGTCGATGCCATCGTCCTTGGCGGTGAAGCCGTTGGCAGGTGCCCATTCGGCCCAGGTCCAGACCTTGGCATACAGGTCCTTGTAGCTGGCCTCGTTGCGCAGGTAGGCGAGGATCAGTTCCTCGAAGTAGGTGCCTTTTTCGCGCTCGCTGACGGCGGCATTGCGGAAGGTGGCGAGCAGCGATTCCAGTGCGGTCATGCAGTCCTGAGCCTTGATCCGGGCGCCCATCCCCATGTCGGACGCTTGCCGCCCGATTCTCGCATGCCGCACAAGGCTATGGGCCGGTCCTGCCCAAGCCGGATAGAGGTCCTAGGGGTGGTCTGAACAACACGCACTGAGGGCGCCATATGCAGAGGATTTTGGAGGTTTCGCCTCAGGATTCGCTCTATCTGGTCCATTTCTGCCAGGAACACCTCCCAGCGAGTGCGCTTGCGCTGGCCCAAGCCTTGGCGTCACCGAACGTCAGTTGCATCTATCGTCATCCTGGAAGGCATGCGGTATCGTCGCCGATGTGGGGGAGTTGTTCAGAGGCTCCTTAAAAACCTGTAGGCCATGAGAGCAAGGAAATTCGAATGGGAAACAACAACACTCTCAGCGCGATACATTTATCGGCAATCGCGCTGTTAGCCGCAGCGTTCATTTCAACAGACGCCATAGCTCGGAACGACGAGCCATGCGAGCCAACAAAGATTATTAGCAGCAACTATATTTCGCGAAGTGCAAGCGGGGTTTATGGATGCACCATAAGGAAGCAGAGTAACGGCACAATTACCGCGTGGATGTGGCGGAACGATGCAGCGATGTTCAGCAGAGAGCGCTATCGGGAAAAATATGCGTTTCGCTGTGGCGCTCGCCTTACGAAGGTGCTGGAATACGAAGACTCCTTCTTGGGTGAAGGTGAGTGGGTTCGACCGCAACCGGGCACCATCGGTGACAAATGGCTTGATTACATCTGTAAAAACTCCAAATTCTATTGATGTCCTTACATCTCTGGGCGCTGTCCGCTGCTATTACCCAGAGTGCACGAGGAGGGTGGGGAATGGGGCACATCATCTCGGCAAAATGCGAATGTGGATACGCAGTTCCAGACATCCGCATTGGCAGTGGCGAACTGCAACTGGAGGAAATCTGTTGGCATCCAGCTCTTTGCCCAAGATGCAGAAAGTTGGTCACAGTAAATCTTCTGGCGGACAAGATCCGATGCCCTCGCGGCCGATGCCGTGAGGTTCCGCAGCCATACTTCAACACTCCAGGGCTGCAAGAAACCCCAAGCAATTTTTTCGTCTCTCAGTGGGATGGTTTGAAACTGAATGATGGCGCATATCTTTGCCCCGAATGCGACAACTACTCGTTGCGTTTCTCCTGGCCACACATTTTATTCGACTGATTTCCGTACTTATGGGATTCTAGCCAGACACCCGCCATGCCGATCCGGATCGAAGACTCCGTCGCGACTCCTCCCATTGAACTGCTCCATCGCTTCGAGGGTTGCCTGCTGGGGCTGGCCTGCGGGGATGCCGTCGGGGGGCCAGCCGAGTTCCATCGCCGGGGCCGCTTCCCGGAAATCACTGGAATGGGAGGCGGCGGCAAATTCCAGCTTGCCCCCGGGGAATGGACGGACGACACGGCGATGGCGCTGTGCCTGGCGGAAAGCCTGCTTGCCTGCGGCGGCATGGACCCGTTGGATCAGATGCAGCGGTACTGGCGCTGGGCCAACGAAGGCCATCACTCCACGCGGGCCACGGCTTTCGGTCTGGGCAAGACCGTTGCCAACTCCCTCATGCGGTTCCATCGCACCGGCAACCCTCTGGCCGGCTCCAGCGCCCCGGACACTGCGGGCAACGGCTGTCTCATGCGCCTGGCCCCGGTGGCCATGTACTTCTGGAACGACCGGCAGGCGGCAATCGAGGCCGCCGAACTGTCCGCGCGGACCACGCATGGCGCCGACGAATGCCTGGCCAGTTGCCGCTGTCTGGCCGATATCCTTGTCACGTGCTTTGCGGGAGCCACGGACAAGGAGCAGATACTTTCGGGGATTGCGACACTGGCGCTCCCGGATGGTCTGGGGCGAATCACGGCACAGGTGTTCCGCGATGCGCCGCGGGAGCAGATCAGGGCGACGGGCTACGTGGTGGATTGCCTGGAAGCAGCCTTATGGTGTTTCTGGCACTCGGGAAGCTATGCCGAGGCCGTGCTGCTGGCGGCCAATCTCGGCGATGACGCGGACACGACAGCCGCTGTCTGCGGGCAGATCGCGGGCGCCTATTACGGGCGCCAAGGGATTCCCGATGACTGGGCTGGGGTTCTGTACAAGCGCGATCTGATCGCTGGGATGGCGCGTGGGTTGCTGGCTTCAACGCCGGAATCGCCCGCGCTTGGCACATCGGCTTCAGCCGGGTGCCGCGACAACTCTGCCGAACGTTCTGGCTATGGAGTGCCCGCTTGATGGGAAAGTCAGGCCTCCCCTAGAGCATCAAGCCCGCCAAGGCGGCCGCAGCATGGTCAGCCCTTAGGTGCCCGTAGTGCTTTTCGATCATGCGGACACTGGTTCCACTGATCTGGGCTACTGTCAGGAGATCGAGGCCGCCTGTGACGAGATCTGTGATCGTTGAGTGGCGAAGAGTGTAGGCCGTAGTGGCGCTCGGAAGGGCTGCTGCGCTGGCGGCAAGCTTGATTGGAACCTTCCAGGCATCCTTGTTCCACGGGGACCCATCGGCCCGCGAAAACAGCGGTGCTTGGGGGAGCTTGTCCCGGCAGAGATCCTTGAGCAGTGCGGCTGTGAGCTCCGGCAAGAGTACACAGCGGTCAGCATTGGCCTTGTCCAGCCGGATACGAAGGGAATTGGTGACGCGGTCGAAGTCCCCGACGATCAAGGCTGCCAATGCACCTGGGCGTAGCGGTAGCAGGCACAGGCCCCGGCAGAGCGCTTGGGCGTCCGCCGGCAGTTCGGCGAGCAAAGCGCGACGCTGGTTTTTATTCAGGTAGAGATCTCGGCGGCCATTCGCATTGGGAGTTGGCTGCAGGGCTCGCCGCCATGCCAGTGCGGAGTCGACTTCCCCACGTGCAAGTGCGGCGTTCAGGGCTGCCCGGAAGGCCACCATGTCGCGATTGACTGTAGCCGGCGCACGGGGACGGGTCACGGGCTTCCCGCTGCTGTTGCGGGTCACCAGCGCGGGCATGGCTTCCAAGCGGGCTCGCCACTCTTTGACGTGATGTTCGCGCAAGCGGCGCAAACGAATGCGGGCAACCGGGTCGTCGTACACGTAACGGGGAAAGCGCTTGGCTGCATCAGCGTCCCCGGCCGCGTAGCGTTCGCAGGCCTCCCGGACGGTCAGGTCCTCGGCAGATCCTCCGCGGGAGAGGATGGCGAACCACTCTTCAGCTGACCGCTTGGCCGCATCGAAGCGGCGCCCCGGCGGCAGCTCGCCAAAATCACCCAAGGAGCGATTGGGGCGCTTGCCGCTGTCAGGGTCATAGAAGCGCGCCAGCCAGGTGCCTTGGCCGCTACCGGCGGAGGGGCGGAAGCCCAGGTATTGGCCCGCGGAGAGGGATTGCCAGTAAGGCTCCCGTCGTGGCTTGAGTTTGTCGCGGCGCTCTACGGTCTTGAGGTCCATGCAGGGAGGTCTTGGGGCGAGTATGGAAAATGTATGGAAAACCATGCTCGTCTGCAAGAGTCCATGGCGTAATAAAACCAATGGGTTAGGGCGTGCATGGACGCCCGTGGACTCCGTTTCCCAACCTTGACATGGTAGGGGTCACAGGTTCGAACCCTGTACCGCCCACCACGCAGAACCCTGGATCCCAGGCGTTTTCGTGGAACAGGACAAACCCGGCCAGCGTGCCGGGTTTTTCGTTTCCTGGCCC
>JAFLDH010000118.1 GCA_017302505.1 Burkholderiales bacterium
CCCGCGCCGGTGATGGCGCGCAGCAGCCCGTCGCAGCCCGAGGGCGCGGTGCTGTCGGCCGACGGCTCCACCCGGCTGGCGCCGATGCCCGGTTCGACCGTGGCCTCGGTAGTGCCCAGCAACCTGCCGGCAGACTTCGACGCCGAGGGCTTCTCGCGCCTGGCGAAGATGATCTTCATCCGCATGCAGGCCGCGCACGACAGCGGCGACCTGAACGACCTGCGCAGCTTCACCACGCCGGAAATGTTTGCGGTGGCCAAGCTGGACCTGCAGGAGCGTGGCGGCAAGGCGCAGACCACCGACGTGGTGCACGTGGATGCCGACGTGCTGGACCTGGCCAAGGAAGGCGAGCGCCACGTGGTCAGCGTGCGCTTCCACGGCAAGATCCGTGAGGACGCCGACGGCCCGGTGCAGGATTTCGACGAGATCTGGCACCTGACGCGCTTCGGTGACAATCCGGCGTGGTCGATCGCCGGCATCCAGCAACGGCACTGACCGCAGGCCCGCGCCGACGCCAAGCCCCGCCCGCGCGGGGCTTTTTCTTTGTCTGGGCGACGGTGACACGATGAGCGCGCTCCCTCCGATCGAACTGCAGGCCCCCGACCTGTACCGCTGGGCGGCCGGCAACACCGGCACGCCTTACGTCTGGAGCTTCGATGCCGGGCGGCCCGGCCCGCAGGTGATGGTGCAGGCGCTGACGCACGGCAACGAAATCTGCGGCGCGATCGCGCTGGACCGTCTGCTGGCGGACCAAGGGCAGTGGCAGGTGCAGCGCGGCCGGCTGGTGCTGGCCTTCGGCAACCTGGAGGCCTTTGCGCGCTGGGACCCGGCGGCGCCTGACCGCAGTCGCTACGCGGACGAGGACTTCAATCGCGTCTGGGCCGACGAGGCGTTGTCGGGCAGCGTGGACAGCTTGGAGCGCCGGCGCGCGCGCCTGCTGCGGCCCTTCGTCGACGCGGCCGACCTGCTGCTGGACCTGCATTCGATGCGCGAGCCCTGCGAGCCGCTGATGGTCTGTGGCACCACCGGCCGCGGCGGCGACAAGGGCGTGGCGCTGTCGCGCCAGCTGGGCGTGCCCGGCGTGCTGCTGGTGGACACCGGTCACCCTTCGGGCCTGCGCATGATCGAGCGCGGCGCCTTCGCCGACCCCGGGCACCCGCGCACCGCGGTGCTGATCGAATGCGGCCAGCACTGGGAGTCTGCGGCGGCCGAGGTGGCGCACGACACGCTGCTGCGCTTCCTGGCGCATGCGCAGGTGCTGGGCGGCGACTACGTGACGCGCCGGCTGCAGGCACTGGGCCGTACACCGCCAGCGCGGCAGCGCGTGGTGCGCGTGACGGAGGCGGTGGTGGCCCACAGCCCGGCCTTCCGCTTCGTCCGCCCCTTCCGCGGGCTGGAGGTGGTGCCGAAGGCCGGCACGCTGATCGCGACCGATGGCGAAACGCAGTTCCACACGCCCTGCGACGACACGGTGATGGTGATGCCGTCGGTGACGCCGCCGAAGGTAGGCGCGACGATGGTGCGGCTGGGCCGCTACGAGGACGCCTGAGCGCCCTCAGGCCTGCGGCAGCCTGGCGGTGACACACAGACCCGGCTGCGCATTGGCGATCTGCAGTGTGCCGCCATGCGCCTGCACCACCATGCGGCACAGGTGCAGGCCCAGGCCCACGCCGCCGGTGCTGCGCTGGCGCGCCGCATCGGGCCGGTAGAAGGCCTCGCTCAGCCGGGCCAGCTCGGCCTCGGGCACGCCGGGGCCGAAATCGCGCACGCTGAAGGCCACCCCGCCCTCGTACGGCGCGGTGCCGATCTGCGGCGCCGGCGCCCGGCCGCCGTGGCGCAGCGCGTTGTCGATCAGGTTGCGCAGCAGCAGGCGCAGGCGCGTCGGGTCGGCGTCGATAGTCGGCAGCCCCGGCGCCAGCGCCAGCTGCAGGCCGGCGTCGGCAAACTGTGCGTCCACCACCGCCTGCACCAGCGCGTTCAGGTCGCAGCGTTCGCGCTGCAGCGCGGCGTGGCCCTGCGCCAGGCGCTCGCTTTCCAGCAGGCTGGTGATCAGGTCACGCATCTCGCCCAGGTCGCGCAGCAGCGCGTCGCGGGCACCGCCTTCGGCCACCAGCTCGGCATTCAGCCGCGCACGGGTCAGCGGCGAGCGCAGTTCGTGGCTGACCGCCAGCAGCAGGCCGCGCTTGGCATCGAGCATGGCGCGGATGTGCTGCGCCATGGTGTTGACCTGCGCCGCCAGCTCGCCCAGCTCGTCGGGCCGGCGCACGGGGATCGGCCGGTCGAACTGGCCCTGGCCGAAGCGCTGTGCACCGGCGCGGATGTCGTCCAGCGGCTTGAACAGATGGCGCACGTAGCCGAAGGCCGCCAGCGTCAGCAGCAGCAACGCCGCCAGCGTGAACCAGCCGATGGTGCGCGGCTGCGACGCCCAGCTGCGCTCGCCCAGGCCGAAGGTGATGCGGTGGCCGTCGGCGGTCTGCCGCTGCAGCAGCCAGCGCTCGCCGTCCTCACCCGGACGCTCGCGGTGCCAGGCGCGGCGCTGCGGCTGCGAGTCGTACTGCATCAGCGGGCCTTCGATGCGCACCGACAGCGGCAGCCGCTGCACCAGCGCCTGCGCCTTGGCCACGTCGGGCGGCGAACCGATCTCGGCCGCCAGACGGTCCACGTAGTCGGCCACCAACGGGCGGATCACGCCGGTCCAGCCGCCGGACAGTGCGCGCTGCATGCCCGACAGGAAGATGGCCGTCGTGGCCAGCGCCAGCAGCACGAAGAGCAGCACCACGCGCAGGCCCAGCGAGCGGCGCAGCCGGTGACGGAGGCCGCGCCGCGCGGCCGGCGGCGCGCTCACGCGCGCGCTCCGGCAAAGGCATAGCCGGCATTGCGCAGCGTCTTGATGCAATCCAGCGGCTCCAGCTTGCGGCGCAGCCGGCTGACCAGGATGTCCACCGCGCGCGTGTGCAGTTCGGCCTCATGGCCGCGCAGCCGGTTGAGGATCTGGTCGCGGTCGAAGACCTTCTGCGGCTCGCGCGCCAGCATCACCAGCAGTTCGAATTCGGTGCCGGTCAGCTCCACCGGCTCGCCCAGGCGCTGCACCTGGCGGCGTGCCAGATCGATGCGTAGGCCGTCGAAGGACAGCACGTGCGCATCGGCCGCCGGCGCGCCGCGCACACGGCGCAGGATGGTCTGCAGCCGCACCGCCAGTTCGCGCGGCTCGAAGGGCTTGGGCAGGTAGTCGTCGGCACCGAGCTCCAGGCCGACGATGCGGTCCATCACCTCGCCGCGGGCGGTGAGCATCAGGATCGGCAGGCTGCTTTCCTTGCGGATGGTGCGGCACAGCTCGAAGCCGTCCATCTCGGGCAGCATCACGTCCAGGATCGCGGCGTCGTAGCCGCCCTGGCGCAGCAACGCCAGCCCGGCGCTGGGCCGGGTGGCGCTGTGCAGCTGCAGGTCGAAGCGCCGCAGGTATTCGGCCAGCGGCGGCGCCAGCAGCTCGTCGTCGTCGATCAGCAGGATGCGGTGCATGGCCGCGATGCTCCCATGCGCCGCGGCCGGCCGCAATGCAGCCTCATGACCGCCAGCGGCCGTGACCGCGCTGGTCCATCCACTCGCGCAGCTTGGCCTGCTGATCGGGCTTCAGGCTGTCGTAGAAGTCGGCCAGCGCATCGATGGTCTGCGGGCTGCCACTGCGGATGGCGTGGGTCTTCTGGTCGACCAGCGCCTGCGCGCGGGCCTTGTCGAACTTCTCGCCGCTGACCAGCGCGCGCAGTTCGGTGCGCGGGTTCGACGTGCTGCCAACCGTGGCGTTGCGCTGCTCGCGCAGCCGGTCGAAGACCACGCCCAGCTTCTGCTTCTGCGCGTCGTCGAGCTGCAGTTCCTTGCCGGCGCGCTCGAGGATGCGCTCGCGCCACTTGGCGGCGTCTTCGGCGCTGACCGGCGCACTGCTCCAGCCGTGGTGGCGCTGGCCGCAGGCGGCCAGGCCACCCACCAGCACGGCGGCGCTGAACACGCCGATGAGGCTTCGCTTGATCCAGGTCTTCATGAACATCTCCTTGGGGGTTGAAGGTGTGCCCATGGTGCCGGCGGGTGGGTGCGGTGTCCTTTCGCCGCGGTTTCGTCGTGTATCGTTTCTTTTCATGGCCCGTGCGGGCTGCAACAGAGGAGCGCGGGGTGGCACGCATCGACTACGTGGACGAGGCCTCGCCGACGGTGGACGCCGAGCTGTTGCGCTCGATCCAGGCGCGGCGCGGCGGCAGCCTGCTCAACCTGGACCGGCTGTTGCTGCACAGTGCGCCGCTGGCGCAGGGCTGGAATGCGCTGATGGGTGCGATTCGCAGCCAGACGCTGCTGGACGGCGCCTTGCGCGAGCTGGTCATCCTGCGCGTGGCCGTGCTGAACCGCGCACCCTACGAGTTCGCGCAGCACGCACCGGTGGGCCGGGCCGAAGGCCTGAGCCCAGCGCAGCTGGACGCGGTGGCCGACTGGCAGGGCTCGGCATTGTTCGACACGCGCGCCCGTGCGGTGCTGGCTTACACCGACGCCATGACACAGCAGGTGCAGGTGCCGGACGCGCTGTTCGAAGCGCTGCGAACGCACTTCACCAAGCGCGAACTGGTCGAGCTGACGGCCACGGTGGCCTCGTACAACATGGTGTCGCGCTTCCTGGAAGCGCTGCGCATCGACATCGAGGGCTGAAACGAAAACGGGGCCCGAAGGCCCCGTGTCATCGCTGGCGATGCCAGCGATTTACAGCGCGCGGATGTTCGCGGCTTGCAGGCCCTTGGCGCCTTGCTTGACTTCGAACTCGACGCGCTGGTTCTCCTGCAGGCTCTTGAAGCCGGTGCCGGTCTTGATCTCGCTGAAGTGCGCGAACAGGTCCTTGCCGCCGGCTTCCGGCGTGATGAAGCCGTAGCCCTTGCCGTCGTCGAACCACTTGACCGTGCCGGTCTGGGTAGCGTTGTCCATGATGTGTTCCTTAAGGAATGAAGTTGCGGATACCGCGGCACCGACCTTCGGGCCACGAACAGAGACACTCAAGAAACATCAACCAGGGGGATTTCAAACCGGGCCGGCCGCAAGCCACTTGGGCCTGGGAGGTGAAGCGGAGAAGACCTTGAAGAAACGGTCCTGCGTATGTCTGTGCGGTGATTGTAGCCGCAGACGGACGCCGCAGCCGCCCTGCCATGTCGGCACCCTCGGCGTTGTCGCTGCCGGGACAGTGCAGGCCCTTATTGCCACCGCATGCCGTGGGGCCTATAAACCGCTCGCTCCTGCGCTGGCGCAGGCTCGATCCACCGTCACAGGCCCTGCCATCAGCCCCATGTCCAACAGCGCGGAACCCTTGCTCAGCGTGCGCGGCGTCACCGTGCGTTTCGGCGGCATCGTCGCGCTGGATGGCGTCGGCTTCGACGTCAAGCGCGGCGACATCTGCGGCCTGATCGGCCCCAACGGCGCCGGCAAGACCACCCTCTTCAACTGCCTGAGCCGGCTGTACCAGTACCAGGCTGGCGACATCCTGTTCGAAGGCAAGTCGATCACCAACACGCCTACCCACCAGATAGCGGGGATGGGCATGGGACGCACCTTCCAGAACCTGGCGATGTTCCGCACGATGCCGGTGCGCGAGAACGTGATGGTCGGTGCGCATTGCCGCTCTTCGGCCGGCTTCCTGGCCAGCGCGCTGCGCCTGCCCAGCGTATCGGCCGAGGAAGCGCAACTGCGCGACAAGGCGCGCAAGATCATGGACGACCTGGACCTGACGCAGTTCCAGGACCGGCCGGTGGGCGACCTGCCCTTCGGCATCCAGAAGCGCGTGGAGTTCGCGCGCGCACTGGCCGCCGACCCGAAGCTGCTGCTGCTGGACGAGCCGGCCGCCGGCCTGAACCACGAAGAGCTGTCCGACCTGGCGCGGCTGATCCGCGATGCGCGCGACCGCCTCGGCATCACCGTGCTGCTGGTCGAGCACCACATGAGCCTGGTGATGAGCGTCTCCGACCACATCGTCGCGCTGAACTTCGGCCGCAAGATCGCCGAGGGCACGCCCGAACACATCCAGAAGCACCCGGACGTGATCGAAGCCTATCTGGGGGCCCCCGCCAATGTCTAAGCTGCTGGAAGTGAAGAAGCTGTGCGCGTCCTACGGCGCGACGCAGGTGCTGTTCGACGTCGACTTCACGCTCGAGACCGGCCACATCACCGCCATCCTCGGCGCCAACGGTGCCGGCAAGACGACTACGCTGCGCGCGCTGTGCCAGGTGGTCAAGACCACCGGCAGCGTCGTGCTCGACGGCACGCAGATCGTCGGCAAGTCCACGGAAAGCGTGGTGCGCATGGGCGTGGCCCACGTGCCCGACGGCCGCGGCACCTTCACCGGCCTTTCGGTCGAGGAGAACCTGCGCCTGGGCGCCTACTCGCGCGGCAACCGTGCCGAGATGGAACAGGACATGGAGCGCATGTTCGCGCGCTTCCCGATCCTGAAGCAGCGCCGCCACCAGCAGGCCGGCACGCTGTCGGGCGGCGAGCAGCAGATGCTGGCCATCAGCCGCGCGCTGATGCTGCGGCCCAAGCTGCTGCTGCTGGACGAGCCCTCCTTCGGCCTGGCGCCGCTGATCGTGGCCGAGATCTTCCGCATCATGCGCACCATCAACAAGGAAGACCGGGTCAGCATGCTGCTGGTCGAGCAGAACGCCAGCCTCGCGCTCGACCTGGCCGACCACGCCTACCTGCTGGAGACCGGCCGCGTGGCGCTCTCCGGCCCCAGCGAAACCATCAAGAACGACGAGTCGGTGCGCCGCGCCTACCTCGGCTACTGAGGCACCCATCCATGGAAGCCCTGCTCTTTCAGATCTTCTCCGGCCTGGCCAACGGCATCATCTACGGCTCGGTAGCGCTGGCCCTGGTGATGATCTACCAGGCCACGCACCACATCAATTTCGCCCAGGGCGAGATGGCCACCTTCAGCACCTTCATCGCCTGGTGGCTGATCCAGAACGGGTGGCCGTACTGGGGGGCGTTCTTCTTCACCATCGCGGTGTCCTTCGCCGGCGGGCTGCTGGTGCAGCGCATCATCCTCAAGCCGATCGAGAAGGCCCCGGTGATGACCAACGTCATCGTCTTCATCGGCCTGCTGCTGATCTTCAACGCCTTCTCGGGCTGGTTCTTCGACCACACCATCAAGTCCTTCGACAGCCCCTTCCCCAAGGATTCGGCGCTGACGACCAAGTACTTCTCGGCCCACCAGATCGGCTCGGCCGGTGTGCTGGTGGTGGTGCTGCTGGCACTGTTTGCCTTCTTCAAGTTCACGCCGGTCGGCCTGGCGATGCGCGCCGCGGCCCAGAACCCCGATTCAGCGCGGCTGGTGGGCATCCGCGTGTCGTGGATGCTGGGCCTGGGCTGGGGCCTGGCGGCGGCCATCGGCGCCATCGCCGGCATGATGGTGGCGCCGATCGTCTTCCTCGATCCGAACATGATGGCCGGCATCCTGCTGTACGGCTTTGCCGCGGCACTGCTGGGCGGCATCGACAACCCGGTGGGCGCGGTGATCGGCGGCTTCATCGTCGGTGTGCTGGAAAACCTGCTCGGCGCCTACGTCATCGGCACCGAACTGAAACTGACCGTGGCGCTGGTGCTGATCGTGGCCACGCTGACCCTGAAACCCGCCGGGCTGTTCGGCAAGAAGGTGGTGGTGCGCGTATGAGCAGCCAGGTCGACCGCAAGTGGATTTGGATCGGCGGCATCGTCGTCGCCATCGGGCTGCTGATCCTGCCCTTCCTGTTCAAGAACTACCGCGTCTTCCAGTTCAACCTGGTGCTGGTCTATGCGGTGGCCATCCTCGGGCTGAACATCCTGACTGGCTTCAACGGCCAGTTCTCGCTGGGGCACGGCGCCTTCTACGCCTTCGGCGCGTACACCGCCGCGATCCTGATGTCGCGCTACGGCGTGCCCTACTGGGCCACGTTGCCGGCGGCCTTCGTGTTCTGCTTCGTCTTCGGCTTCCTCGTGGGCTTCCCGGCCTTGCGATTGGCCGGGCACTTCCTGGCCTTGGCCACCTTCGCGCTGGCGCTCGCCGTGCCGCAGCTGCTGAAATACAAGAAGATCGAAGACTTCACCGGCGGCGTGCAGGGCATCGTGCTGAGCAAGCCCGAGCCGCCGTTCAGCTTCACGCTCTTCGACCAGCCTCTGAGTCCTGACCGCTGGCTGTACTTCTTCACGCTGATCGTCAGCGCGCTGATGTTCCTGTTTGCATGGAACCTGCTGCGTGGCCGCGTCGGCAGGGCGCTGGTGGCGATCCGCGACCATCCGATCGCCGCCACCGCGATGGGCATCAACCTGCCGGTGTTCAAGTCGCTGACCTTCGGCACCTCGGCCGGCTTCACCGGCCTGGCCGGTGCGCTGGGCGCCATCGTCGTGGCCTTCGTCTCGCCGGACAGCTTCACCGTGCAGTTGTCGATCTTCCTGCTGGTGGGCGTGGTGGTCGGCGGCCTGGCCTCGATCCCGGGCGCGATCTTCGGCGGCATCTTCATCCAGTACGTACCGAACATCGCCGATTCGCTGTCCAAGTCGGCACCGGCGGCGATCTACGGCGTGCTGCTGATCGCGCTGATGTACCTGCTGCCGTCCGGCGTCATGGGTGGCTTGCACCGGCTGTGGGCCAAGCTGCGCGCCAAGCCTGCGGCCTGAATCTGGTATGGGCCGGCCCTGCCGGCCCGGTTTTTCGTGCGTGTTCGTTCAAGGAGACATTGCAGCATGAGCTTGAAGTCCTTCAGCCTGGCCCTGGCGGGCCTGGCGTCCCTGGCCATCACCAGCTCGGCGCTGGCGCAGAAGAAGTACGACCCCGGCGCGTCCGACAAGGAAATCCTGATCGGCGGCATCAGCCCCTACTCGGGCCCGGCCTCGGCCTACGGCACGATCGGCAAGTCCATCGCCGCGTACTTCGAGATGGTCAATGCCGAGGGCGGCATCAATGGCCGCAAGATCAAGTTCATCAGCCTGGACGACGGCTACAACCCGGCCAAGACCGTGGAGCAGACGCGCAAGCTGGTCGAGCAGGAGGAAGTGCTGCTGCTGTTCAACACGCTGGGCACGCCGCCGAACACGGCCATCCACAAGTACATGAACGACAAGAAGGTGCCACAGATGTTCGTGGCCACCGGCGCCACCAAGTGGGGCGACCCGAAAAACTTCCCCTGGACCATCGGCTGGCAGCCGAGCTACCAGAGCGAGGCCAAGATCTTTGCGGCCCACATCCTGGAGACCAAGCCCAACGCCAAGATCGCCATCCTTTTCCAGAACGATGACTACGGCAAGGACTACCTGAAGGGCTTCGAGGACGGCCTGGGCGACAAGAAGAGCCTGATCGTCAGCAAGGTCAGCTACGAGGTCACCGACCCGACGGTGGACAGCCAGATCGTCACGTTGAAGGGCACCGGTGCCGACGTCTTCTTCAACATCACCACGCCGAAGTTCGCGGCGCAGGCGATCAAGAAGATGGCCGAAATCGGCTGGAAGCCCACCCACTACCTGAACAACGTGTCGGCCTCGGTCGGCTCGGTGCTGACGCCGGCGGGCCTGGACAACAGCAAGGACATCATCACCGCGCAGTACATCAAGGACCCGACCGACCCGCAGTTCCAGAAGGGCAAGGAATGGGATGACTATGTCGCCTGGTTCAAGAAGTACAACTCGGCGGCCAACATCAACGACGCCTTCAATGTGTACGGCTACACCGCCGCCCAGGGCCTGGTGCAGGTGCTGAAGCAGGCCGGCGACAACCTGACGCGGGAAAACGTGATGAAGCAGGCCGCCAGCCTGAACATCACGCTGCCGATGCTGCTGCCCGGCGTGAACGTGAAGACCGCGGCCGACGACTTCTTCCCGATCGAGCGCCAGCAACTGTCGCGCTTCGACGGCAAGACCTGGGTGCTTTTCGGAAAGGTCTACGGACCCTGAGACAGCCGACTTCGGCCGACGGCACCCTGCGGGGTGCCGTTTTTCGTTGGGGCGACTCATGGCGCCGGCAGCCGGCAAACCGCGGGTTCACCCCGTCCACGGCAGCCGCGGGAAACGCTATCTTGTGCGCCTTCCACCCCAGGAGACAACGGACCATGATCTCGAAGACCCTTCAGTTTGCCGCCTTCGGCCTGGCCTCGCTGGCCCTGGCCACATCCGCGATGGCCCAGAAGAAGTACGACCCGGGCGCATCCGACAAGGAAATCATCCTCGGCCACATCAACCCGTATTCGGGCCCTGCCTCGGCCTACGGCGCGATCGGCAAGGCCATCGGCGCCTACTTCGACAAGGTCAACGCCGAGGGCGGCATCAACGGCCGCAAGATCAAGTTCATCAGCCTGGACGACGGCTACAACCCGGCCAAGACCGTGGAGCAGGCGCGCAAGCTGGTCGAGCAGGAAGAGGTGCTGTTCCTGTTCCAGACGCTGGGCACGCCGCCGAATTCGGCGATCCACAAGTACATGAACGACAAGAAGGTGCCGCAGCTGTTCGTGGCCACCGGCGCCACCAAGTGGGGCGATCCGAAGAACTTCCCCTGGACCATGGGCTGGCAGCCCAACTACCAGAGCGAAGCCAAGATCTACGCCCAGCACATCCTGGAGACCAAGCCCAACGCCAAGATCGCCGTGCTGTACCAGAACGACGACTACGGCAAGGACTACCTGAAGGGCTTCGAGGACGGCCTGGGCGACAAGGCCAAGACGATGATCGTCAGCAAGCTGAGCTACGAGGTCACCGACCCCACTGTGGACAGCCAGATGGTGTCGATGAAGGCCTCGGGCGCGGACACCTTCTTCAACATCACCACGCCGAAGTTTGCCGCGCAGGCGATCAAGAAGGCCGGCGAGATCGGCTGGAAGCCCACCCACTACCTGAACAGCGTGTCCAACGCGGTGGGCACGGTGCTGATCCCAGGCGGGGTGGAGAACTCGATCGGCATCATCTCGGCCGGCTACATCAAGGACCCGACCGACCCGCAGTTCCAGAAGGGCAAGGAGTGGGATGACTTCGTGGCCTTCATGAAGAAGTACCACCCCACCGGCGCGATGAACGACAACTTCAACGTCTACGGCTACACCGTGGCGCAGAACGTCGTGCACGTGCTGCAGAAGGCCGGCGACACGCTGACGCGCGAGAACATCATGAAGCAGGCCGCGAACATGGACCTGACGCTGCCGATGCTGCTGCCCGGCGTGAACGTCAAGACCTCGGCGGACGACTTCTTCCCGATCGAGCGCGAGCAGCTGATGAAGTTCGACGGCAAGACCTGGCAGCTGTTCGGCAAGGTCTACGGCCGCTGAGTCACCGCCCTGCCATCATGACGGCACCCTGCGGGGTGCCGTTTTCATTTGATCCCGCCGATGCTGACCACACCGCTGTACCTTGACGAGGCGCTGCTCGCCGTCGACAAGCCGGCCGGCCTGCTGGCGGTGCCCGGCCGCGGCGCCGACAAGCAGGACTGCCTGTGGGCCCGCGTGCGCGAACGCTTTCCCGACGCGCTGGTGGTGCACCGGCTGGACATGGCCACTTCCGGGCTGATGCTCTTCGCCCGCGGGCTGACGGCGCAGCGCCAGCTGAGCCAGGCCTTCGCCGAACGCGCGGTGAGCAAGCGCTACATCGCCGTGGTCGACGGCTCGCCGGCCGAAGCGCAGGGCTGCATCGAGCTGCCGCTGTCCGCCGACTGGCCGCGCCGGCCGCTGCAGCGGGTCGATCCGGACGCCGGCCGGCCGGCGCGCACCGACTGGCAACTGCTGGACGCACGCGAGGACTGCGCCCGGCTGGCGCTGCAGCCGCACACCGGCCGCACCCACCAGCTGCGCCTGCACCTGGCGGCCATCGGCCACCCGATCCTGGGCGATGCGCTGTATGCGCCACCAGCGGTGCAGGCCCGCGCGCCGCGGCTGCTGCTGCATGCCGAGGCGCTGACGCTGCCGCACCCGCTCAGCGGCGCGCCACTGCAGCTCGAGTGCCCGGCACCCTTCTGACAGAATCCTTCGACCCTCTGGAGACCACGCATGAGCGACCCCCTGGTGCTGACCGAGATCGACCCCGCCGGCTATGCCGTGCTGACGCTGAACCGGCCCGACGCGCTGAACGCGCTGTCGCGCGCGCTGATGACCGAGCTGGCGCAGACCATCGACCAGCTGGAAGCTGACCCCGCCGTGCGCGTGCTGATCGTCACCGGCGCAGGCAAGGCCTTCTGCGCCGGGCTGGACTTGAAAGAGCTGGGCAGCGGCCGCGCCTCGGTCGGCGGCCGCGACGGCGCGGTCACCGCCAACGACCCGGTGACCTCGCTGCAGCGCTTCAGCGGCCCGGTGATCGGTGCGATCAACGGCGCGGCGGTCACAGGCGGCTTCGAGCTGGCACTGGCCTGCGACGTGCTGCTGGCCAGCCCGCAGGCGCGCTTTGCCGACACCCATGCGCGCGTCGGCATCGCGCCGGGCTGGGGTCTGTCGCAGAAGCTCAGCCGCGCCATCGGCATCTACCGCGCGCGCGAGGTCTCGCTCACCGGCAACTGGGTCAGCGCCGAGCAGGCGGCGGCCTGGGGCTTCGTCAACCGCGTGGTGCCGGCCGAGGGCCTGCTCGACGCCGCGCGGGCGCTGGCCCGCGACATGCTCAGCTGCGTGCCGGAGATGCTGGTGCGCTACAAGGCCATCATCGACGACGGCTTTGCGCTGCCCTTCGGCGAAGGCATGGTGCTGGAGAAGGCGCGCAGCACCGAGTTCAACGCCACCGTGGGCGCCGCCGCCGTCGAAGCCCGGCGCGAGGCGGTGC
>JAFLDH010000119.1 GCA_017302505.1 Burkholderiales bacterium
CGGCTCGGCAAAGCTGCGGGCGCGGTGCAGGGCGTCGGCCCCGGCCGCATCGCCGGCCGCGGGCAGGCCATCGGCTCCGTCGGCCAGGCGCACGATCGGCGAGGCCGCGTCCGCGGCCTGCGGCTCGGCGGCCAGGCCGCGCGTCTTCATGGCGAAAGCAGGAAGCGGCGCAGCACCTCGATCTGCTCGGCCTGCACCAGCGTGGGTGCATGGCCGACACCGGCAAACTCATGCAGCTGCGCGCGCGGCCCGCGCTGCGTCATCGCGGCGGCCGTCTGCGGCGACAGCAGATCCGATTGCGCGCCGCGCAGCAGCAGCGTGGTGGCCTGGATGCGGTCGTAGGCCTGCCACAGCATCGCCTCGCCGGCCTGCGCCAGCGCCGGCGTGACGGCGCGTATCGGCACCGCGATGCCTGGGTCGTAGTGCGCCTTGAAGCCCTCGACGCCGTCCTGTGTGGCCGGCTTCAGCTGCGGTGCGGTCAGCGCCAGCCACTGCTCGCGGCTGTGCGGGCCGAAACCCTGCGACAGCGCCCAGGCCGCATCGGCCGCCTCGTCGAGCGTGCGCCAGAAGCCGGGCTGCCCTACATAAGCAGCGATGCGCTGCAGCGCCACGGGCTCGATGCTGGGGCCCACGTCGTTCAGCACCAGCTTGCGGATCGGCGTGCCGGCCAGGCTGGCCACGCCCATGCCGATGAGCCCGCCCATCGAGGTGCCGACCCAGTCGACCACCTGCGCGTCCAGCCTGGCCAGAAGCGTCACCATGTCGGTCACGTAGGTCGGCACGCCATAGCCGGCCGGGTCGGCCAGCCAGTCGGAGCGGCCGCGCCCCACCACATCGGGGCAGACCACGCGGTAGTCGTGCTGCAGCGCCCGGGCCAGCGTATCGAAATCGCGGCCCTGGCGCGTCAGGCCGTGCACGCAGACCAGCACCTTCGGATTGGCCGCGTCGCCCCACTGCCAGTAGGCCATGCGGTGCAGCCCGCGTGCGTCGAGGCACTGCACGTCACGCAACACCGGCTCGTTCATCATCGTCCCCCTTTGTCAGCGCGACGATGCTATCAACGCGGCGGCTATTTCATCTGCACCGAGCCCAGCACCGTGCTGCTGACCGTGGCCTTGCCGGCTTCCACTGGCAGCGGCGGCGCTGCGGCCACCGCCATGTCGGCGGCCATCGTGCGAAAGCGCGGCATCGGCATCGGCGCATCACTGTTTTGCACCTCCACCGCGCGCAGCGTGAAGCCGCTGAAGCCGAAGGCCTTGGCGTAGATCTCGGCCTGGCTGCGAAAGCGCGCGATGGCCTGCGCCGCCGTGTCGGCCTGCGCCTTGTCGCGGGCCTCGCGCGACAGGCTGTAGCCCACGTTCGCCACGGTCATCGTGCTGATGCGACCCACCAGGCGTGCGATAGCGTCGAAATCACGGCCTTCCACGCGCAGTTCGGCCGTGCCCTGCCAGCGCAGCGCCTCGCCCTTGGGGCCGTAGCGCGGCATCACCGAGAAGTTGCCCGTGCTCACCTCCACCTGGCCGGGTTGGGCCAGTCGGCGGGCTTCGGCCAGTGCCGGTTGCAACGCCTGTGTCAGCTGTGCCTGTACGGCCGCGGGGTCGGCGGCCTCGCGCTGCGTGGCGAAGGTGATGACCAGCAGGTCGTTGGTGACTTCGGTACTGGCGCTGGCCGACAGGCGCAGCTGGTTGCTTTCGGCCACCGGCCCCTGGGCCTGGGCCCAGGGGATGCAGAGCATCGACCCGGCCAGGGCCATGGCTGACAGCAGACGCGGCATGGGCAGATTCATCGCGGTTCCAGGTGTTGCGCAGGACTCACTAGCGTGTGGCATCGATCACGGGTTGACAGACCCTTTGTGAAGTACCCGAAAAGAGCTGTAACAGATGGTCAATAACGCCGCAAGCACGCCGAAAAGGGGTTGCACAATGCCGCTGTTACAAATTTGGAGTCCCGCATGACACCCTCACCGAACGCGCGTCCCAACCGCGTGGTGATCGTCGATGACGACGCGCGCATCCGCGACCTGCTGCGCCGCTATCTCGCGCAGGAAGGTTTCGATGTGCTGCTCGCCGAGGACGCCAAGGCGCTGAACCGGCTGCTCACGCGCGAGACGGTCGATCTGATCGTGCTCGACCTGATGCTGCCTGGCGAGGATGGCCTGTCCATCTGCCGCCGCCTGCGCGCGGCCAAGGACACCACGCCGATCATCATGCTGACCGCCAAGGTGGAAGACGTGGACCGCATCGTCGGCCTGGAGGTCGGCGCCGACGACTACCTGCCCAAGCCCTTCAACCCGCGCGAGCTGCTGGCGCGCATCCACGCGGTGTTGCGCCGCCGTCCGGCGATGGAAGCACCCGGTGCGCCGTCGCAAGAGGCGCAGACCGTCAGCTTCGGGCCCTTCGAGTTCGACCTGTCGCTGCGGCGGCTGTCGAAGAACGGCGAGCAGATCTCGCTGACCACTGGCGAGTTCTCGATGCTCAAGGCCCTGGTGCGCCACCCGCGCCAGCCCTTGTCGCGCGACAAGCTGGCGCAGCTGGCGCGCGGCCGCGAGTTCGAGCCCTTCGACCGCAGCCTGGACGTGCAGATCAGCCGGCTGCGCAAGATGCTCGAACCCGACCCGGCACAGCCCCGCTACATCCAGACGGTGTGGGGCGTAGGCTACGTGTTCGTGCCGGACGGTACGCACAGCTAGCACCGCGCTGGCTGCAGCGGTGCCGATCGGCGGCACCTGGGCAATCCGATCGCTTCGTCGTAGCCACCCCGTGGCCCGCCAAACTGTCGAACTGAGCCTCTTCTGGCGCACCTTCTTCCTGCTGGCCCTGCTGCTGGCCGGGGGCGTGTTCGCCTGGGTGCAGACGCTGCGCGAGCTGGAATTCCAGCCACGCGCCGTGGAAGCAGCAAGGCAGACCGCCGACCTGGTGAACCTGTCGCGCACCGCGTTGCGCACCGTGGATGCCATCAACCGCGTCGCGCTGCTCAAGACCATGAGTGGCCAGCAGCAGGCCGTGCGCGTGCAGCCGCGCGAGCCCGGTGACCGCTGGGAGAGCTACGCCACCGACCGCTTTACGCAGAGCGTCACCGACCAGCTGGTCTCGCAGCTGGGCCCCGATGCGGTGGTGGCGCGCAGCGTCAACGGCAAGCCCGGGCTGTGGGTGGGCTTCTCGATCGAGCGCGACCGCTACTGGCTGCAGACCGACCCGGCCCACGCGGCCGCGATGACCGGCAGCACCTGGTTCGTCTGGGTGGGCATCGCGCTGGTGGCCACGCTGCTCGGCTCGGTGGTGATCGCGCGGCTGATCAACCGGCCGCTGCGCGAGCTGAGCTTCGCCGCCAGCCGCATCCGCGAAGGCGATCTCGATTCGCGGCTGGACGAGAACACGCTGACCAGCGAGATTCGCGAGGTGAACCGCGGCTTCAACCGCATGGCGCGCGAACTGGCCAAGGTGGAGGAAGACCGCGCCGTGATGCTGGCCGGCATCTCGCACGACCTGCGCACGCCGCTGGCGCGGCTGAGGCTGGAAACCGAGATGAGCGTGTCCAACGAAGAAGCCAAGCGCAACATGGCGATGGACATCGAACAGCTCGACGCCATCATCGACAAGTTCATGGACTACGCAAGGCCCGGCGAGACCGCCATGCGGCCGGTGCTGCTGGCCCAGCTGGTGGACCGCGAGGCGCAGGCCTTCCGCGACCCGTCGCAGATCCGCATCCAGTCGCGGCTGGCCATCGACCTGAGCGTGCTGGCCGACGACACCGAGCTGGGCCGCGTGTTCTCGAACCTGTTCGAGAACGCGCGCCGCTATGGCCGCAGCACCGACACCGGCGTGGCGGTGGTCACCGTCAGCTATGCCAAGACCGGGCCGTGGGTGATCGTGACCGTGCGCGACCAGGGTCCCGGCGTGGCACCGGAGAAGCTCGGCGAGCTGACCACGCCCTTCTTCCGCGGCGACGCAGCACGCACCGCCGCCACCGGCGCCGGCCTGGGCCTGGCCATCGTGGAGAAATCGCTGCAGCGCATGGGCGGCTCGCTGGAGCTGTCCAACGCGCCCGAAGGCGGGCTCATCGCGCGCCTGCGGCTCAAGCAGGCGCCGGCGACCTGAATCTCAAGCGCGCTGCAGCAGGCACACGGCACGCGCCTCGATGGCGCGGCCCTCGCCCACCGGGCCCATTCTTTCGGCCGTCTTGGCCTTGACGTTCACCTGCTCGGCCGGCAGGCCAAGCGTGGCGCCGATGCGCTCGCGCATCGCTGGGATGTGCGGTGCCATCTTCGGCGCCTGCGCGACGATGGTGCAGTCCACGTTGCCAATCTCCCAGCCGGCCGCGCGTACGCGGCGCGCCGCCTCGGCCAGCAGCGCCATCGAGTCGGCCCCCTTGAAGGCCGGGTCGGTGTCGGGGAAATGCCGGCCGATATCGCCCAGCCCGGCCGCGCCCAGCAGTGCATCGGTGATCGCATGCAGCAGCGCGTCGGCGTCCGAATGGCCTTGCAGGCCATGGCTGTGCGGGATGTTCACGCCGCCCAGGATCAACGGCCGGCCGGTCACCAGCGCATGCGTGTCCCAGCCCTCGCCTACCCGCATCTGAATGCTCATCGCCTGTCTTCCATCGCTCGCAGCGTCAGCAGCCGCTCGGCCAGCAGGAAGTCCTGCGGCCAGGTGAGTTTGAAGTTATCCAGCTCGCCCGTGACCAGCAACGGCCGGGCGCCGGCGGCCTCCAGTGCGCTGGCTTCGTCGGTCACGGCATCGCCGGCCAGCACCAGCGCCCGCTGCAACGCACCGATGCGGAACATCTGCGGCGTCTGCGCGGCCCATTTGCCGCTGCGCTCCAACGTGCATTCGACCCGGCCGTCGCGGGCCTGCTTCAAGGTATCGGCGAGTGGCAGCGCCAGCAGCCCGCCCACCGCGTCGCCCAGGCAGGCATCGATCAGACGGTCCACCCAGGCCGGCTGCAGCATGCAGCGCGCCGCATCGTGCACCAGCACCCAATCATCGGCCGCGGCGCCGCGCTGCCGCAACGCGTCCAGGCCAGCCGCCACGGTGGCGGCACGCGTGGCACCGCCGCGTCGGGCCACCCACAGCCGCTCATCGGCCAGGCCGGGCAACAGCCGCTCGAAGTGCGCATCGGCCGGCGCCAGCACCACCAGAGTGGCCTGCAGCCGCGGCACGGCCGCCAGCGCAGCCAGCGTGTGCGCCACCATCGGCCGGCCTGCCAGCACCGCATATTGCTTGGGCAGGGCCTGGCCGGCACGCTCGCCCACACCGGCACAGGGCACCAGCGCGAAGCAGCGTGCGGGGCCGTTGGGCGCAGGGCGTGCTTGCATCGGCCAATGGTAGCGGCGCGCTGCGCGGCCGGGCCTGGCCGCCTAGAATCCCGCCATCGCCCCGCAACCCCCGTTGCGGGGCGTTTTGTGTTGTCGGTACCGTCCATGCAGATCCCCTCGATCGCCCCGGGCAAGCGCCTGACGCTGCCCCGCCCCATCGGCTCGGCCGACGCGCTGCTACTGGCTTGGCATGCGCAGGCGCGCAAGGCGGCCGGGCAACTGCTGTGCATCGTCTGCGCCGACCCGGCCGACGCCCAGCGGCTGGTGGACGAACTGCCCTTCTTCGCATCCGAACTGCGCGTGGCGCTGTTCCCCGACTGGGAGACGCTGCCCTACGACAGCTTCAGCCCGCACCAGGACCTGATTTCCGAGCGCCTGGCCACCCTGTGGCGGGTGCGCAGCGGCGATCTGGACGTGATGCTGCTGCCGGCCACCACCGCGCTGACGCGGCTGGCGCCGCCGGCCTTTCTGGCGGCCTACACCTTCCACTTCAAGCAGAAGTCGCGGCTGGACGAAGCCGCGCTGAAGGCGCAGCTGACGCTGGCCGGCTACAACCACGTGAGCCAGGTGGTCTCGCCTGGCGAATACGCGGTGCGCGGCGGCCTGATCGACCTGTACCCGATGGGCTCGCCGGTGCCCTACCGCGTGGACCTTTTCGGCGACGAGGTCGATTCGATCCGCACCTTCGACCCCGACACGCAGCGCAGCCTGTACCCGGTGCCCGAGGTGCGGCTGCTGCCGGGCCGCGAGTTCCCGATGGACGAGGCCTCGCGCAACGCCTTCCGTGCGCGCTGGCGCGAGAAGATCGAAGGCGACCCGAGCCGCCACCGCCTTTACAAGGACATCGGTGCCGGCCTGGCCAGCGCCGGCATCGAGTACTACCTGCCGCTGTTCTTCGAGCAGACGGCCACGGTCTTCGACTACGTGGGCAGCGATGCCGGCGTGGTGCTGCATGGTGACCTGGACGAAGCGCTGCAGCACTTCTGGGCCGACACCCGCGAGCGGCACCGCTTCCTGCAGCACGACCCGGAGCGGCCGATCCTGCCGCCGGAAGAGATCTTCCTGCGCACGGAAGACTTCTTCGCCCGCGCCGGCCAACATGCCACGCTGGCGCTGCGCGGCAACGGCGAGACCGACTGGGCGCGGCCGCTGCCCGACGTGAGCGTGGACCGCGGCGCCACAGAGCCGCTGGCCGCGCTGGAAAAGCACCTGGAAGGCACGCCGCACCGCGTGCTGCTGGTGGCCGAAAGCGATGGCCGGCGCGAGAGCCTGCTGGAGCTGCTGCGCGACCACCGCATCGACGTGCCCAGCGTGGCCACACTGGATGAGTTCCGCGCCGGCGACGAGAAGGTGGCGATCGTCGCCGCGCCGCTGGCCGCGGGCTTCCACTGGCACGAGCCGGCAGACGCAATTTCGCTGCAGTTCATCACCGAGACCGAGCTCTTCGCCACCACGCCGCAGGCACGACGCCGCCGCAAGCAGGAGCAGACCAGCAGCGTCGATGCGCTGATCAAGGATTTGTCCGAGCTGAAGGTGGGCGACCCGGTGGTGCATGCCAACCACGGTATCGGCCGCTACCAGGGGCTGGTGAACATGGACCTGGGCGACGGCGCAGCCAGCGAGTTCCTGCATCTGGAATACGCCGACAAGGCCACGCTCTACGTGCCGGTGAGCCAGCTGCACCTGATCAGCCGCTACACCGGCGTCAGCGCCGACGAGGCGCCGCTGCACCGCCTGGGCAGCGGCCAGTGGGACAAGGCGCGGCGCAAGGCCGCCGAGCAGGTGCGCGATACCGCCGCCGAGCTGCTGAACCTGTATGCGCGGCGCGCCGCGCGCGAGGGCTTCGCGCACCGCTTCAGCGCACACGACTACGAGGCCTTCGCCGCCAGCTTCGGCTTCGAGGAAACGGCCGACCAGCGCGCCGCGATCCATGCGGTGATCCAGGACATGGTCAGCCCCAAGCCGATGGACCGGCTGGTCTGCGGCGACGTCGGCTTCGGCAAGACTGAGGTGGCGCTGCGCGCCGCCTTCGTGGCGGTGCACGGCGGCAAGCAGGTGGCCATCCTGGCGCCGACCACGCTGCTGGCCGAGCAGCACTACCAGACGCTGGTGGACCGCTTCGGCAAGTGGCCGGTGAAGGTGGCGGAGATGTCGCGCTTCCGCTCGGCCAAGGAGGTGGCCGTGGCGATGCAGGGCATCGAGGACGGCACCGTGGACATCGTCGTCGGCACGCACAAGCTGTTGAGCCAGACGGTGAAGTTCAAGCGCCTGGGCCTGCTGATCATCGACGAGGAGCACCGCTTCGGCGTGCGCCACAAGGAGGCGATGAAGGCGCTGCGCGCCGAGGTGGACGTGCTGACGCTGACGGCCACGCCGATCCCGCGCACGCTGGGCATGGCGCTGGAGGGCCTGCGCGACCTGAGCGTGATCGCCACCGCGCCGCAGCGCCGGCTGGCGATCAAGACCTTCGTGCGCAGTGAAGGCAACTCGGTGATCCGCGAGGCGGTGCTGCGCGAGCTGAAGCGCGGCGGGCAGGTGTACTTCCTGCACAACGAGGTCGAGACCATCCAGAACCGCCGCAACCAGCTGGCCGAACTGCTGCCCGAGGCGCGCATCGCCGTGGCCCACGGCCAGCTGCCCGAGCGGGAACTGGAGGCGGTGATGCGCGACTTCGTCGCGCAGCGCCACAACCTGCTGCTGTGCTCGACCATCATCGAGACCGGCATCGACGTGCCCAGCGCCAACACCATCGTCATCTCCAGAGCCGACAAGTTCGGCCTGGCGCAGCTGCACCAGCTGCGCGGCCGCGTCGGCCGCAGCCACCACCAGGCCTATGCCTACCTGCTGGTGCCCGACGTGCAGAGCCTGACCAAGCAGGCCCAGCAAAGGCTGGACGCGATCCAGTCGATGGAGGAGCTCGGCTCGGGCTTCTACCTGGCGATGCACGACCTGGAGATCCGCGGCGCCGGCGAAGTGCTGGGCGAGAACCAAAGCGGCAACATGATGGAGGTGGGCTTCCAGCTCTACAACGACATGCTGTCCGAAGCCGTCAGCGCGCTGAAGGCCGGCCGCGAGCCCGACCTGATGAGCCCCTTCGGCGCCACCACCGAGATCAACCTGCATGCCCCCGCGCTGCTGCCCGACGCCTACTGCGGCGACGTGCACGTGCGGCTGAACCTGTACAAGCGGCTGGCCACGGCCGAGAAGGCGGAGCAGATCGACGCGCTGCTGGAGGAGATCACCGACCGTTTCGGCAAGCTGCCACCGCAGGGCCAGACGCTGTTCGACACCCACCGGCTGCGGGTGATGGCCCGGCCCTACGGCGTACAGAAGATCGACGCCGGGCCGAAGCTGATGAGCGTGAGCTTCCACCCCAAGCCGCCGGTGGACCCGATGGCGATCATCTCGCTGGTGCAGAAGAACCGGCACATCAAACTGGCCGGCAACGACAAGCTGCGCATCGAGCGCGAGATCGCCGAGCCTGCGCAGCGCGCCGCCTTCGTGCGCGACCTGCTGCGTTCGCTGGGCAAGCCGGTGGTGGCCACATCATGAGCGCCACCGAATTCGCCCCGGGCCTGTTCATCCGCGGCATCCGCCCGCCGCTGAACCTGGCCGACTACAAGCTGGTCGCGTTCGACATGGACTCGACGCTGATCAACATCGAATGCATCGACGAGATCGCCGCGGTGGCCGGCCGCGGGCCCGATGTGGCCGAGATCACCGAAGCCGCGATGCGCGGCGAGATCGCCGACTACAAGGACAGCCTGCGCCGCCGCGTGGCCATGCTGGCCGGCGTACCCGAGACCGCGCTGCAGAAGGTCTACGACGAGCGGCTGCAGCTGAACCCGGGCGTCAAGACCTTCGTCGAGGCCTGCCAGGCGGCCGGGCTGAAGACCCTGCTGATCAGCGGCGGCTTCAGCTTCTTCAGCGAGCGCATCCGCCAGCACCTGAAGCTGGACTTCGCGCGCGCCAACACGCTGGGCACGCACAACGGCCGGCTCACCGGCACCCTCTTCGACCGGCCCTGGGGTGACATCGTCGACGGCGCCGAGAAGAAGCGCGTGCTGCTGGAGGTGTGCGAATTGATGGGCATCGGCACCGAGCAGGCCATTGCCGTGGGCGACGGCGCCAACGACCTGCCGATGATGATGGCCGCCGGCCTGTCGATCGCCTACCACCCCAAGCCGGCGGTGCGCGAGAAGGCGCTGGTGTCCATCACCCAGGGCGGGCTGGACCGGGCCCTGGAAATCCTGCGCTGAACGTACGGGCTCAGCGCGGCTTGGCCGGTAGCACCTTGGGCTTACCCGGGCCCAGCACGCCGGCGGCACGTGCGGTGAGGTAGGCGTACAGGTCCAGCACGTGCGGCGCGACCTCGTCGTCGCTGTCCCAGGCCGGCATCAGCGGCTGGCCCTGGGCCTGGCGCTCGCGCTTCATCAGCAGCTCCAGCAGGGCCTCGCGTTCGGCGTCCTTGTCGGCCGGGCTGCCGTCGGGCATCGGCACGATGCGGTAGCTGCTGAGCACCTTGGTGGCAAAGCCGCGCGGCGTGTAGTTGCCGATCTTCTGCACCAGGTTCGGCGCCACGTCGGTGCCGGTGCCGCCCACGCCATGGCACACGTAGCAGGCGGTGTGGTACAGCTTCCAGCCGGCGTAGGTGCCGGCATCGACGCGGCCATCGATGACGACGAACTCGCCGGGGATCGGCCGGTCGCGTGTCTGCGCAGCAAGCGGCAGTGCCGCGGCCAGCAGAAGCAGCCCGGCCAGGCAACGTCGAAGGAGCAGCTTGGACATCGGGCCATTCTGGGCGGCGCCACGCGGTGGCATATTGCGCCGCGTCAATGCGCTGAAAATCCTGCTTTCGCAGCCCTGCGGCCCCGGCTTAGCATGCGCGCTGCCGATTCACCCCCACGAGGAGACCGCTGCCATGAGCCAGACCAAGTTCGTGCTCGACGAAAGCAAGATGCCCAAGCATTGGTACAACATCGCGGCCGACCTGCCGGTGCCGCCGGCGCCGGTGCTGCACCCGGGCACGATGCAGCCGGTGGGCCCGGACGACCTGGCACCGCTGTTCCCAATGGAGCTGATCCTGCAGGAGGTGTCCACCGAGCGCGAGATCCCGATCCCCGAGCCGGTGCGCGAGGTCTTCAAGCTGTGGCGGCCCAGCCCGCTGATCCGCGCCCACAGGCTGGAGAAGGTGCTGGGCACCCCGGCCAAGATCTACTACAAGTACGAAGGCGTCTCGCCCGCCGGCAGCCACAAGCCCAACACTGCCGTGCCGCAGGCCTGGTACAACGCCCAGGCCGGCGTGAAGAAGCTCAGCACCGAGACCGGCGCCGGCCAGTGGGGCAGTTCGCTGTCCTTCGCCGGCAGCCTGTTCGGCTTGCAGGTCAAGGTGTTCCAGGTGCGCGTGTCCTACGACCAGAAGCCTTACCGCCGCGCGCTGATGGAAACCTACGGCGCCACCTGCGTGGCCAGCCCGTCCAACGAAACGAATGCAGGCCGCGCGATCCTGGCGCAGCGGCCGGATCACCCGGGCTCGCTGGGCATCGCCATCAGCGAGGCGGTGGAAGTGGCGGCCACCAACGACGACACCAAGTACGCACTGGGCTCGGTGCTGAACCATGTGCTGCTGCACCAGACCATCGTCGGCCAAGAGGCCATGCTGCAGCTGGAGATGGCCGGCGACGACCCGGACGTGATCGTCGGTTGCACGGGCGGCGGCAGCAACTTCGCCGGCATCAGCTTCCCGTTCATCGGCCAGCAGCTGCGCGGCGGCAAGAAGCGCCGCATCGTGGCGGTGGAGCCGGCGGCCTGCCCGAGCCTGACGCGCGGCAAGTTCGCCTACGACTTCGGCGACACCGCGCACCTGACGCCGCTGACCAAGATGCACACCCTCGGCAGCACCTTCACGCCGCCCGGCTTCCATGCCGGCGGGCTGCGCTACCACGGCATGGCGCCGCTGGTCAGCCACTTGAAGGAGCTGAACCTGATCGAGGCCACCGCCTACCACCAGAACGCCTGCTTCGAGGCCGGCGTGATGTTCGCGCGCGCCGAGGGCATCGTGCCGGCGCCGGAGGCCAACCACGCGGTCAAGGGCGCGATCGTCGAAGCGCTGCGCTGCAAGGCCGAGGGCCGCAGCGAGGTGATCCTGTTCAACCTGTGCGGGCACGGCCACTTCGACATGACGGCGTACCAGAACTACTTCGCCGGCAAGCTGAGCGACCAGTCCTACGACGAGGCCGAGCTGGCGATGGCGTTGTCGGGGCTGCCGTCGGTGCCGGCTTGAAGTGTGGTCCTGGAGTCAGCTTGAAAGCTGACTCCAAGCCTTGTCCAGCCGCTTGCTGCTCACCGGCTGAGGCGTGCGCAGTTCCTGCGCGAACAGGCTGACGCGCAGTTCCTCCAGCAGCCAGCGGTATTCGTCCAGCCGCGCATCGCGGCGGCCCTTCATCTCCACCACCCGCTTCAGCCAGCGCGCTTCGGCAAGGCGCGCCTCGGCCATGCGCGCGGCATCGCGCGCGGGGTCGGCCTTCAGCTTGTCCAGACGCAGCGTGATGCCCTTCAGGTAGCGCGGCAGGTGCTGCAACTGCGCATAGGGCGTGTCGACCACGAAACGCTTGCCCACCAGCCGCTGCAGTTGGGCGGCGATGTCGTCGGCCACGTCCCTTGGCGGGCGTGCGTCCTTCAGTTTGCGGCTGGCCGCGGCGTACTCGGCCAGCACAGCGCCCACCGCGCGCGCGACCTCTTGCGCGATCAGGTTCAATCGCGCGCGGCCCTCGGCCACGCGGGTGTCGAAGGCTTTGGCGTCGGTCGGCAGCGGCTCGGCCAGGAAGGCGCGGTCCAGCGCTACGTCGACGATCTGCTGCCGCAGCTCCTCCAGCGTGCCCAGGCCCATGTACAGCACGCCCAGGCGCTGCAGGTCGGGGATGTTCTTCTCCAGGTACTTCAGCGGCTCCTTGATCTGCAGCGCCACCAGTCGGCGCAGGCCGGCGCGATGCCGGGCGGCCGCCACCTCGGGCTCGTCGAAGACCTCGATCTCCACATGCGTGCCCTTGTCGATCAGCGCGGGGAAGCCGATCAGCGTCTGCGCGCCCTGGCGCAGTTCCATCAACTCGGGCAGCTCGCCGAAGCTCCAGGCGGTGTAGCGCTCGGGAGGCTTGGCTTCGGCCGGCGCTGCGGCCTTCGGCACCCGCGTGATCACGGCGGCCTGCACGCCCTGCCCCTCGCCCGCTGCTGCCGGCGCGGGTGTCGCCGGCGCCGGCCGCTTCAGCGCCGCCAGCGCCTGGAAGGCCGAGCGCGCCTGCGT
>JAFLDH010000012.1 GCA_017302505.1 Burkholderiales bacterium
GGCGGAAGGTCCGCAGGTCGACGAGCTGGACGGTGGACTGGTCGCAGACGACGGCCAGGATGCGGCTGTCCGGGGAGAAGGCCGCGGCGCCGAGGAGTGGACGGTTTTCCGGGAGGGGAAAGGTGGGGGACGCCATCCGGAGGAGGCAGGCCTCCTCCGGCAGCGTGCTCGACTGGGCGCACCGGATCCGTGGTCCCCGCTTCCCAGGACGATTCCGCTCCCTCTGGGTGGAGGACGGGGCGGGGGGCCGGATCGTCCGGGCTTGTGCCGTGCGGTGGCGCGGTGACCCAGCCCGAGGGCCAGCGGCCCACCCGTCCTCGGGTCCGCCACGAGGGCGAGGCGTCGAATGCCGACACCCGCCCCTTTTGTCCCATGGTGGATGGCGGACCCGGCCGCGACGATCGCGGGAGGTCTTCACCAGCGGAAGAACCGGTAGGGATCGTCCCATTCCTCCGGGCGGTCCAGGTAGAAGCCCTCCTCCCAGCGGCGCTCGGCGGCCGCGGGGTCGACGCCGCGGGAGAATCGTTCGAGGAACGGGGTCGGCCCGGCGACGCCGTGGTTCGCCAGCAACCGGGAGAGCGCGAACGACAGCCGTCGCCACGTCCGTTTCACATTCATCAGGTTCGTTTCGGCGAACCGCCAGGGCGTCGGTTGGAAGTACGCCACCCGGCCGCCTTCCGCGAGGCAGCCGTTCCCGTACCGCCGAGCCCCGCCCTCGACGAGAGGGAGCGTCCGCGGATCGCGACTGTGCAGGTCCGCGGGGCCGATCCCCGCGAAGGGGGAGTCGAGTCCGAAAGGCGCGAATCCGGTCGAGAGGTGCTCCGCCGGGGCGACGGTCGCGGTCAGCCCGGGGAGCGCCGCGAGGTCGGCGCCGTCGAGTCCGAGTGCGAGCACCCGTCCTCCGGTCTGCATCCAGCTCGTCACCGCCGGCGGGGCTCCGCATCCCGGTCCGAGGACGAGCAGGCGACCTTCCGGCGGGAGGGTCGCGGCGAGGGGTGCGGGGGTGATGCCGAGCGATGCGAGATGCCGGCGACCGGCGTCTTCACCGAGGTACACCGCTTCGGTTCTGGGAGCCGGTGTCCAGGCGGCGGCGTAGCGGAGGAGGTTGCGGGCGATCGTTTCGGCCACCGGATCCGCCTCGCTTCGTCCGGTGACGTCCAACTGGCACAGGAACACCGCCCCGCGGCCTTCGCGGAACTCGAGCAGCGGGCTGTATTGCAGGTTGTAGCCGCCTTCGAGAATGGGCAGGAAGTCGCCGCGCGCCGGCTTCTCGACCGACACCGAGGCCACGGTCCCGCGGTTGCCGCAGCGCCACACGCGGGTCACGGGAATGTCGCACCAGCGCACCGTCGGACCGTGTCGAGGCCGCATCTCGTACTTCAAGCGCGACGGCAGCAGGGTGGCTTCCCCGCGCCAGTCACGGAGGTGGTCCGGGACCAGGCCGGCCACGACGGGATGATCAGGGATCCGGGCGAACGCCTGCCGCAGCCCGTACTCGGCGACGCGGAATCCGAACCGCCGTTCCAGCACCTCGGCCGTCTGCTCGAACATCACCACCTTCAGTCCATCGCCGACGCGTGCGATCTCGGGGGCGGGCCCATCGACGGCGAGAGCCCGGCGGCCGACGACGAGCAGGTCGCACGCCGGAAGGGGTTGCCCGGGGTCGACCCGAACGGTGGCCAGACCCAGGCGCTCCAGCCACGCGCGGGTTTCTCCGGCGGGATCGAAGACCGCGATCCGTCGGTCTTGGGCGACGGGCGCCGGCGCCGCGAGCACCAGGATGTCGAAGCGATCCTCCTGGACTTCGTCGTTCCCGAAGCGAAACGCGGCGTGCAACGACCGGCGGCCGGGGGGTGAATCGGCGGGGAGCGCGAACTGGACGGGAAGACGCTGCTGGCGGCCCGTTTCGAGGCGCAGCGACCGGCGTCCGCGGGCCGCGGGCAGCCCGTCGAACGACCAGGTTGCTTCCACCTCCGTCGTCCGTCGCGAGTCGTTGATGACGACGAGTTGCTTCTCGACCGTTTCGCCGGGAGCGAAGACGTGGTCTTTGGAGGTGAAGCCCGACGGTTTTCCGGCGATCCATCCCAGCAACGGACGATTGTTGCGCTCCAGGGCCTCCGACGCCGGGGTCGCCATCCAGTCGTCGCGCCCGTAGGCAAGGTCCACCCGCTCGTAGCGCGCGTCGAGGTAGTCCGCGCTGAACCCGGGTCGCTGGAGGTTCTCCCAGTCGACCGGCAGCATCTTCCGCCCCCGGTCCACCCCGGGGCGGAGTCTCCAGAAATGCTCGTACTCCCAGGGGGAGATGGCCGACACCTCCCAGGTTCGGAAGGCGCGCCAGTTGTCGGTCAGGTAGGCGGCGAAGACCGGGTAGCGTTCGTCGAACCGCGGCGACCCGACCGGGGCGGGGTAGTCCCAGCGATGCCAGAGCCGGCCCTCGCGGAACTGCCGGGCTTCCCAGCGCAGGTTCGCCTGCTCGGTTTCGCTGGCGGGGAACGCGCGGTCGCCGAGGAACTGCGCGTTCCATTCGGCCACGCAGAACTCCCACGGGACGCGCGCGCTGCCGAACTCGCGTTGGCCGAGATACCATCCACGGTACATCGTCCAGTCCCAGGTGAACGGGGCTCCGTACTCGCAGAGGTAGGCCGGCTTGACTCCTGCCGTCGACCAGTGCTCAAACCAGTCGGAGAGTTCCTGGATCGGCACGAAGTTCGGGTAGAAGTTGATGGCGTGGACCGGGCCGAGGTTCCCGGACGCGTGGTGATACACGATCCGCCGGGGATCCTGCGCGCTGACGAGGGCCTCGGCGCGCGCGGCGAGGCGCGCGTTCCGCGAGGCCCATTCGTCGCGCACGGCGTGGGTGCCGTCGATCAGGTCGGGGTTCATGTCCTCGTGGTAGCCGGTCGCGTTGTGACTCGTCGCGTACGCGACCACCGACGGGTGGTTCCCCGCCGCGCGCGCATAGAACGCGGCGTGTCGGGCGTAGCCGTTCGTCCGGTCGGCCTCCGGCGAGGACCAGCGGTAGTGACTGAAGTGCGGTTGCGAGAGTGCCACCAGCATTCCCACGTCGTCCGCCGCGCGCAGGATCTCGCGAAAGCCCAGGTGCGATCCCGGTTCGCAGCCGTAGTTGTGCGTGTAGACGAAGTCGATGCCGAATCGGCGGAGCCGCTCCAGGCTCTCTCGCGCCGCGTCGTACGTGGCCCAGGCTGCTCCGACCTGCGCGTTGTCCAACGGGACCGCCGACAGGAATACCCGGGTGCCGTTGAGGTGGAAGTCCCGACCTTCGATCCGGAATTCGCGGAAGCCGAATCGCTCCTTCCAGAAAACATCCTGGACTGGCGCCGCGTCCTCCGCTCCCGCGAGGGACACCTGCAGTTCGCCGAGGTTCTCCGGGGTGTGCAGGTCCCACAGCCGGGAGGGCAGCCACGACTCGGCGGCCGTCAGCCAGCGGTCTTCCGCTAGGTCCCCGCGACCGAAGGGCAGGCTCGAGAACTCCCGTGTTTCCGTTCCCGGCCCGGTGGCTCGGACTCGGAGGCGCCAGCGATCCGATTCGCCGAGACCCTCGACCGCGGCGCGCACGGTCAGCTGCTTCCGTCGAACTGACGTGTCGATCTGCACCTCCGCGATCCGCGGGCCGGTCGGGGTCGCGACCAGGAAGGCGTCGCCGCACAGACCGCGGCGGGCCACCTCGCCCTTCGTTTCCCGCGCCGCGGCGGTGTCGGTGTAGGAGCGCAGCACGCCCTCGAGCGGCAGGGCCCATACCAGCAGGCTCAACCGGTGGGACTCCCCGGGACGACACGCCGCCGAGAGGTCCACCTCGCCTCCCGGGAACCGGGCCTCCCCGACCCGGTGGCCGTCGAGGAACACCGAGGCGTACGAGTTGAGGTATTCGAAAGAGGCGGTGATTCGGCGGCCGGCCCAGTCCGACGGAACGTCGATCGTTCTTTCGTACCACGCGGCCGAAACGCCGCGCAGACTCCGCTCGAGCCAGGACGGATGGGCGAAGACCGTCTGGCAGTCCTTCTGCAGGTAGTCCGTGATCCCCGGCCAGGGACCGGGCACTTTGAAATAGCCCCAGCCGTGGGTTGGCACGGCTTCCCCTCCGGCGGCGGGCGCGGCGCTCTCGGCGGCCGGCTGCCATCGCCACAGCCCGTTCAAGCTGACTCGTTCGCGGGTTGGCGTCTTCTCCCGCCAGGCTCGCGCGGTTTCCCAGACCGCCTTGACCCCCTCGGGGAGCGGGGCGGCGAACGTCAAGTCGCCGGCGGCGGCCTCGGCGCCGACTGCCGCGATGGGAAGTCCGAAGGCGCACGCAAGGCCGAGTCCGAGTCCCAGAGCGATGCCGCACCAGGTCCCGGCCCGCCGACCGCCCGACGCTCTTCGATTCATGGTGGTGGCATCCTGTCACGAGGCGCTCCCCTCGGGCGAGCCGCCTCCGCGTCGGGTGCACGACGGATTTGTTGAAGGGATGAGTCTTGCTCTCCTATTCGTTCATGAGTTCCTAGCCTGCTAGGTACTCATGAGCATGACCCCCTCCCCAGCCCAGGCTTTTGCCATCGGCCGCTGAGTCGTACTTCAACCGAATGAACAGACATACTCATTCAACCTGGATCACCCGGAAGAACCGGGAACCGCCTGTGGTCTCGATCCGAGCCCGGCGTTGATTGGTCCCAAACACCCGCCACGGGCCCAAGGGGGACTCGCTGATTGCCAAATGGCCTCCGCCGTCCCATTCCAGTTCCACAGATCCCCCGTCTGCTCCCGAAACAACCCTGGGTATCCGAAGCTGGGGAGCCGTGGCCCCGAAGGGCTCCAACTCAAGGAACAACTCCCACCCTCGAATCTCACCGGAGTCCTGCGGAGTATCATCTCCCACCAGAAGACTCCACTCTCCCGCCGCGACCTCACCCCGAAACCCATCGAAGCGCGACCGCAGGCTCGTGAACTCGGGATAAACCAGGATATCCTTACCTGGCTTCCGGTCGGTTGGCAGATAGATTCCAAAGGACGGCGCGAAGTTATCCTTGGGCATCAATCCGTTGGCGTCGTCATCAAACCCAACATCCACCGACCAGACGTTGCCGGCGCTTCCACCCGCGTTGCTCAATAGCATCACCACCGTACCCGAAGGACTCATAACCGCAACATCCAGGTCGGACCAATAGTTGTGTCTTATCCCGTGCAGAACAAGCCGCGCCCCCCGCACGATGCCGCTTCCGGGAGGAACCCGCAGGCTTGATGGGTAGGGTAGGCCCAGGCCCCGATTCGGAATCGCCACACCATCCCCGCGAAATCTTACGCCGCTTAGGGTGAATGGAGCGATCACCTGCACTGGTACGGTGGAGACATGGGGTGCCGCATTCTGGTAGAGGAGCTTGAAGTCCAGTGTTGTGACGCCTAGTTTTCCAGGTGCTGACCTGATCTCCACGGGGATTCCGTAGGGCGAAGGATCACCCATCCGAATGTCCTCATCCCTGATCAGACTCTGGTCTCTGGAGCTGACCACCAGTGTCGCTTTGTTCCCATCCGGATCGTCAACTTGGACGAGGCCGGATATCAGGTCGGCCATAAAGAGCTTGGTCGGGAGACTGCGAATATAACTGGGATCATCCACCGGAGTTATCTGCAACGGAACCACGCCGACCGACTTGCGCGTGTTGTCCGAACTTGTCCAGTGGATTGGCAAGAGGAACATTCCGTTCGCATTGGGTCTTGGTACAAGCTGCAGAATTGCATTGGGCCCCAGATAGCCTAGGGGCAGAACGGAATATCCGGAAGCGTGGTAGTCTGCTCCCGTCGAGTCTCTCAACCAAAGTTCGCTCACCGATCCGGGATCTGGTTGGATTGGCCCGAGCTCATATACCATCCCCTCGACCGCGTTCAGGCAAAGAGGAACCCAGAACGAACCGGCATCCTCCGGCAGGCTGAACATAGGCACTTCCATCGGATAATAGCCGGAGTTCATGGGCCCAGGATCATAGGACCAGCGGGTTTGCTGCGAATCGCGTATACGGGCCACGAGCCTTTCCCCTGGCTTTGGCGACTGCGCCGGCACCGCTAGTTCCAAGTTGCGCACGCCCTGCGATCCCCGAGGAGAGGCGAAGTTCGCCAACTCCCGGGATATCCCGTCCAAGGGTGTCTCATTGTCATCATATCCGAGCATTATTTCAGCATCGCTGTCCGGACTCGAATACTCGACGGTAACGACCAGGCGCGTGGGAACGGGACTGGGCCGCAGCATGGTCGGAGCAACCAGGCGGATGTTGGGCGAACGCTTTGGCTGACCTTCGATACGGATGTTCCTGATCAGGAGGAGTTCCGAGGCGTACGCTCCTTGGAGTTCAAACTCCAAAGTGCTTGTTTGGCCTTCCTTGTCGGCCAGGGACACCGTCAGCGAGCCACTCTCCGTCTTTGGGAGGTCCCTTAGCAGCAGGTCGCCTCCAAATCCCCGGACAAGCAATCGCGCGTCATCAGCCAGACTCTTCAAAAAGTCGAAGTCAAAGACCAACTTTGCACTGTCGAGCATCCTAGGGACATAGACCGCATTGTGGATCAGGGAGTCGCTTAACGCATGCAGCAGGAATCCCCTGCCGGGAATGGCAATGTCCACCAAGGGACTTGGGAGGATGCTCGGAACGCGCCCTCCGTGGTATGAAAAGCCAGCGAGTCGCTGTGCGGTGATATTGTCATAGTTGGGTCCGCCGTTGGCAATCCAGGAAAGCGTGCCCGGATCGCTGCGGCGTGGGCCACCCGCGACGCGCGACCTCAGCCCTCTCCAGCCCGCGTGATAGAGGCGATTTCCGTCGCCGAGTCGGCTGTAAGCGTAGCCCACGGCCGCGCGGGGACCCGTTTCCCGGAGGATCGAGTACCACGATTCGACACCACTCTTCTCACCATCGTCGGGGACGCCTTCGGTTTGGATGGTGCCATGGTACCAGAGGTGGACATTGCTGTGACGGCCAGTTCGTCCATAGCCCGCTTCGGCAATAAGGTCTTGGGGAAGCTTGAAATTGTTGGCTCCAGTTATCTCGATCCCGTCAAACTGTAGCACCGAGATGCTCCCATCAGATTCTAACTCAATTATGCCCTCGTAGGCCCCATTCTGCTGATAGTAGTTGTCCGCGTAGACTACGTTTTTGTATACAATGCCTCCTAATTGTGGGAAGGCATCACGGTCTTGGTAGATATCGATGGATGCGCTCTCGTTTCCCGCAATCGCAGGATGTGGGTCGAGGGTTGTCATCTGAGCAACCTCGATTCCCAGCGCTGCCAGTCGCCGTATCGCCTCGCTGTTCACGATGCAGCCTCGGCTGTGGCCGATGAAGTGGAGTGGGAAGTCGACGAATCCGACCCGATTGCCTTCGCCTGCGACTCCCCCCTTCATGAGGGCGACGAAGAGTGCCTCCCCGGCTGCCTCGGCGAAGCCACCGCCAGGGGCGGAGCTGTCGCGTTTCCAATTGAAGATCAGGACCATTTCCTCCGTCGATTTCAACGGATCACTTGCGCCCTGTATGTCTTGAATGATGAACGACTGTAGATTGGGATCATACCGCCATAGGGAAGTGCGCCGCCGAGGGTAGGCCCTTTCGCCCCGTTGAGCGATGGCTTCGGCCATGCCTGTTAGCCAACCGTCGGGGTTGCCAACGAGCGGCGGAACCCAGCCGTGAGTGAGGATGGTGACGCCGGCCGCCCGGACCGACTGCGGGACCAAGGTAATTCCGAGAAGGAGCACCAAGAGTCGAGCCACACCGAGCCGGCCTAGCCACATTGGAACGTCTCGTTCTGACTTCATGCTGGGCCTAATTGCGCTGCAAGATGCCAAGAGGAGCAGTCCTCTTCGAGCATAGCGACATTGTCCTGCCTCTGCAGGGAGTTTGAAGTACTGCGAGTGTGAAGTTCAAGAGCAGTGGCACTTAGTCTAGTTTACTCTTTGACCGGACGGCTCACCGGGCCTGCGTCCAACGCGGCCGACCCGCGTCGAGGAGTCTGATCTGATTGGGCGCTCGCTCGCGCGCCGAGCTCACGGATGGACGGGCCCTCCGGCCTTTGTACCCCATTTGCGACCCCGCGGCGCCTTTGGAGAGGCCCATCAGGTCCGCGCGGGACCGGCGCTACGGAAGGGGCCCGTTCTCGGGTGTTTTTCAGGCCGCTTAGGGCTGTTGTAGTCATTGGCTATCAACGAATCCCAAGTCTGGCGCGTTTGCCATGTCGCCACGCGCATTCACGCGCTGGATAGGATTAAGGCGTTCCCGATGGGGCGCGTCATGGATTTTGGGGTTATTCCCGCGGGGGAGTCCGACGGGCCGGGGGAGCGGCCTTCCGGATCGGCCGGGATCCCTGTTTCCCAGCTGGAAGAGGCTTCGCCCGCCGTTCCGGCATCGGGCGGATGGACACGGTGCCGTGGACCCGGGAGCAGGGGACCCGCCGGCGGGTCGGGCGCGTGGGGGTCAGGGGAGGGGAGGCCAGTCGTGGTCGAGTCCGAGGTCGCGGAGGCCGCGGCGGAGTTGGCGGAGATCCCAGAGCTGCAGCCGCCCCAGCGCGCCGGTGCCGGCCAGCCGGGCGCCGTCGGGGGAGAACCCGATCGCCCGGAGCGGGGTCGGGCCGGGGAGCTGGAGCAGGCCGAGGGGGCGGAAGGTCCGCAGGTCGACGAGCTGGACGGTGGACTGGTCGCAGACGACGGCCAGGATGCGGCTGTCCGGGGAGAAGGCCGCGGCGCCGAGGAGGGGACGGTTCTCCGGGATGGGCAGGGCGGGAGCGGGGGACCAGGTGCCGACGGCGTGGAGGCCGAAGGCGTCGCCGAAGGTCGCGAGCCATTGTCCGTCCGGGCTGAACGCGGCCCTGGGTTCGGCGCCGGCGGGGACGACGAGGACGCCGCGGCCGGTGGCGACCTCCCAGACGCGCACCTGGCGGTCGGCGGCGCTGGCGGTCTGCCGGTCCGCCTGCTGCAGCGCCCAGCCGGCCAGCAGGTGGTCGAAATCGTCGCCGCCCAGCGCGGCGTCGCCGCCGGTGGCCACCACCTCGAATACGCCCTTGCTCAGGCGCAGCAGCGACACATCGAAGGTGCCCCCGCCCAGGTCGTAGACGGCATACAGGCCTTCGCTGCCGTGGTCCAGCCCGTAGGCCACGGCCGCAGCGGTGGGCTCGTTGATCAGGCGCAGCACGTTCAGCCCGGCCAGTTGCGCCGCATCCTTGGTGGCCTGGCGCTGCGCGTCGTCGAAATAGGCCGGCACGGTGATCACCGCGCCGAACAGCTCGTCGTCGAAGCTGTCCTCAGCGCGCTGGCGCAGCGTGGCCAGGATCTCGGCCGACACCTCGACCGCCGTCTTCAGCCCCTGGCGGGTGCGCACCGCCACCATGCCGGGCTGGTCGACCAGCTCATAGGGCAGCTGCGCGGCGCCAGCCACGTCAGCCAGGCGACGGCCCATCAGCCGCTTGGCCGAGGCGATGCAGTCACCCGCATGCTCGGCCTGCAGCGCGCGCGCCGCATAGCCCACCTGGCGGCGCTGGCCGTCCAGGTAGCAGACCACCGACGGCAGCAGCACGCGGCCCTGCGTGTCGGGCAGGCATTCGGGCACGCCGTGGCGCAGCGCCGCCACCAGCGAATGGGTGGTGCCCAGGTCGATGCCCACCGCGATGCGGCGCTGGTGCGGGTCGGGCGCCTGGCCGGGTTCGGAAATCTGCAGCAGCGCCATGTGATCAGGAAGGCATCGCGTTCAGGGTCAGGCGTCCAGCGCGTCGAGGCGGCGCTCCAGATCGTCACGGAAACGGCGCAGGAACATCAGCGCGCGCACCTGCCCGGCCGCGGCCTGCGCGTCGCCTTGGGCGTCCAGCGCCTGCTGCAGCCGTTGCAGCAGCGCCTGTTCGTCGCGGTCCAGCTGGTCGTGCAGCGCCTGCAGCGCCGCGGCGTCGCGCGCCTCGTCCAGGCTTTCGCGCCAGGCCATCTGCTGCATCAGGAAATCGCGCGGCATCGCGGTGTTGCGCTCGGCATCGATCGGCGCGCCGCGGCGCTCGCACAGGTAGGCGGCGCGGGCCAGCGGGTCCTTCAACCGGCGGTAGGCCTCGTTGACGCGCACCGACCATTGCATGGCCACACGCTGCGCCGCCGCGCCCTGCGCGGCGAAGCGGTCGGGGTGCACCTCGGCCTGCAGCTCGCGCCAGCGGCGGTCCAGATAAGCCGGGTCCAAGGCGAAGGCTTCGGGCAGGCCGAAGAGCGTGAAGTCGTCGTCGTCGATGTTCATCGCGAAAGGCGCTTCTCGAGAAACAGCGACAGCCCGTTGTCGGGGTAGCCTGCGAAAGCCGGCCGATCGCGATAGCCGGCGCGGCGGTACAGCGCCACCGCGGCCTGCTGCGCGGCGCCGGTTTCCAGCAGCGCGCGGCCATAGCCTTCGGCCACCAAGCGCTGTTCCAGCGCGGCCAGCAGCGCCGCGCCGATGCCCTGCCCGCGCGCCGCCGGGTCGACCATCATGCGCTTGATCTCGCCATAGGCTTCGCCGCCTGTGGCGGCCTCGCCGGGGCGGCGACGGAAGGCGCCACAGCCAAGCACCCGGCCCTGGCGGCGCGCCACCAGGAAGCAGATGTCCGGTGCCTGCAGCGCGTCCAGCCCCAGGATGTGGTTGTGCTGCGGCTCGTACAGCTCGCCCAGGTAGGCGTCCAGCGCCTGCAGCAGCGCGCGCACGGCCGGTTGGTCCGGGCTTTCGCGGCGGATGTCCAGGGGGGCGTCGGTAAGGGTGGGCGGGGCCATGGGCGGGCCGAGAAGGGAACACAGCGCGCGCCGTTACCGGCCGCCGCGCCAGACTGCGTCAGACGCGGAACGATTCTCCGCAGCCGCAGCGGTCCTTCTCGCGAGGATTGTGGAACTTGAAGCCTTCGTTCAGGCCTTCGCGCACGAAATCGAGTTCGGTGCCGTCCAGGTAGGGCAGGCTCTTCGGGTCGATCAGGACCTTGACGCCATGGCCTTCGAACACCAGGTCTTCGGGCGCCACCTCGTCGGCGTACTCGAGCTTGTAGGCCAGGCCCGAGCAGCCGGTGGTCTTGACGCCCAGCCGCACGCCCACGCCCTTGCCGCGCTTGTGGATGTAGCGCGTGACGTGGCGGGCCGCGGCCTCGGTCAGGGTGACGGCCATCTTCAGTGCGCCTGTTCGCTGCCTTCGGGCTGGCCGTGCTTGGCCTTGTAGTCCTGCACCGCGGCCTTGATGGCGTCTTCGGCCAGGATCGAGCAGTGGATCTTCACCGGCGGCAGCGCCAGCTCCTGCGCGATCTGCGTGTTCTTGATGTCCAGCGCCTGGTCGAGCGACTTGCCCTTGACCCATTCGGTCACCAGCGAGGACGAGGCGATGGCCGAGCCGCAGCCGTAGGTCTTGAAGCGCGCATCCTCGATCAGCCCGGTGGCCGGGTTGACCTTGATCTGCAGCTTCATCACGTCGCCGCAGGCCGGTGCACCGACCATGCCGGTGCCAACGCTGTCATCGCCCTTGTCGAAGGAACCGACGTTGCGCGGGTTCTCGTAGTGATCGACGACCTTGTCGCTGTATGCCATGTCGTTCTCCTGTTGCTCTGGTTCAGTGGGCAGCCCACTGGATGGTGTTGAGGTCGACGCCGTCCTTGTACATCTCCCACAGCGGCGACAGTTCGCGCAGCTTGGCGACCTGTTCCTGCAGCGTCTTGACGGCGTAGTCGATCTCGGCCTCGGTGGTGAAACGGCCGATGGTCATGCGCAGTGAAGAGTGCGCGAGTTCGTCACTGCGGCCCAGCGCGCGCAGCACGTAGCTGGGCTCCAGGCTGGCCGAGGTGCAGGCCGAGCCGGACGAGACGGCGATGCCCTTCACGCCCATGATCAGCGACTCGCCCTCGACGAAGTTGAAGGACATGTTCAGGTTGTGCGGCACGCGGCGTTCCAGGTCGCCGTTGACGAAGGTCTGCTCGATGTCCGCCAGGCCGCGCAGCAGCCGCTGCTGCAGCATGCGGATGCGCTCACGCTCGGCCCCCATCTCGGCCCGGGAGATGGCGAAGGCCTCGCCCATGCCGACGATCTGGTGCGTGGGCAGCGTGCCCGAGCGCATGCCGCGCTCATGGCCGCCGCCATGCATCTGCGCCTCGATGCGCACGCGCGGCTTGCGCCGCACGTACAGCGCGCCCACGCCCTTGGGGCCGTAGGTCTTGTGCGAGGCCAGGCTCATCAGGTCGACCGGCAGATTGGCCAGGTCGATGTCCACCTTGCCGGTGGCCTGCGCGGCATCGACATGGAAGACGATGCCGCGCTCGCGGCACATCCTACCGATGGCGACGATGTCCTGGATGACGCCGATCTCGTTGTTGACCAGCATCACCGACACGAGGATGGTGTCCTTGCGCAGCGAATCCTTCAGCTTGTCCAAATCGAGCAGGCCGTCTTCCTGCACGTCCAGGTAGGTGGCCTCGAAGCCCTGGCGTTCCAGCTCGCGCACCGTGTCCAGCACCGCCTTGTGCTCGGTCTTCACCGTGACGATATGCTTGCCGCGCGACTGGTAGAAGTGCGCCGCGCCCTTCAGCGCCAGGTTGATCGATTCGGTGGCGCCGCTGGTCCAGACGATCTCGCGCGGGTCGGCCCCCACCAGCGCCGCCACCTGGCCGCGGGCGCGTTCCACGGCTTCTTCCGCTTCCCAGCCCCAGGCATGGCTGCGCGAGGCCGGGTTGCCGAAGTGCTCGCGCAGCCACGGCAGCATCGCGTCGACCACGCGCGGGTCGCACGGCGTGGTGGCGCCGTAGTCCATGTAGATCGGGAAATGTGGCGTCATGGTCAAGGGATTGATTGTCGGTCCATGGCCGGGAGGCCCCGGTGGAGACTTATTTGCTGACGGCGTTGCCCAGTGCGAAGACCGAATTCGGCGCGGTCACCTTGATCGGCCGGACCACCGGCTGCGTCGAGATGGCCCGCTTGACCGGCGTGTCCTGCACCGACACGCCCTTGGCGATCTGGTCGTCGACCAGCTTCTTCAGCGAGATCGAGTCCAGGTATTCGATCATCTTGGCGTTCAGGCTGGCCCACAGGTCGTGGGTCATGCAGCGGCCTGATTCGTCGCCCATGCAGTTTTCCTTGCCTGCGCAGCCGGTGGCATCGATCGGCTCGTCGACGGCGACGATGATGTCGGCCACGGTAATCTCGGCCGCGCCGCGGCCCAGCGAGTAGCCGCCACCCGGCCCGCGGGTGCTTTCAACCAGTTCGTGGCGGCGCAGCTTGCCGAACAGCTGCTCCAGGTAGGACAGCGAGATCTGCTGGCGCTGGCTGATCGCGGCCAGGGCCACGGGCCCGGCGTGGGAGCGCAGGCCCAGGTCGATCATCGCAGTGACGGCAAAACGGCCTTTGGTGGTCAGACGCATCGATTTCTCCAATCAGCCTCGCGGCAAGACAGCAAACAGACAATCGGGTGGCAACTTCAGGACCGCTACTTGGCAGGGCTTCGGAGAGAACCAGGGGTTTACCCTGGCGTGATTCCTACTAACGCAGTCAAGTATAGCCGATCCCGACTGTTTTGGTCGAGATTGAACTGAAGAGTTCCCTATTCCGACTAAGGAGTAGGGGCCAAGACCATCAGGCCGCTGGCAGGTCGCGCACCGTGGCGCCGAAGGCCTGCTCGCGCAGCAGCGCCAGCTGGTCGCGCACGCGGGCGGCCTTCTCGAATTCCAGGTTGCGGGCGTGTTCGAGCATCTGCTTTTCCAGCAGCTTGATGCGCTTGCCCAGGTCCTTCTCGTTCATCGACTCGACCTCGGCCGCCGCCTGGGCGTTCTTCAGGTCGTCGCGCGCGGTCTTGTCGGAGACCACGCCGTCGATCATCTCGCGCACCTGCTTGGCGATGCTGCGCGGCGTGATGCCCTGCTCCACGTTGTGCGCTGTCTGCTTGGTGCGGCGGCGTGCGGTCTCGTCCAGCGCGCGGCGCATCGAGTCGGTGATCTGGTCGGCATACAGGATCGCCCGGCCGTTCAGGTGCCGCGCCGCACGGCCGATGGTCTGGATCAGCGAGCGTTCCGAGCGCAGGAAGCCTTCCTTGTCGGCATCCAGGATGGCCACCAGGCTCACCTCGGGAATGTCCAGGCCCTCGCGCAGCAGGTTGATGCCCACCAGCACGTCGAAGATGCCCAACCGCAGGTCGCGGATGATCTCCACCCGCTCCACCGTGTCGACGTCGCTGTGCAGGTAGCGCACCTTGACGCCGTTGTCGGCCAGGTATTCGGTCAGCTGCTCGGCCATGCGCTTGGTCAGCGTGGTGATCAGCACGCGCTCGCCGCGCTGCACGCAGTCGCGGATCTCCTGCAGCACGTCGTCCACCTGGGTGGCGGCCGGCCGCACGGTGACGTCGGGGTCGACCAGGCCGGTTGGCCGCACCAGCTGCTCCACCACCTGGCCGGCGTGCGTCTTCTCGTAGTCGGCCGGCGTGGCCGAGACGAACACCGCCTGGCGCATCTTCCGTTCGAACTCGTCGAACTTCAGCGGCCGGTTGTCCAGCGCGCTGGGCAGGCGGAAGCCATATTCCACCAGCGTGGTCTTGCGCGCCCGGTCGCCGTTGTACATGCCGCCCAGCTGGCCGATCAGCACATGGCTCTCGTCCAGGAACATCACCGTGTCCGGCGGCAGGTAGTCCACCAGCGTGGGCGGCGGGTCGCCGGGCGCGGCGCCGCTCAGGTGCCGGGTGTAGTTCTCGATGCCCTTGCAGTGGCCCACCTCCTGCAGCATCTCCAGGTCGAAGCGGGTGCGCTGCTCCAGGCGCTGCGCCTCCACCAGCTTGCCGGCCTTGACCAGCTCGTCCAGGCGTTCGCGCAGCTCGGCCTTGATGGTGTCGATGGCCGCGAGCACGCGGTCGCGCGGTGTCACGTAGTGGCTGCTGGGGTAGACGGTGAAGCGCGGGATCTTCTGCCGGATGCGGCCGGTCAGGGGGTCCAGCAGCTGCAGGCTCTCGACCTCGTCGTCGAAGAGCTCGACGCGCAGCGCCAGCTCGCTGTGCTCGGCCGGGAAGACGTCGATGGTGTCGCCGCGCACGCGGAAGCTGCCGCGCGAGAAGTCGGTCTCGTTGCGCTGGTACTGCATGCGGATCAGCTGCGCGATCACGTCGCGCTGGCCCATCTTGTCGCCCACCCGCAGCGTCATCACCATGCGGTGGTAGTCCTGTGGGTTGCCGATGCCGTAGATCGCGCTGACGCTGGCCACGATGACCACGTCGCGCCGCTCCAGCAGGCTCTTGGTGGCCGACAGGCGCATCTGCTCGATGTGCTCGTTGATCGAGCTGTCCTTCTCGATGAACAGGTCGCGCTGCGGCACGTAGGCCTCGGGCTGGTAGTAGTCGTAGTAGCTGACGAAGTACTCCACCGCGTTCTTCGGGAAGAACTCGCGGAACTCGCTGTACAGCTGCGCCGCCAGCGTCTTGTTCGGCGCGAAGACGATCGCCGGCCGCCCCAGCCGGGCAATGACGTTGGCCATGGTGAAGGTCTTGCCCGAGCCGGTCACGCCCAGCAGCGTCTGGAAGGCCAGGCCGTCTTCGATGCCCTCCACCAGTTGGCCGATGGCCTGGGGTTGGTCGCCGGCCGGCGGGTACGGCTGGAAGAGCTGGAAGGGCGAGCCCGGGAAGGACACGAATTCGCCCGGTACCGCGGGCTCCGGCGCCTGCACCTCGATCAGCTCGGCCATCGATCCCTCCCCCTACAATCGGTGCCGCTGCGTGGCGGCGAAAACCGCACAGCGTAGCGCACCGCGCCGATTCGCGCACCGGGCCTCCCGGGCCCCCTCTTCCCTGACCCCGAGGTGCTTCCCCATGTCGCTTTTCTCTGCCGTCGAACTGGCCCCGCGCGACCCGATCCTGGGCATGACCGAACAGTTCAACGCCGATCCCAACCCGGCCAAGGTCAACCTCGGCGTCGGCGTGTACTTCGACGCCAGCGGCAAGCTTCCGATCCTGCAGTGCGTGCTGACGGCAGAGAAGCAACTGGCCGAGGCGCCCAAGCCGCGCGGCTATCTGCCCATCGACGGTATCCCGGCCTATGACCGTGCCGTGCAGGAACTGGTCTTCGGTGCCGACAGCCAGGCGCTGCAAGACGGCCGCGTGGCCACCGTACAGACGCTGGGCGGCACTGGCGGGCTGAAGGTGGGCGCCGATTTTCTGCAGCGCCTGAACCCCGCGGCCAAGGTGCTGATCAGCGACCCGAGTTGGGAAAACCACCGAGCGCTTTTTCTCCAGGCCGGCTTCGAGGTGGACACCTACCCGTACTACGACGCTGCGGCGCGTGGCATCCGCTTCGAAGCGATGCTGGCCGCGCTGCAAGCCGCCGCGCCGGGCACGGTGGTGGTGCTGCACGCCTGCTGCCACAACCCCACAGGCTATGACCTGGACGCCAGCCAATGGACGCAGGTGGTTCAGACCCTCAAGGCGCGGGGCCTGGTGCCCTTCCTGGACATGGCCTACCAGGGCTTCGGCGACGGCATCGCCGAAGATGGCGCCGCGGTGCAGCAGTTCCTGCAGGCCGGCATGGACTTCCTGGTGGCCACCTCGTTCTCGAAGAGCTTCTCGCTGTATGGCGAGCGGGTCGGCGCGCTCAGCGTGGTGTGCGGCAGCAAGGATGAAGCGGTGCGCGTGCTTTCGCGGCTGAAGGTGCTGATCCGTGGCAACTACTCGAACCCGCCAACGCATGGCGCCCAGGTGGTGACCATGGTGCTGACCACGCCTGCGCTGCGCAGCATGTGGGAGGAAGAGCTGGCTGGCATGCGCCAGCGCATCCGCGGCATGCGCGAGGCCCTCGTCAAGGGCCTAGCCGATGCCGGCATGCAACAGGACATGAGCTTCATCCTGCGGCAGAAGGGCATGTTCAGCTACTCCGGGCTCAATGCGGCGCAAATGCAGCGACTGCGCAACGAGTTCGGCGTGTACGGTATCGACTCCGGCCGCATCTGTGTGGCTGCGCTGAACGAACGCAACCTGGGTCCGGTGGCCGCCGCGGTGGCCCGCGTGGCCTGAGATTCAGGCTGGTGTCCGAACGGCTTTGGGTTCATAATTGCTGCACTGCAACATTCTTGCTTGGCCAGCCGTGCGGACGATGGGCGCTGGCGCCTTCTGGAGACACTGACTCATGCTTTACCAGTGGTACGAAACTCAGCGCGCGCTGATGGCCCCTTTCTCCGAGTTCGCCAGCGCCTCGGCCAAGCTGTACAACCATCCTCTGTCGCCCTTCGTCCACACCCCGCTGGCGCAACGCATCTCGGCGGGCCTGGATCTGGTGCACCGGCTCGCGAAGGACTACGAGAAGCCCGAGTTCGACATCACCAGCGCCACCGTCGGCGGCATTGAAGTCGCCGTGCAGCAGCAGGTGGCCTTGCAGAAGCCCTTCTGCCGCTTGCTGCGCTTCAAGCGCTTCACCGACAACAACCAGGCCCTCGAGCGCATGAAGTCGCAGCCCACCGTGCTGGTGGTGGCGCCGCTGTCGGGCCACCACTCGACACTGCTGCGCGACACGGTCAGGAGCCTGCTGCATGACCACAAGGTGTTCATCACCGACTGGACCGATGCGCGCATGGTGCCCGCCGATGCCGGCCCGTTCCACCTGGACGACTATGTGGCCTACGTGCAGGAGTTCATCCGCCACGTGGGTCCCAACGCGCATGTGATCTCCGTCTGCCAGCCGACGGTGCCGGTGCTGGCGGCGGTATCGCTGATGGCCAGCGCGGGCGAGAACACACCGCTGACGATGACCATGATGGGCGGGCCGATCGATGCCCGCAAGAGCCCCACCGCCGTCAACAACCTGGCGATGGACAAGAGCTACCAGTGGTTCGAGAACAACGTCATCTACCGCGTGCCGCAGAACTATCCGGGCGCCGGTCGCCGCGTCTACCCGGGCTTCCTGCAGTACTCCGGCTTCGTGGCGATGAACCCTGACCGCCACGTGACCTCGCACTACGACTACTTCCTCGATCTGGTGCGCGGCGACGAAGAAAGCGCCGAATCGCACCGTGCCTTCTACGACGAGTACAACGCCGTGCTGGACATGCCGGCCGAGTATTACCTGGACACCATCAAGAAGGTCTTCCAGGAGTTCGCGCTGGTCAACGGCACGTGGGTGGTGGACGGGCAACCTGTGCGTCCGGCCGACATCCGCCGGACCGCGCTGCTGACCATCGAAGGCGAGCTGGACGACATCTCCGGCACCGGGCAGACCCGGGCCGCACACGACCTGTGCAGCGGCATCCCGCAGCAGCACCGCTTCCACTACGAGGCGCAGGGTGCCGGCCACTACGGCATCTTCTCGGGCCGCCGCTGGCGCGAGCAGGTCTACCCGCGGGTGCGTTCCTTCATCGCCGACTACGAGAAGCCGCCTGCCGCCAGCCCTGCGCGCAAGACGGCGCCGCGCCCCGCCGCCAAGGCCGCACGCAGGCGCTAAGGTCGACATGCCTTCGAGCGCCAGCGTCGGCAGCGATGCGCTGGCGTTGCGCATCGCGGCCATCGACGCCGTGCTGCCGCAGACGCAGTGCACGCGCTGCGGTTTTCCCGACTGCCGCGGCTACGCCCAGGCCATCGCCACGGGCGAGGCCGACATCGACCGTTGTCCCCCCGGCGGCCAGCAAGGCATCGTGCGGCTGGCCGACGTCACCGGCCTGACGGTCAAGCCGCTGGACCCGGCTTGTGGTGTCGAAGGTCCGCGCCGGCTGGCGCGCATCGACGAGGACTGGTGCATCGGCTGCACGCTGTGCATCAAGGCCTGCCCTGTGGACTGCATCGTCGGCGCGCCGAAGCTGATGCACACCGTCATCGAAGCGCTGTGCACGGGTTGCGATCTTTGTCTGCCCGTATGTCCCGTGGACTGCATCCAGATGATCGATGCCACGGCGCCGCGCACGGGCTGGGACGCCTGGAGCCCGGCCCAGGCGGACGAGGCCCGGCAACGCTATGCCTTCCACCAACTGCGCACCGAGCGCGAGCGCCGCGAGAACGACGAACGCCTGGCAGCCAAGGCCCAGGCCAAGCTCGCCGACCTCGAGGCGCAATCGAAGATCACCGATGCCGACCTGCTGCAGCGCAAGCGCGCAGTGATAGAAGCCGCGATCGCCCGTGCCCAGGCCGCGCGCAAGCCCTGAAGCTGCCATGAACGACGACCAGGTCCGCACCTTCTTTGCCACGCTGGCCCAGGCCAACCCCGAGCCGGTGACCGAACTGGAGTTCAGCACCGTTTTCCAGCTGCTGGCAGCCGTGCTGTTGTCGGCACAGGCCACCGACGTGGGTGTCAACAAGGCCACGCGTCGGCTGTTTCACGAGCACGGCACGCCGCAGCGCATGCTGGCACTGGGCGTGGAAGGGCTGGAACCCTACATCCGCACCATCGGCCTGTATCGCACCAAGGCGCGCAACCTGATCGCCACCTGCGCGCTGCTGATCGAGCGCCATGGCGGCCAGGTGCCGCGTGACCTGGAGGCGCTGCAGGCCCTGCCTGGCGTGGGCCGAAAGACCGCCAACGTCGTGCTGAATGTGGCCTTTGGTGTACCGACCTTCGCGGTGGACACCCATGTGTTCCGGGTCGCCAACCGCACCGGCCTGGCACCGGGGCGCACCCCGGCCGAGGTAGAGGCAGGCCTGGAGCGTCGTGTGCCGGCGCCGTACCGGCTGCATGCTCACCATTGGCTGATCCTGCACGGCCGCTATGTCTGCATGGCGCGGCGGCCCTTGTGCGAACGCTGCAGCGTCGCCGGCTGTTGCGACCACGTAATCGGCCAAGGCGCCGCCGGCTGAGGGCTCGGCGCGGCCTACAATGCCGGCACTGCGCCCGGCTCACCATGCCCACCATCGAAGACCTAGCGGAACGCGTCGAACGCCTCGTGCTGCGGCATGAGGAGCTCAAGCGCACCAACGTGCTTCTCGAGCAGCAGGTGCAGGCGCTGACGCAGGAGCGCGACAGTCTGCGCTCGCGCCTGGGCGCAGCTCGCGCGCGCATCGACGTGCTGCTCGAGCGCCTCCCGGCGGACAGCGGCACACCGGGGGCCGCATGAACCAGCGCGAAGTCACTATCCTCGGCCAAAGCTACATCCTCGGCTGCCCTGAAGGCGGCGAGGCGTTGCTCAGCGCGGCTGTGGCCAGCGTCGACCGCGAGATGAGCGCGATCCGCGACGCTGGCAAAGTGAAGGCGCGCGAGCGCATCGCCGTGCTGGCCGCGTTGAACCTGGCCTACCAGCTGGCCGACCGGCCGCAACGCAGCGCTCCGACCAGCAGCGCGACGCCGGCCACGACGGGCAACGCACCCGGCTCGGCCGACCTGGACGCGCTGATCCGCCGGCTCGATGCCGCGCTGGGCGACGACGGGCAGTTGCTGTGACATCCGCTGCACGACAGGGTCTTTCGCGGCCCTAGAATGGTCGGGTCCATCGCGTTCGCGGGAGTCTTATATTTCCTTGAACCGATGCTCTTGGAGCAAGGGCTTGGAACATCGCCGGCAGGTGTGAGCGTCTCGCGTCAGACGAACCCGAAGCCTTGCTGACCTCGCCCACCTGAACTTCCCCTGGGTTCAGGAATGCGGCTCTCGGTTCGCGATGGACACCTATCCCCCCGCACGCTCCCGATGCCCCGCTACTGGTTGATGAAAAGCGAGCCCGACGAGGTCTCGATCGACGACCTGGCGGCCGCACCGGGCCAGGTGCTGCCGTGGACCGGCGTGCGCAACTACCAGGCGCGCAACTTCATGCGTGACGAGATGCGCATCGGTGACGGCGTGCTGTTCTATCACTCGTCCTGCCCCGAGCCGGGCGTGGCCGGCCTGGCGCGCATCGCCGGCCAGCCCTGCCCCGATGCCACGCAGTTCGACCCGGCCAGCGACTACCACGACCCGAAGTCCACTCCCGACAAGCCGCGCTGGATCCAGATCGACGTGGCGCTGGCACGCAAGACACGGCTGCTGTCGCTGCGCGAGATGCGCGCCGCGCCGGAACTGGCGACGATGCGCGTGCTGGCGCCCGGCAACCGGCTGTCGATCACGCCCGTCACGCCCGAGGAGTGGCGTGCCGTGGGCCGGCTGCTCGACCGCTGATGCCCGTCGACGGCCTGCTGGCCCTCGAACTGCTGCTGCTGGGCCTGTGCACCGGCTTCCTGGCCGGCATGCTGGGCGTCGGCGGCGGCATGATGCAGGTGCCTTTCATGACCTTCATCCTCACGCGCAAGGGCGTGGCGCCTGGCCTGGCCATCAAGATGGCCATTGCCACGTCAATGGCGACGATCCTGTTCACGGCACTGTCGAGCCTGCGCGCCCACCACCGCCGCGGCGCCGTGCGCTGGGACCTGGTGCGCGGCATCACCCCAGGCATCGTGGCCGGCGGCCTGCTGGCCGGTGCCGGCTTCTTCGCGGTGCTGAAAGGGCCGCAGCTGGCGCTGCTTTTCGCGGTGTTCATCAGCTTCTCGGCAGCCCAGATGTTGCTGAACCGGCAGCCGCGGCCGTCGCGGCAGATGCCGGGCCGGCTGGGCCAGGCCGCCTTGGGTGGTGCGATTGGCCTGCTATCCGGGCTGGTGGGCGCCGGCGGCGCGTTCATCGCCTCGCCCTTCATGGTCTGGTGCAACGTGCCGATGCACAAGGTGGTGGCCACCAGCGCGGCCATCGGCTTCCCGGTGGCGCTGGCGGCCACCGCGGGTTACGTCATCAGCGGCTGGACGCTGCCACCCGCGCTGCCCGGCGCCTTCGGCTACCTGTACCTGCCGGCACTGGCGATCGTGTCGTTGGCCAGTGTGCTGACCGCACCACTGGGCGCGCGCGCCGCTCATGCCACCGATGTGCGCCGGCTGCGCCAGCGCTTTGCCCTCGTGCTGCTGTGTCTGGCGGCCTACATGGTCAGCCGCGCGCTGGGCGCCTGAAGATCGCGCTCAGCGAGCCTCGAAAGCGATGCTGGCCAGCGTGAGGTGGTTGCCTCCGCGCCGGCGCGCCTCGGCCAGCGCCGCCTCACAGGCGGCCAGAAGGTCCTGCTGCGAGGCGGCAGTGTGCGGAAAGCTCGCCACCCCCATCGACACGCTGAAGCCGAGCTCCTGCCCGTCGAGCACCACGATCTGGCTGGCGCACTGGCGACGCAGACCCTCCATGCGCGAATGTGCAGTCGCCAGTCCCACGCCCGACAGCAGCACTCCGAAGAGCCGTTCGTCCAGCCGGCAGGACGCGTCCATGGCCCGGGTGTTGCCGCGCAGCAGCCGGCCCATGGCCTCGTAGATGCGTGCCTCGGCCGCGCCGCCCAGGTCCTGCACCTTGGCGCTGAAGGGGTCGATCTCGATCAGCACCATCGCGAACTCGCGATGTTCGCGCGTCGACAGATCGACCTCGCGGCGCAGCTGGTCCTCGAAGTGCGGCCGCGTGTAAAGGCCCGTGGCCTTGTCGCGAGGGCTCTGGTCGGCGAGTTCCAGGCGCAACTTCTCGTTGGCGCGTTGCTGCTGCTCGAGCTGCTCGAGCGCTGCACGCAACTGGCCGTCCTTCTGACGCTGCGGGGCCTGATCGGTCCAGACGCTGCACAGCCAGCGCTGGCCGTCCGCCCCTTGCACGGCCAGGCGCATCACGCTGAAGTCGTGGCGATGACCGGCCCACTCGAAGCGGTGCTCGCTGTGCAAGGGCTGGCCCTGGGCCAACGCCGTCTGCTCGGCGGCACGCCACGCGGTCGCCATGGCCGGGTCCACGAGCTCGGCATCGTTGTGGCCGACGATATCGGCGGGCACCCGGCCCAGAAAGCGCGCCATGGACGCGTCGACATGCGCGTAGCGACCACTGCCAACGTCCTTGATGGCCAGCATCGCCCCTTGCCGCGACACCCAAGCCTTGAGAACACCGCTCAGCACCGCGTCGAATCGACCATCGATCGCATTGGCCATGACGGCATCGTTCGGCGGACTTTGTACGGTCATTGCTTGATGGCAGTGGACTTGTCAGCGTGGACGGAGGAACAACGCCGACGGCACCGGCCAACCCCCACGACATGGTGTGATATTCGTTCTTGCCGAACCACGAATCAAGCCGCGATCGGTGGCGCCCGGCATTTCCCCCTAGTTTGAACGATTCCGGCGCACCGCGCGCCGCGATCGCCGTTGGCAAGACCGTTGCAGTGCCGCAGCCGCGGAGAATGTCACTGATGCGTGCATTCGATGCCATCGTCGTCGGCGCCGGCGCAGCCGGCCTGTTCTGCGCCGGCCGCGCCGGCCAGCGCGGCCTGAGGCTGCTGCTGCTGGACCATGCCGCCTCCGTGGCCGAGAAAATCCGCATCTCGGGCGGCGGGCGCTGCAACTTCACCAACCTGGGTTGCGGGCCTGGCCAGTTCCTGTCAGGCAACCCGGACTTCTGCCGCTCGGCGCTGGCGCGCTACACGCCGCAGGACTTCATTGCGCTGGTGCGCAAGCACGGCATCGCGTTTCACGAGAAGCACCGTGGCCAGCTGTTCTGCGACGGTTCGGCGCAACAGATCATCGACATGCTGCTGGCCGAGTGCGCAGCGGGCGGCGTACAACGCTGGCAGCCCTGCGCCGTGCGGACGGTGCGCAGCGGCGCCGCGGGCTTCGAACTGGATACCGACCGCGGGCAGGTGACGGCCCCGCAACTGGTGGTGGCGACCGGCGGGCTGTCGATCCCGAAGATCGGCGCAACCGACTTCGGCTACCGGCTGGCGCGCCAGTTCGGCCATGCCGTGGTGGAGCCGCGGCCGGGCCTGGTGCCGCTGACATTCGACCCCGAGGCCTGGAAGGCCTTCGTGCCGTTGGCTGGTGTGGCCCTGGAGGCCGGCATCGAAGCCGGCAGCGGGCGACAGCGGCTGCGTTTCGTGGAAGACCTGCTGTTCACGCATCGCGGGCTCAGCGGCCCTGCGGTGCTGCAGGCCTCCAACGCCTGGCGCGAAGGCAGCCCGCTGCGCCTGGACCTGGCGCCAGAGCGCGATCTCTCGGCCTGCCTCGCCGCCGACAAGGCCGGCTCGCACCGCCGGCTGGGCAACCAGCTGGCCGAGTACCTGCCGCAGCGCCTGGCCGAGGCCTGGCTGGCGCGCATGGGGATCGCGGCCGATACACCGATGCCGCAAGTGCGCAACCGCGATCTCGGGCGCCTGGCCGAAAGTCTGCACCGCTGGGAACTGGTACCGAACGGCAGCGAAGGCTGGCGAAAGGCAGAAGTCACGCTGGGCGGGGTGGATACCCGCGAACTGCAGGGTGTCTCGCTCCAGAGCCGGCGCGTGGCAGGGCTGCATTTCATCGGCGAGGTGGTCGACGTGACCGGATGGCTGGGCGGCTACAACTTCCAGTGGGCCTGGTCGAGCGCCGCCGCCTGTGCCGACGCCCTGGGCAAGGCGCCGCTTTCGGGTTAGAATCCCGCGTTTTTCATCGGACGGGCGGCGTCAATGCACCCGAAGCCAGGCTCCCCGGCCTGACCGATGCACCCGATCCACCGTTAGCCCCGAGGTTGCATGACCACCATTCGCGTCAAAGAAAACGAGCCCTTCGATGTTGCCCTGCGCCGCTTCAAGCGCACCATCGAGAAGCTCGGCCTGCTGACCGAGCTGCGCGCGCGCGAGTTCTACGAAAAGCCCACCGCCGAGCGCAAGCGCAAGAAGGCGGCCGCCGTGAAGCGCCACTTCAAGCGCGTGCGCAGCATGCAGCTGCCCAAGAAGCTGTTCTGAACGGGCCCTGCCCGCCCCCGACGAGCCCGCGGGCGTGTGCCGCCGCGGGCTTGTTCGTTTGTCGAGGAAGCACGCCGTGAGCCTGAAGGACCGCATCACCGAAGACATGAAGACCGCGATGCGCGCCAAGGACGCCGAGCGGCTGACCACCATCCGCATGCTGCTGGCCGCCTGCAAGCAGCGTGAGGTGGACGAGCGCATCGTGCTCGACGATGCCGCGGTGGTGGCCCTGGTGGACAAGCTGATCAAGCAGCGAAAGGACTCGGTTGCCGCCTTCGAACAAGGCGGCCGGCCCGACCTGGCGGCCAAGGAACAGGCCGAGATCCAGGTGCTGACGGCCTACCTGCCGCCACGCATGGACGCCCAGGCGCTGCAGGCCGCCGTGGCGGCCTTGGTGGCCTCGCTGGGCGCCAAGGGCCCTGGCGACATGGGCAAGGTGATGGCGGCAGCCAAGGCCGAGCTGGCCGGCAAGGCCGAGATGGCCGCCGTGTCGGCCGCGGTGAAGAAGGCCCTGACTCCTGGAGGATGACGATGAACACCAGCCTGCCCTTGCGGCCCATCGACGACCAGGCCTGCGTGGCCCCGCAACTGCCGCCCGAGGCGATGGCCGAGGCCGCCCGCGTGGGCTTCCGCAGCGTGGTCAACAACCGGCCAGACTACGAAGAAGGCCCAGGCCAGCCGACCAGCGCGCAGATCGAGGCGGCGGCCCGTGCCGCCGGCCTGGAATACCGCCACCTGCCGGTGCAAAGCGGCTACCAGTCGCCCGAGGACATCGCCGCCATGGCGGCGCTGATGGCCGAGCTGCCCAGACCCATGCTGCTGTTCTGCCGCTCGGGCGCACGTTCGGCCCGCCTGTACCAGGCCGCGCAGGCCCACGGCTGAGCCCTGGCTCGCCACCCCTGCGTGTGTGGGGTGGTCATTGCGGAAACTACTCGCGTGCGTGGGTAACCCGCTGCCTAGAATCGCGCCCAGCCTCCGCCACCCGGAGGCTCGTCGGTCCGCAGGCCGATGCAGATCCGGAGAAGCCCATGTCCGCCTTGCTAGGCCTTTCCCGCGTCATCGACGCGTTCAACGAGCTGATCGGCAAGCTCATCCGTTGGCTGGTACTGGCCACCGTGCTGATCAGCGCCGTCAACGCCATCGTGCGCAAGGCCTTCAACATCGGCTCGAACGCCTACCTCGAGGTGCAGTGGTACCTGTTTGCCGCCGTGTTCATGCTCGGCGCGGGCTATGCCTTCCTGCGCAATGCACATGTGCGCATCGACTTCATCTCGTCCAAGCTGTCCAAGCGCACCAACGCCATGATCGACATCCTGGGCATCGTGGTCTTCGTGATTCCGCTGTGCCTGATCCTGATCACGCTCAGCTGGCCCTTCTTCGTCAACGCCTGGAACACCGGCGAGATGTCGTCCAACGCGGGCGGGCTGATCCGCTGGCCGGTCTACCTGCTGGTGCCGGTGGGCTTTTCTATCCTGCTGGCGCAGTCAGTGTCTGAACTGGTCAAGCGCATCGCGTTCCTGAAGGGAGCGATCCCCGAACCGATCAGCGTGGAATCCGGCAAGTCCGACGAGGAACTGCTGGCCGAGGAACTGGCCGCCGAAGCGGCCAAGAAGCAGGCCGGGGAGCGCTGACATGGAAACCGGCTTCCTTGCCCAGAACTTCGTCCCGCTGATGTTCGCGGGGCTGTTCGTCTTCCTGCTGTCGGGCATTCCGGTGGCTTTCGGCCTGGCCGCCACCGGTCTGCTGTTCGGCTTCATCGGCATGGAGGCAGGCCTGTTCGGCGCCACCATGTTCCAGGCGCTGCCGCAGCGCGTGTTCGGCATCATGCAGAACGACACGCTGCTGGCGATCCCCTTCTTCACGCTGATGGGCATCATCCTCGAGCGATCCGGCATGGCCGAGGACTTGCTCGAAACCGTGGGCCAGGTCTTCGGCCCCGTGCGCGGCGGCCTGGCCATTGCAGTGATCCTGGTCGGTGCGCTGCTCGCCGCCACCACCGGCGTGGTGGCCGCGGCCGTGATCAGCATGGGCCTGATCTCGCTGCCGATCATGCTGCGCTATGGCTACAACCGCACCATCGCCACCGGCACCATCACTGCGTCGGGCACGTTGGCGCAGGCCATCCCGCCATCGCTGGTGTTGATCGTGCTGGCCGACCAGTTGGGCCGGTCGGTCGGCGACATGTACGCCGGCGCGCTGATCCCCGGCCTGCTGCTGGTCGGTCTGTACCTGCTGTTCGTCGTCGCAGTGGCGCTGTTCAAGCCTTCCTGGGTGCCAGCCCTGCCGGACGAAGCACGCATCTACCGCGAACCCGATGGCTCCAGTGGCCACCGTTCGCTGCTGGTGCTGTTCGCGCTTTGTGCGGCTGCGGGCTACGCCTGGTCGCGTGTGCACCAGTCGATCATCAACCCGATGGTCGACCGGCAACTCCCGGCGCCTGGCGACGAGGTGGTGATCCTTTCGATGACCGTGGCGTCTTTCCTGGCTCTGGCGCTGGCCATTGTCAACCGCGTCTTCAGGATCGGCCTGCTGTCCAAGCTGACCGAGCAAGTGACTTTTGTATTGATCCCGCCGCTGGTCCTGATCTTCCTGGTGCTGGGCACCATCTTCCTGGGCATTGCGACGCCCACCGAGGGGGGCGCCATGGGCGCCGTGGGTGCGCTGGTGATGGCGGTGTCGCGCCGGCGGCTGAACTGGCCGCTGCTGGTGCAGGCACTGGACAGCACGGCCCGGCTGTCGGTGTTCGTGCTGTTCATCCTGGTGGGCTCCACCGTCTTCAGCTTCACCTTCAACGCGGCCGACGGCCATATCTGGGTGGAACACCTGTTCGACAGCATGCCCGGTGGCGCGCTGGGCTTCCTCATCGTCGTGAACATCCTGATCTTCATCCTGGGGATGTTCATCGACTTCTTCGAGATCGCCTTCATCGTGGTGCCGATCCTGGCGCCGGTGGCCGACAAGATGCTGGGCGAGTTGCTGCCACCTGGCACGCCGCCGGAGATGACGCTGATCTGGTTCGGCGTGATCGTCGCGATGAACCTGCAGACCTCGTTCCTGACACCGCCCTTCGGCTTTGCGCTGTTCTATTTGCGCAGCGTGGCCGCCAAGACGGACTACAAGGACCGCATCACCGGCGAGACGATCCCGGCCGTGACCACACCGCAGATCTACAAGGGCTCCATCGCCTTCATCGTGCTGCAGCTCATCATGGTGGCGGTGGTGATCAGCGTGCCCACGCTGGTGACCGGCGGCATCGAGAAGGTCGAGCTGATCGACGCCGACAAGGCGCTGCAGGAGCTGATGATCCAGAAGAACGAGGCGGCCGACGCCGCGGCGTCGGCGCCCGAGGGCGAGAAGGAAGACCCGATGAAGGGCTTGCTGGACGCGCTGAAGCAGGAACAGAAGAAGTAGCGGGCGCGGGCGCAGCGCCCGCCCTGCCACCCCAAGACAAAGCCCCGCCGAAGCGGGGCTTTGTCTTGGGCCGGGCGCAAAGCCCGGCTTGATCGAACTCAGAGCTTCTGCTGCTGCATGAAGTCGTCGAATGCCGATTCGGTGAAGCGGAACCACAGGTTCGCGTCGCGACGGTAGGTGGCGTAGTCGTCGTAGATCTTCTTCCACGCCGGATTGGTGGCGTTGAGGTCGGCATAGACCTCCATCGCCGCCTTGAAGGCCGCGTCCATCACGTCCTTCGGGAAGCGCTGCAGCTTCGAGCCACCGGCCACCAGCTGCTTCAGCGCCGCCGGGTTGCGGTAGTCGTACTTGGCCATCATGTCGGTGCCCGCGGCCTGCGACGCGGCTTCGATCATGGCCTTGTAATCCGCCGACAGGCCGTCGTAGGCCTTCTGGTTGACGTACAGCGACAGCTGCGGACCACCCTCCCACCAGCCGGGGTAGTAGTAGAACGGCGCGACCTTGTTGAAGCCCAGCTTCAGGTCGTCGTAGGGGCCCACCCACTCGGCCGCGTCGATCGTGCCCTTCTCCAGCGCCTGGTAGATCTCGCCGCCGGGGATGTTCTGCGGCACCACGCCGAGCTTCTCGAGCACCTTGCCGGCAAAACCGCCGGCGCGGAACTTCAGGCCCTTCAGGTCGTTCACCGACTTGATTTCCTTGCGGTACCAGCCGCCCATCTGCGCGCCGGTGTTGCCCATCGGGAAGTTGACGATGCCCACCTTGGCGTAGAACTCGCGGAACAGCTTCAGGCCGTTGCCTTCGTACATCCAGGCGTTCATCTGGCGCTGGTTCAGGCCGAAGGGGATGGCGCAGTCCAGCGCGTAGGTCGGGTCCTTGCCGAAGAAGTAGTAGGGCGCGGTGTTGGCCATCTCCACGGTGCCGTTGGACACGCCATCCAGCACGCCGAAGGCGGGCATCAGCTCGCCGGCCGCATGGGTGGTGATGATGAACTTGCCGCCGCTCATGTCCTTCATGTGCTTGGCGAACACGTCGCACACGCCGAACAGCGTGTCCAGCGACTTCGGGAAGCTGGAGGCAATGCGCCAGCGGATGTTGGCCTGGGCATGCACGATGGCGGGTGCGGCACCGGCCGCCAGGATGCCGGCCAGACCGGCACCACGAACAAAGTTTCTGCGCTCCATGAATCAGGACTCCTATAGAAGGATGGGGAAGTCAAGCGCCGAAATTCTAGGGGCCGCACCTGGGCCGATGCGTGGTGTTTACCCGCGCGAAACACGCCCTTGCACCCCCGCGAACAGGGCGTACGACACCGGCCCATAGGCCTCAGCTGCCGGCCACCTTCATGCGCGTGATCAGCACCGAGCCGGTGCTCTTGCTGCCCTGGGTGTAGACGTCGGCACCCACCGCGGCCAGGTCCTGGAACATCTGCTTCAGGTTGCCGGCGATCGTCACTTCGTGCACCGGGAAGGCGATGCGTCCGCCTTCCACCCAGAAGCCGGCGGCGCCGCGCGAATAGTCGCCGGTGACGAAGTTGACGCCCTGGCCCATCAGCTCGGTGACGAACAGGCCGCGGCCCAGCTTGCGCAGCATCGCCTCCAGGTCATCGCTTGGCCGGGTGAGCCGGCTGCGCAAGGCCAGGTTCTGCGAGCCGCCCGCGTGGCCGGTGGTGCGCAGGCCCAGCTTGCGTGCCGAGTAGCTGGACAAGAAGTAGCTCTGCACCACGCCCGCCTCCACCACCTTGCGCGCACTGGTGCGCACGCCTTCGTCGTCGAAGGGCGCACTGCCCTTGCCGCGCGGCTGGTGCGGGTCTTCGTCCACATCCACATGCTCGGGCAGGATGCGCTGGCCCAGGCTGTCCAGCAGGAAGCTGGCCTTGCGGTACAGCGAGCCACCGCTGGTGGCCTGCACGTAGGCGCCCAGCAGCCCCGAGGCGAGCGGCGCCTCGAACAGCACCGGCACCTCGCAGGTGGCGATCTTGCGCGACTTCAGCCGCGACAGCGCGCGCTCGGCGGCGTAGCGGCCCACCGCCTCGGGTGCAGCCAGTTCGGCGGCGTCGCGCATCGAGCTGTACCAGGCATCACGCTGCATGCCCGCGCCCTTGCCGGCGATCGGCGACACCGAGAGATAGTGGCGCGAGGTGGCATAGCCGCCGCGAAAGCCGCGGCTGTTGCCGGCCCAGAAATGCGACTGCTGTGCCGATACCGCCGCGCCTTCCGAATTGGTGATACGCCGGTCCGTGGCCATCGCCGCGTGCTCGCAGCGTTGCGCCAACTCGGCAGCACGCTGCGCGTCGATATCCCAGGGAAAGAACAGCGCCAGGTCACGCGCAGCCTCGGCCGGCGTTGCCAGGTCTTCGGCATCGGGCAGGCCCGCGGCCGGATCCTCGGCCGTGAAACGCGCGATGTCGAAGGCTGCACGCACCGTCTGGCGCAGTGCGTCGGGGGAAAAGTCCGAGCTGCTGGCATTGCCGCGGCGCTGGCCTACATAAACGCTGACGCCGACCGACTTGTCGCGGTTGCGCTCGACGTTCTCCAGATCGCCCTTGCGCACCGACACGGACAGCCCCGCGCCTTCGGAGACCTCGACGCTGGCATCGCTGGCGCCCAGCTCCCGCGCCATGGCCAGGCAGTCCTCGACGATCTGCTGGAATTGCTCGCGCGGGTAGGAAAAGCCGTGCTCGGTGCGGGACGACGTCATGTTGCAGGAAGAGCCAGTGTGGAAGGCGGAGCCTATGATACCGAGCGACCCCATCGGCCTACCCCTTGCGCATGTCCCGCACCGACCCTGAAGACGACACAGACACCTCGGACGCGATCGAGGCACGGCCGAGCAAGACGCGGCTGAAGCAGCAATCGCATGACCTGCAGAAGCTGGGGCTGGCGCTGGCCGAACTGCCCGACGAGCGCCTGGCCGCGCTGAACCTGCCCGAGCGGCTGCTGGATGCGATCGTCCAGTACCGCAGCACGCGCAGCCACGAGGGCCGGCGCCGCCAGCTGCAGTACGTGGGCAAGCTGATGCGCGAGGTGGATGCCGAGCCGCTGCGCGAGGCAGTGGCTGCCGCCAGGTTGGGCTCGGCGCGCGACACGCTGTTGCTGCACGAGGCGGAACGCTGGCGGGATGCGCTGCTGGCCGATGACGAGGCGATGACGCGCTGGTTGCAGGCCCATGCCGACTGCGACGCGCAGCGGCTGCGCAGCCTGGTGCGCGCCGCACGCCGTGAGGCCGCATTGCCGCCCGAGCAGCGCAACCCGCGCTCGCACCGCGAACTGTTCCAGTTCATTCTCCCGCTGCTGGCGGGCCAAGAGCCATGAGCGACTTCGAACCCGTCCGCATCGGCCTGGTATCCACCAGCGACCGCGCCGCCAGCGGCGTCTATGCCGACCAGGGCATTCCGGCCTTGCAATCCTGGCTGGGCAGCGCGCTGCGCAACCCGATCCACTGGGAGACGCGGTTGATCCCCGACGAGCAGGCACAGATCAGCGCCACGTTGCGCGAGTTGGTGGACGTGGCACGCTGCGACCTGGTGCTGACCACCGGCGGTACCGGCCCGGCGCCGCGCGACGTCACACCCGAGGCCACGCTGGCCGTGGCCGACAAGCTGATGCCCGGTTTCGGCGAACAGATGCGCCAGATCAGCCTGGCCTTCGTGCCCACCGCCATCCTGTCGCGGCAGGTGGCCGTGATCCGCGGCAAGGCGCTGATCATCAACCTGCCGGGGCAGCCGAAATCGATCGCCGAGACGCTGGCCGGCCTGCCCGACGCGACGCCGCCGGTGCACGGCATCTTTGCCGCGGTGCCCTACTGCATCGACCTGATCGGCGGCCCGTATCTGGAGACCGAGCCGTCGGTGTGCAAGGCCTTCAGGCCGAAATCGGCACAGCGCCCGCCGCGCTGAGCCCGGCTACTTGACCAGCCGGTTCAGACGTTCGGCGTCGAACTGCTCGGTGGTATGTGCCTCCTGCGGCACGCAGGGCGCACCCGGCAGCTCGCGAGCACCGGCCGACAGCTTCTCGATCGCCTGCCACAGCAGCGCGATCTGGTGCTCCTGCGAGGCCGTGGTGTCGATCAGGCCCTTCATCGCCTGCGAGATCGGGTCATCGCCCTGCGTCACGCCGTAGGCCGAGAAACCCATGCGCGCCGAGGCTTCCTCGCGCACGGCATCGGCCTTGGCCTCGATGATGCGCGCCGGGATGCCCACCGCGGTGGCGCCGGCCGGTACCGGCTTCAACAGCACGGCATTGGAACCGACGCGCGCACCGTCGCCGACGGTAAAGCCGCCCAGCACCTTGGCCCCGGCGCTGACCACCACACCCTTGCCCAACGTCGGGTGGCGCTTGGTGCCCTTGTACAGCGAGGTGCCGCCCAGCGTGACGCCCTGGTAGATGGTGCACTCGTCGCCGATCTCGGCGGTCTCGCCGATGACGATGCCCATGCCGTGGTCGATGAACACGCGGCGGCCTACCTTGGCACCCGGATGGATCTCGATGCCGGTGAGGAAGCGCGCCAGGTGCGAGATGAAGCGCCCCAGCCAGCGCAAGCCGCCGTTCCAGCAGGCATGGGCCCAGCGGTGCATCACCAGCGCATGCAGGCCGGGGTAGCAGGTCAGCACCTCCCAGGTCGAGCGCGCGGCGGGGTCGCGCTCCAGGATGCAGGCGATGTCTTCTCGCAGGCGGCTGAACAACATGATCGCGTTCCGGGGGGACGGCCTGCCAGTGTATGCGCTGCGCGCGGGTCTTGCAGGCGATGCCTTGGCGGCTGCGCTACCCTCGCGGCTGACGCCACCTCGCCCACACACCATGCCGCTTCGCCGCCATCTTCTGCTGCTGTGCGCCACTGCCGCGCTGGGAACCGGCTGCGCCGTCAACCCAACCTCGATCGACGCGCAGTGGGTCAACCCGCAGTACGTCGGCAAGAAGCCGGTGCGCAACCTGATGGTCATGTCGGCGGTGCGCGATGCCACCAACCGGCGCATCTTCGAGGACCGCATGGTCGCCGCGCTTCAGGCGGCCGGCGTGAAGGCGGTGCAGTCCTACAAGTTCCTGCCCGAGGACGGCCCGGCCAGCGAGGAGCGATTGCGCAGCGTCGTGGCACAGGCCGGCGTCAGCCACGCCATGGTCACCCGCATCATCAACGTCAGCACCCAGGTGAATGTGTCACCCGGCATGGTGATGGGGCCGGCCTGGGGGCCGGGATGGGGCTGGGGCGGCGGCTGGGGACCGGGCTGGGGCGGCTTCGTGGCCTACCAGAACGCGGTGTGGGCGTCGCCGCCGCTGGTGACGACGACGCAGAACGTGCATGCGGATACCCGCCTGTTCGACACCGCCAATGCCGAGGTGCTGTGGTCAGCCGCCACGACGACGGCCACCGGCTACACCAGCATCGGCGCGATGATCGAACAGTTCGTGCAGCTGATCGTCGGCACGATGACGCGCGACGGCGTCATCTGAGCCGCCGACCTCAGGCCGCCTTGCGGCGGCGGGCGATGAAGCCCACCGCGCCCAGGCCAGCCAGCAGCATCGCGTAGGTGCCGGGCTCGGGCACGGCCATCACGGCATGGTTGTCGGTCTCGAAGGCATTTCCGGCCGAGCGGAAGACCACGCGCGTGATCTGCTCGTTGGCACCCGCGAACGCATTGAAGTATTGGCCGTTCTGGAACGCACCCTGGAAGCCGTTCGCAGGATTCGGGTTGGTGAACACGTCCGAGCCCGACAGCGTCTTCAGCAGCGTGTCACCGTTGTAGAAGGCCACGTGGTTGTAACTATCGGGCGAACCCCACAGGAAGCCGTAGTACTTGGCCGGCATGGAGGTCAGGTTGACTTCGATCGGGCCGTTCTGGTTGCCCGAGGTGCCCACCGACAGGAAGTTGCCGATCGAGCCCGGCGGGCGGGCGGTGACGCCACCGATGCTGACGTTGAACAGCGCGCCGCCGGTGTAAGACAGGTCCAGCGCCTCGTTGGCGTCGGTGGCCAGCGTGTCGAAGGTTTCGTGCAGGGCACCGGCCTGGGTGCTGTACGCACCACCGGTGATGCTCCAGGTCAGGGCCTGGGCTTGCAGGGCGCACAGGGCGGCAGCGGCAGCAATGAGGGTCTTGGTGAGCGTCATGGTGTGGGGCTTCTTCGGGTTGAGGGCACCACCCCAACGGCAGTGCATGGACGCCATGGTGCCGGCCGCATCGCTGCCTCGCATCCCCGCACTGCGGGGGAACACCCCCGTCTGCGGGTGCGGTTCGTGGTTCAAATCACGCCGCGCAATCAGCGGCGATGTTCGATGGCGCGGGCGATACCCCGCAGGATGTGAATTTCTTCCGGTGTCAGCTGCGCGCGGTTCAGCAACTGCTGCAGGCGCGGCATCAGTTTCTTCGGTGCCGCGGGGTCGAGGAAACCGATCTGCTGCAGCACGCGCGCCCAGTGGTCCAGGGCCCCTTGCACCGCCACCATGTCGGCGCGGGCCGGCTCGGGCGTGCGCGGCGCAACGGCAAAGCCGCCGAGTGCGACGCGCCATTCATAGGCCAGCAGCTGCACGGCCTGAGCCAGGTTCAGCGAACCGTAGTCCGGCGCGGTGGGAATGCTCAGGCAGGCGTGGCAGCGGTAGACGTCGTCGTTGCTCAGCCCGGTGCGCTCGGGGCCAAAGACGAAGGCCACGCGCAGCGCGGCGGCCTGCAGTGTCTGGAAGTGCTCGCGCGGCGCATAGGTCGGGGGGCCGAAGTCGCGCGGCGTCATCGCCGTCGCGCAGGCGTGCTGCACGCCATCGAGTGCCGCATCCAGCGTGTCGACGATGCGCGCACGCACCAGGATGTCGGCCGCGCCGCTGGCCATGGCCACGGTCTCCTCGCGCGACAGCACGTCGTCGAAGCGCGGCCGCACCAGCACCAGATCGGAGAAGCCCATGACCTTCATCGCACGCGCCGCTGCGCCCACGTTGCCGGCATGGCTGGTATGCACCAGCACGAAGCGCGTAGTGTCGGAGGTCGGTGGCATCGGCAGCTAAAATCGAGGCTCGCTGCGGCATTCTCGCCGCCCGCGCTCTTTGCCACTGCCGCCGCCCTGCCCTGCGCCCCACGCCATGTCCCAAGCCCTGCATCCCATGCTGAACATCGCCGTCAAGGCGGCACGCGCGGCGGGCGCGATCATCAATCGCGCGGCACTCGATGTGGACCTGCTGAAGGTCAACGTCAAGAACCCGAACGACTTCGTCACCGAGGTCGACCATGCTGCCGAGCGCGTGATCATCGACACGCTGCTGGAGGCCTACCCCGGCCATTCGATCCTGGCCGAGGAATCGGGCCGCGCGCACGGCGCCAAGGACAGCGAATACGTCTGGATCATCGACCCGCTGGACGGCACCACCAACTTCATCCACGGCCTGCCGGTGTACGCGGTGTCCATCGCGCTGTCGCACCGCGGGCAGGTGCAGCAGGCCGTGGTCTACGACCCCGCGCGCAACGACCTGTTCTACGCCAGCAAGGGCCGCGGTGCCTATCTCAACGACCGGCGGCTGCGCGTCAGCCGGCGCACCCGGCTGTCCGATGCGCTGATCGGCACCGGCTTCCCGTTCCGCAAGGGCGACAACTTCAAGCGCTACCTGAAGATCTTCGAAGAGGTGATGCAGCACTGCGCCGGCCTGCGCCGCCCCGGCGCCGCCGCGCTGGACCTGTGCTACGTGGCCGCCGGCTGGTACGACGGCTTCTTCGAGACCGGCCTGCAGCCCTGGGACGTGGCCGCAGGCTCGCTGATGGTCAGCGAGGCCGGCGGCCTGATCGGCAACTTCACAGGCGAGGCCGACTACCTGTTCCAGCGCGAGGTGGTGGCCGGCAACCCGAAGATCTACGGCCAGCTGGTGCAGTTGCTGGCGCCGCACACCCACGTGATCGCCGAGGCACCGGCCGCCGAGCCCGAGGCCATCACCCCCGAATCAGCCCTCGCCGCGCAATTGGCGGCCGAGGCTGCGTCCGCAGCGCCGAAGGCGCCGACCCGCGTGCGCAAGCCCGCGCGCTGAGATCTTCGTCAGGGCACCAGCACCGCCGCGCCGTCGAAGCGGCCCGCACGCAGATCGGCCAGCGCCTCGTTGGCCTGCGCCAGCGCATAGCGGCGCGTGTGCGTGACGATGCCCACCCGCGGCGCCAGGCTCAGGAAGTCGATGCCGTCCTGCCGCGTCAGGTTGGCCACCGAGCGGATCTGCCGCTCCTGCCACAGCAGCCGGTAGGCGAAGGACGGGATGTCGCTCATGTGGATGCCGGCGCAGACCACCCGCCCGCCCTTGCGAACCGCAGCCAGCGCCGCGGGCACCAGCGCGCCCACCGCGGCGAACAGGATGGCCGCATCCAGCGGCTGCGGCGGCATCTCGTCCGAACCGCCGGCCCACGTCGCGCCCAGGCTGCGGGCAAAGTGCTGGCTCGCCACGTCGCCCGGCCGCGTGAAGGCGTAGACCTCTCGACCCTGCCACACCGCCACCTGGGCCAGGATATGGGCCGCCGCGCCAAAGCCGTAGAGCCCGAGCCGCCGTCCGGTCCCGGCCATGACCAGCGCGCGCCAGCCGATCAGCCCGGCGCACAGCAACGGAGCCAGCGACTCGTCGCTGCCCTGCTCGCCCAGCGGAAAGGCGAAGCGCGCATCGGCGATCGCCGCCGTCGCATAACCGCCGTCGCGGGTGTAGCCGTGGAACAGCGGCCGGTCGCACAGGTTCTCCTGCTGGCCCATGCAGTAGGCGCAGCTGCCGCAGGTGTGGCCCAGCCACGGCAGGCCCACGCGCTCGCCGATGCGCAGCCCGTCGACGCCCGGGCCCAGCGCGTCGATGCGGCCCACCACCTCGTGGCCGGGAATGATCGGCAGCGGGATGTCGGGCAGCTCGCCATCCAGCACATGCAGGTCGGTGCGGCACACGCCGCAGGCCGCCACGCGCACGCGGATCTCGCCCGGCCCGGGCTGCCGCTCTGGCAGTTCCACCCATTGCAGCGGCCCGCCGATGCGCTGCAGTTGCATGGCTTGCATGGACGCCGCCCTTCAGAAGATGTCCGGCTCGGCCACCGGCGCGCCGAAGCCGGTTTCCAGGAAGTCGAAGTCGCAGCCCTGGTCGGCCTGCAGCACATGCTGGCCGAAGAGCCAGCCGTAGCCGCGCTCGTAGCGGCGCGGCGGCGGCTGCCAGGCGGCGCGGCGCGCGGCCAGCTCTTCGTCGCTCACCTGCAGGTGGATGCGCCGCGCCGGCACGTCCACCGTGATGCGGTCGCCGCTGCGCAGCAGCGCCAGCGGGCCGCCCACCGCCGCCTCCGGCGCGCAGTGCAGCAGGCAGCCGCCGTAGCTGGTGCCGCTCATGCGTGCATCGCTCAGCCGCAGCATGTCGGTGACGCCGGCCTTCAGCAGCTTGGTGGGGATCGGCAGCATGCCCCACTCGGGCATGCCGGCGCCCAGCGGCCCGGCGTAGCGCAGCACCAGGATGTCGTCGGCGGTGACGTCCAGTGCCGGGTCCTCCACCGCCTTCTTCAGCGCCGGGTAGTCGTCGAAGACCAGCGCCCGCCCGGTGTGCTGCAGCAGATGCGGCGCACAGGCGCTGGGCTTGATCACCACGCCGTCGGGCGCCAGGTGGCCGCGCAGCACGGCCAGCGCACCTTCGGCATAGATCGGCTTGTGCAGCGGTCGGATCACGTCCTCGTCGAAGACCTCGGCGCCTTCGATGTTGTGGCCTAGCGTACAGCCGCTTACCGTCGGCGCATCGAGCCGCAGCTTGTCGCGCAGCCGCTGCAGCATCGCCGGCAGGCCGCCGGCATAGAAGAAGTCCTCCATCAGGTAGGTCTCGCCGCTGGGCCGGATGTTGGCGATCACCGGCACGTGGCGGCTGGCGGCGTCGAAGTCGTCCAGCGTCAGCGCGTGGCCGGCGCGGCGCGACATCGCGATCAGGTGAATGATGGCGTTGGTGCTGCAGCCCATCGCCATGGCGCAGACCACGGCGTTGTGGAAGCTGTCGGCACGCAGCACGCGCGAGGGCACGAAGTCTTCCCACACCATCTCGACAATGCGCCGGCCGCAGGCCGCGCTCATGCGCGGGTGCGCGGCGTCCGCCGCCGGGATGCTGGAGGCGCCGGGCAAGGTCAGCCCCAGCGCCTCGGCGATGCCGGTCATCGTGGCGGCGGTGCCCATGGTCATGCAGGTGCCGTGGCTGCGCGCGATGCCCGATTCCATCTCCGCCCAGGCCTGCTCCGGCAACCGGCCGGCGCGGCGCTCGTCCCAGTACTTGAAGGCGTCCGAACCCGAGCCCAGCACCTGGCCGCGCCAGTGGCCGCGCAACATCGGCCCGGCCGGCAGAAAGACAAAGGGCAGGCCGGCGCTGATCGCCCCCATCACCAGCCCCGGCGTGGTCTTGTCGCAGCCGCCCATCAGCACCGCGCCGTCGATCGGGTGGCTGCGCAGCAGCTCCTCGCATTCCATCGCCAGCAGGTTGCGGTAGAGCATGGTCGTCGGCTTGACGATCGGCTCCGACAGGCTCATCGCCGGCAGCTCCAGCGGCAGGCCGCCGGCCTGCAGCACGCCACGCTTGACGTCGTCGACGCGCTGCTTGAAGTGCGCATGGCACTGGTTGATGTCGCTCCAGGTGTTGACGATGGCGATCACCGGCTTGCCCGCCCAGTCTTCCGGCGCATAGCCCAGCTGGCGCAGCCGCGAGCGGTGGCCAAAGGAGCGGAAGTCGTCGGGCGCGAACCAGCGTGCGCTGCGCAAGTCGGAAGCCGTTCTGCGGGTCATGGCAACTGTTCCTTGGCGGTGGGCTGACGGCACTGTACGCGCCGCCGCGCCTCGGCCGTGGGCTAGAGTGCGGCCCCTTGATGCAAGCCCAACAATCCACCGCCAAGGCCGCCGCATGGATGGCCGGCTGGCTGACGCTGATGCTGGTCATCGCCGTGGCCGGCCGCGAGGCGACGCGCGAGCTCACCGTCTTCCAGGTGATGGAGATGCGCTCGGTGATGGGGATGGTGCTGCTGTGGCCGCTGATCGCGGTGTCGGGGGGCGTGGCCGCGCTGAAGACGCAGCGCCTGCGCGAACACGCCGCGCGCAACGTGGTGCACTACGGCGCGCAGTACGCCTGGTTCGCGGCGCTGACGCTGATCCCGCTGGCCCAGGTGGTGGCCATCGAGTTCACAATGCCGATCTGGATCATCCTGCTGGCCGCGCTGTTCCTGGGCGAGCGCATCACCCGCTGGAAGGTGCTGGCCGTGGCGCTGGGCCTGCTGGGCGTGGGCCTGATCGTGCGGCCCAGCACCAGCGGCCTCAGCCCCGGGCAGCTGGTGGCGCTGGCCGCGGCGGTGGGCTTCGCGGTGTCGGTCACCATGGTCAAGAGCCTGACGCGCACCGACTCCGCGGTGGCCATCAGCTTCTGGATGCTGGTGGTGCAGTCGTTGCTGGGCCTGCTGCCGGCGCTGTGGGTCTGGCGCTGGCCCTCGGCCACCACCTGGGGCTGGGTGGTGCTGGTGGCCTTCTGCGGCACCTTCTCGCACTACTGCATGGCGCGCGCGATGCGCCATGCCGATGCCACCGTGGTGATGCCGATGGACTACCTGCGCGTGCCGCTCACCGCGCTGGCCGGCTGGCTGCTCTATGCCGAGCGGCTGGACCTGCTGACCGTGCTGGGCACCGTGCTGATCCTGGCCGGCAACGTGCTGAACCTGCGCCGCGCCGCCGGGCCGGCCCGATGAGTGTGTTGCCGCACGCTAACGCCCGCGGCACGCGCTTTCCTGCGTGCTAGATTGCGCCAGGAGTCCTCTGCCATGTCCCACCAGCCCCTCACCCGCCTGCTCTGCGCCTGTGCTGCCACGCTGGCGCTGGCCGGCTGCGGTGGCGGCGAGGTTTCGGGCCGCCTCACCGGCCTGGGCACGGGGCTCAGCGTCACGCTGCAGAACAACGCCACCGATTCGCTCACCGTGGCCCGCAATGGCGAGTTCGCCTTCGCCAAGCTGCTCGATCCCGGCGATGCCTATGCGGTGACGGTGCAGACCCAGCCCATCGGCCAGACCTGCACGGTCAGCAGCGGCAGCGGCACGATCAACGCCAACGGCGATTCGGTGGACACCGTGCGCGTCAGCTGCGCCTACCAGGCTACGCTGCGCGGCATCGTCACGGGCCTGGCCACTGGCGCGTCGCTGGTGCTGGCCAACGGCAGCGACACGGTGACCGTCAGCGCCAGCGGCGCCTTCGCCTTCAGCCGCGCGCTGGTCGACGGCACGGCCTACAGCGTCAGCGTGCTGACGCAGCCGGCCATCGGCAGCTGCAGCGTGGCCAATGCCAGCGGCAGCTTCTTTGCCGCCAGCTTCGTCGACATCGTCGTCAACTGCAACTAGAACCCTGCAGGCCGCCCACCAGCTGTCGGTAGACCTTGGACAGCTGCAGCGGCAGCGCGTCCACCTCGTCGATGACCATGTAGCGCGCCGGCGGGCAGACGCGGCGCAGGTGGTCGTGCGCCGCATGGTCGATGCACACGCAGAACGCAGCGATGCCCTGGCGCTCGGCCTCGCGCAGCGCCATCGCGGTATCACGTAGGCCGTAGTCCAGGTCGTCGGGGCGGTCGCCGTAGTCGCTGTCCTGCGGGTAGCCGTCGGTCACCAGGATCAGGAAGCGGGTGCGCGCCGGCTGGCGGGCCAGCTGGCGGGTGGCATGGCGCAGCGCCGCGCCGGTGCGGGTGGAGCCCGAAGGCTGCATCGCCGCCAGTGCCGCCGCGCTGCGCGCCGACCAGGGCTCGTCGAAATCCTTGGCGCGATGGAACTCCACCCGCTGCCGG
>JAFLDH010000120.1 GCA_017302505.1 Burkholderiales bacterium
GAGGGGATCATTCCGGCAAAGCATACTCCATGCAAATGCCTTGGTCTGCGCCGCCCCCGCCCACCGCTGCCTCATGCGCACGCCGCAGATTGTGGTGCTGGCGTGGTGCGAGTCTGCGCGGGACCTGGGGCTGGTCAAGCGCGTCCTGACGCAGATATGCGCCGCCAACCGGGCCAAGGGTGCGCTGGGGCTGGAGCGTCTGCTGCAGCGCGCCGAACAGGCGGGTCAGGCCGCCGACGGCCTCGTCGACGGGCTGGACGCCGCCGCCTGGCGGCGGCTGGCGACGCTGGTGTCCTTCGTCACGCCGCTGTCGCAGGCGCAGGCGGTGCGCCTGCCGTTGCACCTGCTGCCGCCGAACCGCCTGCGCCTGCTGAACCCGGTGCAGGGGCTGCAGGCACTGGTCACGCGCGAGCTGGGCCGGCCCGACGGCACGCGCCGGCCCGACGAAGGCACAAGACTGGATTTCCATCGCTTCCTGGCGGCGATGCTGCCGCGCTGCATCGAGGCCGGCCGTGCGGCCGAGCCCTGGGTGCTGCGCCATGCGCTGGAAGACGCGTGGAGCGATGCGCGGGTGCAGCGTTGCTGGCAGCGCTTTGCCGGGCCGCTGAGTGCGGCACAGGTGGAACAGCTGCTGCAGCGCTGCGCTGCTGGCGCGCTGGGCGCGGCCCATGTGCTGCTGCACGACCTGGCGCGCGCCACCGAAGGCTGGGCGCTGGAACGCGGCGGCCGCGTGCCGGCGCGTGCGCCGCGGGTGGCTGCACCGCCCTTGCCGGGCAGCGCCTGGGCCGATGGAGCGAAAATCGCCGCTTTGCGCGCGAGGACCGCCGATGGCCATCTTCCAGTTTGACGAATGGGTGCCCCAACTGGCCGAAGGCGCCTGGGTGGCCGAGACGGCCACCGTCATCGGGCGGGTGCGCATGGACGAGCAGGCGAGCGTCTGGTACGGCGCGGTGCTGCGCGGCGACAACGACCTGATCCACCTGGGCAAGCGTGTCAACGTGCAGGACGGCTGCGTGCTGCACACCGACCCCGGCCTGCCGCTCACGCTGGCCGACGATGTCAGCGTCGGGCATCAGGTGATGCTGCACGGCTGCACGATCGGCGAGGGCACGCTGATCGGCATCCAGGCCGTGGTGCTCAACGGCGTGAAGATCGGGCCGCGCTGCATCGTCGGCGCCGGCTCGGTGGTCACCGAAGGCAAGGAGTTTCCTGAGGGCTCGCTGATCATCGGCTCGCCGGCACGCGTGGTGCGCGCGCTGACGCCGGCGCAGTTCGAGCTGCTGACGCACCTGTCGGCGCAGTACGTCAAGCAGACGAACCGCCACCGCCACGGCATTCGCCGCATTGCCTGATGGGCGAGCTGCATCGCTTCATGTTCGAAGGCCTGCCTGTGCGCGGCTCGCTGGTGCGGCTGGGCGACGGCTGGCGCGAGATGCTGGCCGCGCGCGCCGGCGCACCCTTTCCGGCGCCGGTGCGCGAGCTGCTGGGCCAGATGGCGGCGGCCGGCGTGCTGATGCAGTCGGGGCTGAAGTTCGACGGCGCGCTGATCCTGCAGGTGCACGGCGACGGGCCGGTCAAGCTGGCGGTGGCCGAGGTGCGCTCGGACCTGCGCTACCGCGCCACGGCCACGGTGATCGGCGAGGTGCCGCCCGCCGCCGGGCTGGAGGCGATGCTCAACGTGCACGGCCAGGGGCGCTGCGCGATCACGCTCGACCCCGCCGACAAGCGGCCCGGCCAGCAGCCCTACCAGGGCGTGGTGCCGCTGCATGGCGACCGGCGCGAGCCGCTGCAGCAACTGTCGCAGGTGCTGGAGCACTACATGCTGCAGTCGGAGCAGCTGGACACGCGCCTGCTGCTGGCCGCCGACGAGCGGCACGCCGCCGGCCTGCTGATCCAGCGGCTGCCGGTGGACGGGCCGAGCCGCATGTCCGGCGAGCGCAACGAGGACCAGATCGGCCTGAACGAGGACTTCAATCGCATTGCCCACCTGGCCGCCACGCTGACGCGCGACGAGCTGCTGACGCTGGATGCCGACACGCTGCTGCGCCGGCTGTTCTGGGAAGAACGGCTGCAGCGCTACGAGCCGCGGCGGCCGCGCTTTGCCTGCAGCTGCGGCCGCGAGCGCGTGGCCGGCATGCTGCGCGGCCTGGGCCGCGAGGAAGTGGATTCGATCATCGCCGAGCGCGGCGAGGTCGAGGTGGGCTGCGAGTTCTGCGGCCGGCAGTACCGTTTCGATGCCATCGACGCGGCCACGCTGTTCATTCCGCAGGCCGACCAGCCGCCGGGGCAGGGCGCCGTCAACTGAGGCGGCGCAGCTGCGCGTGCTCGCATTCGGGCACGTCGCATTTTTCGCAGACCCAGTTCCAGGCCGGCGCTTCGGCATTGCGCTTCGCCAGCCGGGTGAACAGGCCGTCGCGCGGCAGGGCGCGGCGGCGCAGCAGTGGCGCCACTGCGTTCACTGCGGCCTCCAGCCGCGCCTCGCCGCTGCCCGACACCAGCACCCAGGGCAGGCGTTGCGCCTGCAGCATGGCGCGCAGCGCGGCATCCACCGGCTCGCGCACCTGTGGGCCGTCGCGCTGCAGGCCGTCGGCCACCCAGGGCAGGTCGAGCGCGGTCAGCAGCGTCAGCGACACCTGCGCGCGGTGCAACGCCGCCGCCATCTCGTCCAGCGAGGTGTCGCCGAACAGCAGGCGGCTGTAGACGGCCGTGGCCAGCGCGGTGGTGTCGCAGATCACCAGCTCGTGGCCGGCCAAGGCCTCGGCGATGCGGGCATGCTGTTCTCGGGCGATGGCCGCCTGCTCGTCGGCGCGCGGCGTGCGCCCTTCGCGGTCGCACCACAGGCGCAGCCATTCGGACACCCAGGTGCAGCGCAGGCCGGTCTCGTCGGCCAGGCGCTGCGCCAGCGCCGCGGCCAGCGTGGTCTTGCCGGTGCTTTCGGCGCCCAGCAGCGCGATCACCGTCGGCTCAGCCATGCGTCGCCGCCCTTTGCAACCAGGCCCGCCAGCCGGCCACCGACAGCAGCGCGAACAGCGCGTACAGCAGCACCGTCAGCCACAGCCCCTTGTAGGCGAAAAGCGTGATGCTGACCAGGTTGACGGCCAGCCACATCGGCCAGTTCTCGATGTACTTGCGGCCCAGCAGCCATTGCCCCAGCACGCTGCCGGCGGTGGGCAGCGCGTCCCACCAGGGCACGTCGGTGTCGGTGTAGCGGCGCAGCAGCAGGCCGAACAGCGGCCACAGGCACAGCAGCGCCACCAGCACGCCGAGGCGGCCGCGTGCCGAAAGGCGGCGCACCTGCAGCGCCTGGCCGTCGGCCGCCCGGCCGCGCAGCCATTGCCACCATCCCCACAGCGCCACGACCACGAAGAACAGCTGCAGCGTCGCCTCGCCATAGAGCCGGCTGGCCTCGAAGACCAAGGCGTACAGCAGCGAGGCAGCAATGGCCAGCGGCCAGCCGGCAGTCCAGACGCGGATGTTGCAGCCCACCATGGCCAGCGACAGCACGAAGGCCACCACCTCGGCCCAGGACACCGGGCTGCCCCACAGCACGAAGGCGGGCGCGAGCAGCGGCTGCGCCACCTGCAGCAGGCGTTCCATCGTCGGGTCGTCGGCGCGTCAGCGGGGGCGCGGGTTCAGCTGCACCAGGATCTCGTCGGGCCGCACCATGCCCAGCTCGGCGCGGGCCTTCTCCTCGACCATCTCCAGGCCTTCCTTCAGGTCGTTGACCTCGGCCGCCACCCGCTGGTTGCGCAGCTTGGCCGCCTCGTTAGCCTGCTGCTGGGCCTGCAGCTGCGACTGCAGCTGCACCACGTAGCTGCGCCCGCCGCTGCCGGCCCACAGCTCGGCCTGCACCAGCGCCAGCAGCACCAGCAGAACCAGGGTGACCCACCGCATCGTCGCGCCTCAGTTGCAGAAGGCCGGGCCGCTGGGGCAGGGGATCGGGCCCTGGTAGTCGTCGCCGCCGCGGTTGAAGCCGCCCAGCAGGCCCACCTTGGCCATGCGCTCGGTGTACGTGCTTGCGATGCGCTCGATTAGCGCGGTGTCAGCCGGCGTCTGGCCCTGCGACACGAAGGTTACGCGGGTGGTGCCGTCGACCATCGGCCGCACCGAGGTCACGACCGTGATGCCGTCCAGGCTGCCGACGATGCGGCCTTGGCGGAGGTCATGCTCGCTGATCACCATCCGCTGGTCGGTCATCGAGGCCAGTGCCATGTTGAAGGTGCGGTTGAAGCTGAGCTGGCTGTCAGTGACCCGTGTGGCCGGCATGGCCACAGGGTTGTGGCTGCAGGCCGCCAGGCCCAGCAACATCAGCAGGGCCAGCAGGCCTCGCAGCATGGTTTGCATGCGGCCGGGGTTCCTCAGCGCAGGTTGTAGAAGGCCGTGCGGCCCGGGTAGCTGGCCACGTCGCCCAGGTCTTCCTCGATGCGCAGCAGCTGGTTGTACTTGGCGATGCGGTCGCTGCGGCTCATCGAGCCGGTCTTGATCTGGCCGGCATTGGTGCCCACGGCGATGTCGGCGATGGTGGAATCCTCGGTCTCGCCGCTGCGGTGGCTGATGACGTTGGTCCAGCCGGCGCGCTTGGCCATCTCGATGGCGGCGAAGGTTTCGGTCAGCGTGCCGATCTGGTTGATCTTGATGAGGATCGAGTTGGCCACGCCCTTCTCGATGCCTTCCTTCAGGATGCGGGTGTTGGTGACGAACAGGTCGTCGCCCACCAGCTGCACCTTCTTGCCCAGGCGTTCGGCCAGGTGCTTCCAGCCGTCCCAGTCGGCCTCGGCCATGCCGTCCTCGATGCTGAGGATCGGGTACTTGTCCACCCAGGTGGCGAGCATGTCGGTCCAGCCGGCGGCTGTCAGCTTCAGGCCGCCTTCGCCCTCCAGCACGTACTGCCCGTCCTTGTAGAACTCGCTGGCGGCGCAGTCCAGGCCCAGTGCGATCTGCTCGCCGGCCGTGTAGCCGGCCTTGTCGATGGCCTCCAGGATCAGCTGGATGGCGGCCTCGTGGCTGGCCACGCTGGGGGCGAAGCCGCCTTCATCCCCCACGCTGGTGGACATGCCCCTGGCGTCGATGATCTTCTTCAGTGCATGGAACACCTCGGCGCCGTAGCGCACCGCTTCGCGGAAGGACGGCGCACCCACGGGGATGATCATGAACTCCTGCAGGTCCAGGCTGTTGTTGGCATGCGCGCCGCCGTTGATGACGTTCATCATCGGCACCGGCATCTGCATGCCGCCCATGCCGCCGAAGTAGCGGTACAGCGGCAGGCCGCTCTCTTCGGCCGCGGCCCGGGCCACCGCCATGCTGACCGCCAGCGTGGCATTGGCGCCCAGGCGGCTCTTGTTGTCGGTGCCGTCCAGGTCGATCAGCGTGCGGTCCAGGAAGGCCTGTTCGCTGGCATCCAGGCCGAGCACGGCCTCGCTGATCTCGGTGTTGATGTGCTCCACGGCCTTGAGCACGCCCTTGCCCAGGTAGCGGCTCTTGTCGCCGTCGCGCAGCTCGATGGCCTCGCGGCTGCCGGTGGAAGCGCCGCTGGGCACGGCGGCGCGGCCCATCGTGCCGCTTTCCAGCAGCACGTCGCATTCGACGGTGGGGTTGCCGCGGCTGTCGAGGATCTCGCGGCCGACGATGTCGACGATGGCGCTCATGGGGTTCCTTGGTCAGTTTCGAAATCGGTCGGGTCAGGCCGGCGGCGCATCGACGCCTTCGACCAGCACCATGTTGAACATGGCCGTGGCGCCGGCGCGCAGTTGGCGCGCGGCCACGTAGCCGGGGCTGTCGTACATCTTCTGCGCAGCCTCGAAGCTGGGGTAGCGCAGCACCGTCAGGCGAGGTGGCGTCCAGTCGCCTTCCAGCACGGCCATGCGGCCGCCACGCACCAGGTACTCGCCGGCGAATGCCTTGGCCACGGCCGGCGCGGCGGCCATGTAGGCCTTGAACTGCTCGGGGTCGCTGATCTGCGATTCGACGATCAGGTAGGCGGCGGGCATGGCGATGTCCTCAGCAAGAAAAATCGTTCTCCAACAACGGCTGCTGCTTGACCACGCGGTCCAGGGCCACCAGTTGTTCGAGCAGGGCGCGCATGTGCTTCAGCGGCACGGCATTGGGCCCGTCGCTCAACGCGTGGGCGGGGTCCGGGTGGGTTTCCATGAACAGCCCGGCCACGCCCACCGCGACGCCGGCACGGGCCAGCACCGGCACGAACTCGCGCTGGCCGCCGCTGCTGGTGCCCTGGCCGCCGGGCAGCTGCACGCTGTGGGTGACGTCGAAGACCACCGGCGCGCCGGTCTCGCGCAGGATGGCCAGGCTGCGCATGTCGGACACCAGGTTGTTGTAGCCAAAGCTGGCGCCGCGCTCGCAGGCCATGAAGGCGTCCTCGGGCAGACCCTTTTCGCGCGCGGCGGCACGGGCCTTGTCGATGACGTTCTTCATGTCGTGCGGCGCCAGGAACTGGCCCTTCTTGATGTTCACCGGCTTGCCGCTCTGCGCCACCGCGCGGATGAAGTCGGTCTGGCGGCACAGGAAGGCCGGCGTCTGCAGCACGTCGACCACGGCCGCCACGGCGGGGATCTCGGCCTCGCTGTGCACGTCGGTCAGCACCGGAACGCCGATCTCGCGCTTCACCTGGGCCAGGATCTCCAGGCCACGTTCCATGCCCGGGCCGCGGAAGCTGGCGCCGCTGGAGCGGTTGGCCTTGTCGTAGCTGCTCTTGAAGATGAACGGGATGCCCAGCGCCGCGGTCATCTCCTTCAGCCGGCCGGCCACGTCCATCTGCAGCGATTCGCTTTCGACCACGCAGGGGCCGGCGATCAGGAAGAACGGCTGGTCAAGGCCGACCTCGAAGCCGCACAGCTTCATGCGACGGCCTTCAGCGGCTTCTGCGCGCTGGCCTGGTGCTCCAGGGCCGCCTTGATGAAGCTGTTGAACAGCGGGTGGCCGTCCCAGGGCGTGGACTTGAACTCGGGGTGGAACTGCACGCCGACGAACCAGGGGTGCACCTCGCGCGGCAGCTCGACGATCTCGGTCAGCTTGTCGCGCTGCGTGATGGCGGAGATCACCAGCCCGGCCTGGCGCAGCCGCTCCAGGTAATGCTCGTTGGCTTCGTAGCGGTGGCGGTGCCGCTCGGTGACTACGTCGCCGTAGATCTGGTGCGCCAGCGTGCCGCGCTGCACGTCGGAGCTCTGCGCGCCCAGGCGCATCGTGCCGCCCAGGTCGGAGCCCTGGTCGCGCTTCTGGATGCTGCCGTCGCGGTCCTGCCATTCGTCGATCAGCGCAATCACCGGATGCGGCGTGGCCGGGTCGAACTCGGTGCTGTTGGCCTCGGCCAGCCCGGCCAGGTGGCGCGCCACCTCGATGGTGGCCACCTGCATGCCCAGGCAGATGCCGAGGTAGGGGATCTTGTGCTCGCGCGCATAGCGCGCAGCGACGATCTTGCCTTCCACGCCACGCTTGCCGAAGCCGCCGGGCACCAGCACCGCGTCGAAGCGCGACAGCTGGTCGACGTTGGCGTCGGACAGCGTCTCCGAATCGACGTATTCGATGTGCACCCGCGCGTGGTGCTGGATGCCGGCATGGCGCAGCGCCTCGTTCAGGCTCTTGTACGAATCCGACAGATCGGTGTACTTGCCGCACATCGCGATGCTGAGCTGCTGCGCCGGGTGCTCCACCTCGTGCACCAGGCGGTCCCAGCGCTTCAGGTCGGCGGGCTTGGTCAGCAGCTGCAGCTTCATGCAGATCATCTCGTCCAGGCCCTGCTCGTGCAGCATGCGCGGCACCTTGTATATGGTGTCCACGTCCCACATGCTGATCACGCCGTGCAACTGCACGTTGGTGAACAGGCTGATCTTCTCGCGCTCTTCGTCGGGCACGGCCCGGTCGGCGCGGCACAGCAGCACGTCGGGCTGGATGCCGATCTCGCGCAGCTTCTGCACCGTGTGCTGCGTGGGCTTGGTCTTCAGCTCGCCAGCGGCGGCAATCCACGGCACGTAGGTCAGGTGCACGAAGGCGCTGTTCGTCGGCCCCATCTTCAGGCTCATCTGCCGCGCTGCTTCCAGGAAGGGCAGCGATTCGATGTCGCCGACCGTGCCGCCGACCTCGACGATGGCCACGTCCACCGCCTCGGGGCTGCCCAGGCCGGCGCCGCGCTTGACGTATTCCTGGATCTCGTTGGTGACGTGCGGAATCACCTGCACCGTCTTGCCCAGGTAGTCGCCGCGGCGCTCCTTCTCGAGCACGCTCTTGTAGATCTGGCCGGTGGTGAAGTTGTTACTGCGCTTCATGCGCGTCGTGATGAAGCGCTCGTAGTGGCCCAGGTCCAGGTCGGTCTCGGCGCCGTCGTCGGTGACGAAGACTTCACCATGCTGGAACGGCGACATCGTGCCCGGGTCGACGTTCAGGTAGGGATCGAGCTTGATGAGGGTGACCTTGAGGCCCCGCGATTCCAGGACCGCGGCCAGCGAGGCCGACGCGATGCCCTTGCCAAGAGAGGACACCACACCGCCGGTGACGAAGACGAACTTGGTCATGTCTGAAGCACATTGCCCGGGTGCGGCGGCGCACCGCGCGGGATGCAAGGCTGTGAAAGCCAGATTATAGGCGCCGGGGGGGTGCGCGGGCGGCGGCGCAGCCACCCCGGCGCGCGCCGAGAATGCCCCTTCCTACCTGCTCCCCGCCCGTTGCCGATGGACAAGCCCTTTTCCGAAGCCTGCGAGCGCAACAAGGCCCCGATCCTGGCCTGCCTGCAGCCGCTGTTCGCACCACTGCGCAGCGTGTTCGAGGTGGGCAGCGGCACCGGCCAGCATGCGCTGCACTTCGCCGCGGCCATGCCCCACCTGCGTTGGCAGTGCTCGGAGACGCCTGCCCAGCTGGAGGTACTGCTGCGTGGCCTGGCCGGCCAAACGCTGCCCAACCTGCCGCCGCCGCTGGCCTTTGCCGCCGGCCAGCCCTGGCCGGCGGCAAAGGCCGACGCCGTGTTCAGCGCCAACACGCTGCACATCATGGGCTGGGACGAGGTGCAGCAACTGTTCGACGGGCTGGCCGGCTGGCTGCCGGAGAACGGCCTGTTTACCGTCTACGGCCCCTTCAACTACGGCGGCCGCTTCACCAGCGACAGCAACGCCCGCTTCGACGTCAGCCTGCGCGCGGCCGACCCGCGCCGCGGCCTGCGCGACTTCGAGGCGGTGGACGCACTGGCCCAGGCCGCCGGTCTGCAACTGCTGGAAGACCGCGCCATGCCGGCCAACAACCGCTGCCTCACCTGGCGGCGCGGAGCAGCCGGGGCGCTGCGCTAGACTCGCGGCGCTTGCATCAGGTGCCTGCCGCCCCCGCTCGAGGCGACGGGTTCAACGGGAAGCCGGTGCGCCGCGGGATTCACTATCCCCGGTCATTCCGGCGCTGCCCCCGCAACGGTCAGCGAGGTGCGTTCGGCATTGCAGCCACTGGGCGATGAGCCTGGGAAGGCGCCGCACGCTTCGGTTCTTCGGAACCGGCACTCGCAAGCCCGGATACCGGCCTGCTGCACGGGAGCTGGCGTTGCGGAGGGCGGCGCAGGTGCGCGCTGCAGCCTTGGCCGTGGCCGTGCCGGTTCATGCCTTTCGTCACCCAGCCTGTTCTTGAACCAGGCCGCACGGGGTGTGCGGACACGAGAGGTGTTCCGGTGTCTTTGAATCCCAAACTGCATGGCGCACGGCTGCTGGCCGGCTGCGTCCTTCTTCCCCTTGCCCAGGCCGCGTCGGCCCAGGCCCAGGCCACGCCCGGCGACACGGTGCAGGTGATCGGCACGCGCGCGCCGACCGCGCTGAACCGCGTCGTCTCCGACGTGGTGGTCATCGACCGTGACCGCATCCGCGCCACCAGCGCCGATTCGCTGGAGGACCTGCTGCGCCGCGAAGGCGGCATCCAGCTGTCGCGCAACGGCGCGCCCGGGCAGAACGCCAGCGTGCTGATCCGCGGCAGCGGCGCCAGCAACACGCTGGTGCTGATCGACGGCGTGCGCATCGGCTCTGCCACGCTGGGCCAGACCGACCTGTCCACCATCAGCCTCGCGCAGGTGGAGCGCATCGAGATCATGCGCGGCCCCGGCTCCAGCCTGTACGGCGCCGATGCGATCGGCGGCGTGGTCAACATCGTCACCCGCCGCGGCGAAGGCGCCACCTACGCGCACGGCAACCTGGCCGGCGGCAACCATGCCTCGGCCGAAGGCTATGCCGCGGTCAGCGGCGCGGCCGCCGGCTTCGACTACGCGCTCAGCCTCAGCGGCGAGACGAGCAATGGCGTCTCCGCCATCGTGCCCGGCGATGTGTTCGGCCTGTACAACCCCGACGACGACGGCTTCAGCCGCTATGGGCTGCAGCTGGCCGGCGGCTACAGCTGGCAGCCGGGGCAGCGAATCGGCCTGAGCTACAACGCCAGTCAGAACCGCTCGCAGTTCGACAGCGCCGAATACCCGCCGCCGAATTTCCTGCCCGATCCGTCGCCGGATTTCCGCAACCGCACCACCACGCAATTGACCACGCTGCAGTACCAGGGCGATGTGGCCACCGACTGGGTGGCGCTGCTGCGCGGCTCGTACCAGAGCGACCGCCTGAGCAGTGGCGCGAACTTCATCAGCCGCTACGACACCACGCGCCGGCAGATCACCGCCCAGGCCACCTGGACGCCGTCGGCGCAGCACCAGGTGGTGGGCGCGGTGGACCTGCTGACCGAATCGATCGTCTCCAGCGACTTCAGCGCGCCCGACCGCGACAACACCGGCCTGGTGCTGGGCTACACCGGCCGCTTCGGCGCGCAGAAGCTGCAGGCCGACCTGCGCTGGGACCACAACTCGGTGTACGAGAACCAGACCACCGGCAAGCTGGGCTGGGGCATGGATGTCGCGCCGGGCTGGGCGGTGCGGGCGGTGGCCGGCACGGCCTTCCGCGCCCCCACCTTCAACGACCTGTACTACCCGGACTACGGCGTGGTGACGCTTTCGCCCGAGCGCTCGCGCAGCATCGAGGCCGGGCTCAACTACCAGGCCGAGCAGACATCTGTGGCGGCCACGGCCTACTACAACAAGGTGTCCGACCTGATCGGCTACCAGCCCGACACCAGCCTGTGCCCGCCGGGCTATAGCTTCGGCTGCGCCGGCAACACCGCGCGGGCGGTGCTGCAGGGCATCACGATCCAGGGCCTGCAGCAGTGGGGCAACTTCCAGTTCACGCTGGCGCTGGACTGGCTGAACGCCAAGGACGTGGACACCGACCAGACGCTGCCGCGCCGCGCCGCCAACCAGCAGACCTTCGCGGTCGACTGGAACGAAGGCCCGTGGCAGCTGGGCGGCACGGTGGTGCGGGTCAGCACGCGGCCCGACGGCGGCGCGCTGCTGCCGGCCTATGCGCTGCTGAACCTGAACGCACGCTACCGCTTCGAGCGCTTCTGGCAGGTGGAGGCGCGGCTGCAGAACGCCTTCGACAAGGACTACCAACCGGCGCGCGACTACCAGGACCTGGGCCGCCAGTTCTGGGTTGGCCTGCGCTACGACGGACGGGGGCTGTGAAACCCGCGCGGCTGTCCACCCCCCGGGCGCGCTGGCGCCCGTGGTGGGCCGCCGCGCTGCTGTGGATCGCACTGCAGGCCCTGGCCGCGCCGCCGCAGCGCGTCGTCAGCCTGGTGCCGGGGCTCACCGAAAGCATCTGCGCGCTGGGTGCGTGTGATCGGCTGGTGGGCACCGACCGTTATTCCAACTGGCCGGCTGCGGTGCAGGCGCTGCCCAAGCTGGGCGGGCTGGACGATGTGCCGATCGAGCGCATCGCCGCGCTCAAGCCCGACCTGGTGCTGGCCGCGCCCTCGGCCCGCGCCGTGCCGCGGCTGCAGGCGCTGGGCCTGCGCGTGGTGGTGCTGCACACCCGCAGCCACGAGGACGTGCGGCACAACCTGCAGACGCTGGGCCAGCTGCTTGGCGACGAGGCCGCGGCGCGCACCGCCTGGGCCGCCATCCAGACGCAGATGGATCAGGCCGCGGCCCGTGTGCCGGCGGGGCTGCGCGGCCGCAGCGTGTACTTCGAGGTCGAGACCTCGCCCTATGCGGCCGGGCCGGGCTCCTTCATCGGCCAGACGCTGCAGCGGCTGGGGCTGGTCAACATCGTGCCGGTATCGCTGGGGCCCTTTCCGAAGCTGAGCCCCGAGTTCGTCGTGCAGGCCCAGCCCGACATCGTGATGGCCGAGACCCGCAACCTGCAGGCCATGGCCGGCCGGCCCGGCTGGGCCGCACTGCGAGCGCTGCAGCGCCAACAGGTCTGCGCGTTTGCGCCGGCCGACTATGAACTGCTGGTGCGCCCCGGCCCGCGCATGGGCCAGGCCGCGCTGCAGCTGGCCGATTGCCTGGCCGGCCTGGACAAGGAGGGGCGTTGACCGCCGGCGCCGCCGCCCGTCGTCGCCTGCAGGCC
>JAFLDH010000121.1 GCA_017302505.1 Burkholderiales bacterium
GGATCGGGCCAGCCGCTCCACAGCGCCGGGCCATGGGCCTCGCTCAGCGCCATGAACAGGCTGTAGTCATCCAGCCAGCTGGCGTGGCGGTCGCAGAAGGCGACGAAGTCGAGGTGTCGCGCGTCGCTGGGCGGCAGCTTGGCAAAGCGTTGCGCGGCCCACGCCAGGCGCTGCATGCGGTAGGGGCGCACCGCACCGAAGTCGACGCGCTCGGGCCGCAGGCCGGGCGCCGGCTCCAGCTCGGCCGCGTTCAGCCAACCCTGCTGCTGCAGCTGCTGCAGGTCGATCAGCAGCGGGTTGCCGGCAAAGGCCGAGTCGCTGGCGTAGGGTGAGTTGCCGGCGCCGATCGGGTTCAGCGGCAGGATCTGCCACAGTGACTGGCCGGCCGACACCAGCCAGTCGACAAAGTGGTACGCCGCCGGCCCGCAGTCGCCGCTGCCATGGGGCCCGGGCAGCGAGGTCGGGTGCATCAGCACGCCGCTGGCACGGGGGAAGCGCATCGTCAAGGCTCCTTGACCAGCTGCCACAGCTGCAGGCTGCGCGCGGCCACCGGGACGCTGCCCGCGGTGGCAGCCACTGCGGTCCAGTGCTCGGGCGCCCCGGCGCTGTCCATCAGCCGCTGCCAGTGGCCGGGCGGCAACTGGAAGGGGGCGGCATCGGCTGCGGCATTCAACAACATCAGCAGGGGCCCGTTGCCATGCCCCGGCTGGCCGATGTGCAGCATCAGCGCACGCTCCGGAATCTGGGCCCAGTCGCTGCCCTGCAACGGCTGGCCATCGGGGCGAAGCCAGCGCAGGCCCTGCGGAGATTCGGCGCTGGCATCGTCGTACCAGTGCGGGCCCAGCGGCTGCAGGCGACGGCGCAAATGCACCAGCGCCGCACAGAAGTCGATCAGCGCCTCGTCGCGTGCCGACCAGTCGATCCAGGTGATCGGGTTGTCCTGGCAGTACGGGTTGTTGTTGCCGCCCTGGGTGTGGCCCATCTCGTCGCCGGCGGCCAGCATCGGTGTGCCCTGGGCCAGCAGCAGAAGGGCCAGCAGCGCCCGCTGCAGACGCCCGCGCAGGGCGCGCACCGCCGGATCCGCGGTCTCGCCTTCGGCGCCGCAGTTCCAGCTGAGGTTGTGCGCATGGCCGTCGCGGTTGTCCTCGCCATTGGCGCGGTTGTGCCGCTGGTCGTAGCTGACCAGGTCGCGCAGCGTGAAACCATCGTGCGACACCACGTAGTTCAGTGACGCCGTCGGTGCCCGGCCGGGTTGGCGGAAGCTGTCGGCCGAGCCGCACAGCCGCTGCGCCAGGTCACCGCGATGGCCCTCGCCGCGCAGCCAGAACCCGCGCGCGGTATCGCGGAAGCGGTCGTTCCATTCCACCCAGCCACCAGGGAAGTGGCCCAGCTGGTAGCCGCCCGGCCCGATGTCCCAGGGCTCGGCGATCAGCTTGCAGCCCGCCAGCACCGGGTCCTGCGCCAGGCAGGCAAAGAAGGCCGCCTGCCGGTCGAAGCCCTGCGGGCCGCGGCCCAGCACCGTGGCCAGGTCGAAGCGGAAACCGTCGACGTGCATGTGCTGCACCCAGTAGCGCAGGCTGTCCAGCACCATCTGCAGCACGCGCGGGTGCGTCAGGTTGAAGGTGTTGCCGCACCCGGTGTGGTTCTCGTAGAAGCGGGGGTCGTCGCCGCGCAGCAGGTAGTAGCTGGCGTTGTCCAGACCGCGCCAGCTCAAGGTGGGGCCGGCTTCATCGGTCTCGGCACTGTGGTTGTAGACCACGTCCAGGATCACCTCGATGCCGGCCGCGTGCAGCCGCCGCACCATATGCCGGAATTCGTCGCGCACCGCGCGGCCGCCCTGCGTCGCAGCGCTGGCATAGCGCGGCTCGGGGCAGAAGAAGCTCAAGCTGTTGTAGCCCCAGTAGTTGTGCAGCCCCATGCCCACCAGCCGCTCCTCGTCCAGGAAGCGGTGCACCGGCAACAGGCTGAGCGCGGTGATGCCCAGGCGGCGCAGGTGGTCGATGGCCGCGTTCGTGGCCAGGCCGGCGTAGGTGCCGCGCAGCGCCTCCGGCACGGTGGGGTGCAGCATGCTGAAGCCGCGCACGTGCGCTTCGTAGAGCACGCTGTCGGCCCAGGGCGTGCGCGGCGCACGGTCGTCGCCCCAGTCGAAACGGTCGTCGACCACGCGCGCCTTCAGCGCCAGCATGCCGTTGTCGCGGGCATCGGCACGCAGCGGGTCGTGGCCGTCGTGGCCGCGGTGCAGTTCGCTCCACGCAAAGCTGCCCACCGTCTCGCGCGCCCAGGGGTCCAGCAGCAGCTTGTGCGGGTTGAAGCGCTGGCCCTGGCGCGGTGCCCAGGGGCCGTGGGCGCGCAGGCCGTAGACCAGGCCCGCGCCAGCGCCGGGCAGCCAGCCATGCCAGACATCGCCAGTGCGTTCGGGTAGTGGCAGGCGCGTCGATTCCACCTGGCCGGCGTCGTCGTACAGGCACAGTTCCACCGCCGTGGCATGGGCCGAGAAGACGGCGAAGTTGACGCCGTCGCCGTCGACGCTGGCCCCCATCGGCCACGGGCGGCCGGGCTGCAGCCGTGGCGGCGTCAGTCCTGCCATTCGAAGAACACGGTGGCCAGCGGCGGCAGCTCGATCACGATCGAATCGGCACGGCCATCGCAAGGCTCGCTGTGCGATTCGGCCGTGCCGAAGGGCGTGCCGACGTTGCTGCCGCCATAGAAGGTCGAATCGGTGTTCAGCCGCTCGCGCCAGCGGCCGGCGCGTGGCACGCCCACCCGCCAGGCATGGCGCACCACCGGCGTGAAGTTGCACACCACCAGCAGCGGCCGCTGACGGGCACCGTCGTGGCGCACGAAGCTCAGTACGCTGTGCGCGGCGTCGCTGTGCGAGATCCACTCGAAGCCTTCGGCGCTGAAGTCGCGCTGATGCAGCGCCGGCTGCTCGCGCAGCAGGCCGTTCAGGTCGCGCACCAGCGCCTGCATGCCGGCATGCAGCGGATCGGCCAGCAGGTGCCAGTCCAGGCTCTGTTCATGGTTCCATTCGCGCGCCTGCGCGAACTCGCTGCCCATGAACAGCAGCTTCTTGCCTGGGTGGCCGAACATGAAGCCGTAGTAGGCGCGCAGGTTGGCAAACTGCTGCCAGCGGTCGCCGGGCATCTTGCCCAGCATCGAGCCCTTGCCGTGCACCACCTCGTCGTGGGACAGCGGCAGCACGAAGTTCTCGTTGAAGGCGTACATCAGCCCGAAACTCATCTCGCCGTGGTGGTACTTGCGGTGCGCCGGGTCGCGCGCCATGTACTTCAGCGTGTCGTGCATCCAGCCCATGTTCCACTTGTAGTGGAAGCCCAGCCCGCCCGCGAAGGTGGGCCGCGACACCGCCGGGAAGGCGGTGGATTCCTCGGCCAGCGTCACCGCCTGCGGGCGCTGCACGCCCACCACCTCGTTGGCGCGCTTCAGGAAGGCGATGGCCTCCAGGTTCTCGCGGCCGCCGAAGGCGTTGGGCACCCACTCGCCGGGCTTGCGGCTGTAATCGCGGTACAGCATCGAGGCCACGGCGTCGACACGCAGGCCGTCGACGTCGAAGCGCTCCAGCCAGTACAGCGCGCTGCCGACCAGGAAGTTCTGCACCTCGGTGCGGCCGAAGTTGTAGATCAGCGTGTTCCAGTCGTTGTGGAAGCCCTCGCGCGGGTCGGCGTATTCGTACAGCGCCGTGCCATCGAACTGCGCCAGGCCGTGCTCGTCGGTGGGGAAGTGCGCCGGCACCCAATCGAGCAGCACACCCAGCCCCGCGGCATGGGCCCGCTCGACGAAGCGCGCAAAGCCGGCCGGGTCGCCGAAGCGTGCGGTGGGCGCGTACATGCCCAGCGTCTGATAGCCCCACGATCCGTCGAAGGGGTGTTCGGTGATGGGCAGCAGCTCCAGGTGGGTGAAGCCCATCCAGGCGGCATAGGGCACCAGCTGGTCGGCCAGCTCGTCCCAGTGCAGCCAGCGGCCGCCGTCTTCCACCTGCCGCCGCCAGGAGCCCAGGTGCACCTCGTAGATGCTGACCGGCGCATCCAGCGCGTTGGCCTGCTGGCGCTGCGCCGAGGCCGGCCGCGCGGGCGGCAGTGCGCTGACCACGCTGGCCGTGGCCGGCCGCAGCTCGGCCTGGCGGGCGTAGGGGTCCACCTTCTGCGGCAGCAGCCGGCCGTCGCCGGCCAGCAACTCGAACTTGTAGCGCGCACCCTCGGCCACGCCAGGGATGAAGATCTCCCACACGCCGCATTCGCGGCGCAGCCGCATCGGGTGGCGGCGGCCGTCCCAGTAGTTGAAGTCGCCGACCACGCTGACGCGCTGCGCGTTCGGCGCCCACACGGCAAAGCTGCAGCCGGCCACGCCCTCGTGCACACGCGGCAGCGCGCCCAGGATCTCGAAGGGCCGCAGGTGCGAGCCTTCGCCCAGCAGCCAGGCGTCCATCTCGCCCAGCATCGGGCCGAAGCGGTAGGCATCGTCCAGCAGGTCTTCTGCGCCGCTGTCCCAGCGCACCAGCAGGCGGTACGGCAGCAGGCCGGGCAGGGCGCCTTCGAACAGCCCGGCGGCGTCGCGCCGCTGCAGCGCGGCCAGGGGTTTGCCGTCGGCATTCACCGCCTGCACGGCCGCCGCGCCTGGCAGGAACACCGCCAGCCAGGCGCTGCCATCGGGCCGGGCGTGCGGGCCCAGCACGCCGAAGGGGTCGGCATGGCGGCCTTCGCACAGCTGCCGGACGTCCTGCGCCGGGAGCATGGGCCTCAGGCCTCCAGGCCGCGGCGCGGCTCGACGCGCCAGATGTCGCGGGCGTACTCGCGGATCGTCCGGTCGGACGAGAACATTCCCATGCCGGCCACGTTGAGCACTGCCGAGCGGGCCCAGGCCTGCGGGTCGCGGAACAGCGCATCGACGCGGGCCTGCGTGTCCAGGTAGGCGTCGTAGTCGGCCAGCAGCAGGTAGTGGTCGCCGCCCCACAGCAGCGCATCGACCAGCCCGCGGTAGCGGTGCGGCTCGTCGGGGGAGAAAGTGCCGCTGCCGATGGCCTTCAGCACCGCCTGCAGCCGCGGGTTCTGGTCATGGATGCGCAGCGGCTGATAGCCGCTTTCACGCAGCGCGGCCACCTCGTGGGCGCGGTGGCCGAAGATGAAGATGTGCTCGTCGCCGACACACTGGCGGATCTCGATATTGGCGCCATCGTCGGTGCCGATGGTCAGCGCGCCGTTCAGCGCCAGCTTCATGTTGCCGGTGCCCGAGGCTTCAGTGCCGGCGGTGGAGATCTGCTCCGACAGGTTGGCGCCGGGCATGATGATCTCGGCCACCGACACGCCGTAGTTGGGCACGAACACCACCTTCAGCCGGTCGCCGACGCGCACATCGCGGTTGACCACCTGGCCCACGTCGTGGATCAGCCGGATGATCAGCTTGGCCATGTGGTAGCTGGACGCCGCCTTGCCGGCGAAGATCACCGTGCGCGGCACCCAGTCGCGCTGCGGGTCGGCCAGGATGTCCTGGTAGCGCGTCACCACGTGCAGCAGGTTCAGCAACTGGCGCTTGTATTCATGGATGCGCTTGACCTGCACGTCGAACAGGCCGTGCGGGTCGACCTTGACGCCGGTGGCCTGGGCGATGGCCTGCGCCAGCCGGCGCTTGTTCGCCAGCTTGACGGCCAGGAAGTCGCGGCGGAAAGCACTGTCGTCTGCCAGCGGCTTCAGCTTCTGCAACTGGTCGAGTTCGAGCCGCCAGCCGATGCCGATGTGCTGGTCGATCAGCTTGCTGAGGCCCGGGTTGGAATGCGCCAGCCAGCGACGCGGCGTGACGCCGTTGGTCATGTTGGTGAAGCGCTCGGGCCACAGGCTGGCGAAGTCGGCAAAGATGGTCTTCACCAGCAGGTTGGAGTGCAGTGCCGACACGCCATTCACCTTGTGGCTGCCGACGATGCACAGGTTTGCCATGCGCACCCGCCGTTCGCCCGATTCGTCGATCAGCGACAGCCGGCGCAGGAAGTCCACGTCGCCAGGCCGGTGGGCGGCCGCAAAGTCGAGGAACACCTGGTTGATGTGCAGGATGATCTCAAGGTGCCGCGGCAGCACATGCTGCATCAGGCCCACCGCCCAGGTCTCCAGCGCCTCGGGCATCAGCGTGTGGTTGGTGTAGCTGAACACCTGCTGGGTCTGCTGCCAGGCCGCATCCCAGTCCATGCCGTGCTCGTCGCACAGCACGCGCATCAGTTCGGCCACGCCGATGGCCGGGTGCGTGTCGTTCAGGTGGATCGCCACCTTGTCGGCCAGGTTGTGCAGCGTGCCGTGTTCCTGCAGGTGGCGGTCGACGATGTCCTGGATCGACGCGCTGGTGAAGAAATACTCCTGCCGCAGCCGCAGCTCGCGGCCGGCCGGCGTGCTGTCGTTCGGGTACAGCACCCAGGAGATGTTCTCGAACTCGTTCTTCACCTCGGCGGCGCGGGCATAGTCGCCACTGTTGAAGGCATGCAGATCGATGTGGTCGGGTGCGGTGGCCCGCCACAGCCGCAGCGTGCTGACGGCCGGCGTGCCATGGCCCGGCACCACCATGTCGAAGGCCTTGGCATTGACCTCGGCCGCAGGCACCCATCGGGCCTGGCCGGTGCTGTGGTCCACGTGCCCGCCGAAGCGCACAGGAAAGTGCACGCTGCGCCGCGGGAACTCCCACGGCGAACCATCGCCGAGCCAGGAATCGGGGTGCTCCACCTGCCGGCCTTCGACGATGGTCTGCGCGAACATGCCGTACTCGTAGCGGATGCCGTAGCCGAAGGACGGCAGCCCCAGCGTGGCCATCGAATCCAGGAAGCAGGCCGCCAGCCGGCCCAGGCCGCCGTTGCCCAGCGCGGCGTCGGCCTCCTGCTGTTCCACGTCTTCCAGGCGCTGCGCACGGGCGGCCAGCGCCGCGGCCGCCGGGCCCTGCAGGTCCAGCGCGGCCAGTGCGTTGCCCAGCGTGCGGCCCATCAGGAATTCCATCGACAGGTAGTAGACGCGGCGGCTGCCGCGCTGCGCGGCCTGGGTGGCCACCCAGCGCTTCGACAGCTGTTGCCGCGCCAACTGCGCGACGCCCGCCATCAGGTCGGCCGGCGAGGCCTCGTCGGGTGCGACACCGACATGGTCCAGCAGTTGCTGCTCCAGCTCGGCGGCCAGGGATGAGGAATCGTTAAAGTTCATGTGCTGGGCGGAAAGCGGCAGCCAGCGGGCCACCGGCGGCCCAAGTATCGCCGCTGTCCTGGCGCGCCGGCTTGCAGGATGTGTGCCTGGCGTGGCGCAGGTCGCAGGACGCTCAGGGTCTGGCCCGGTTCAGCGGGCTTGCCGCTGTGCCCGACAATGGCGCGCCGGCAGGTGCCGGTGGCGCAGTACAGGAAACCGGGCCGATGAACTCCAACTACCTGGCGCAGACCCTCGATCTGCCGAAGCGGGCCGTGGCCCTGGTGCTGGCGGGCGGGCGGGGCAGCCGGCTGCACAACCTGACCGATAGCCGGGCCAAGCCGGCGGTGTACTTCGGCGGCAAGTTCCGCATCATCGATTTCGCGCTGTCCAACTGCCTGAACTCCGGCATCCGCCGCATCGGCGTCATCACGCAGTACAAGAGCCACAGCCTGCTGCGCCACCTGCAGCGCGGCTGGGCCTTCATGAAGACCGAGATGAACGAGTTCGTCGACCTGCTGCCCGCGCAGCAGCGGGTGGACGAAGAAAGCTGGTACCGCGGCACCGCCGATGCCGTGTCGCAGAACCAGGACATCATCGACAGCTACGACGCCGACTATGTGATCGTGCTGGCCGGCGACCACATCTACAAGATGAACTACGCGCTGATGCTGGCCGACCATGCCGCGCTGGGCCGGCCCTGCACGGTGGGCTGCATCGAGGTGCCGCGCAGCGAGGCCACGGCCTTCGGCGTCATGGCGGTGGACGAGCGCCGCTACATCACCGAGTTCGTCGAGAAGCCGGCCAACCCGCCGGCCATGCCGGGCAAGCCCGACAAGTCGCTGGCCAGCATGGGCATCTACATCTTCGATGCCAAGTTCCTGTACCAGGAGCTGAAGCGCGACATGGCCGACCCGAACTCGAGCCACGACTTCGGCAAGGACATCATCCCGCGCGCTGTGCGCGAGGGCAACGCCGTGGCGCACCCCTTCGCGCTCAGCTGCGTGGGCACCAAGCCCGGGCAGGAGCCCTACTGGCGCGACGTGGGCACGATCGACGCGTACTGGGACGCGAACATCGACCTGACGGCCACCGACCCGCTGCTGAACATGTACGACACGCAGTGGCCGATCCTGACCTACCAGCCGCAGCTGCCGCCGGCAAAGTTCGTGCACAACCAGGACGACCGCCGCGGCATGGCCATCGAATCGCTGGTGTCTGGCGGTTGCATCATCTCGGGCCGGGTGTTCCGCTCGGTGCTGTTCTCCAGCGTGCGGGTGCATTCGCATGCCACCGTCAACTGGTCGGTGCTGCTGCCGCTGGTGGAGGTGGGCCGCGGCGTGCGCCTGAACCGCGTAGTGGTCGACCGCGGCTGCGTGCTGCCCGACGGCATGGTCATCGGCGAAGACCCGTCCGAGGACGCGCGCCGCTTCTACCGCAGTGCCAACGGCATCACGCTGGTGACGCCGGCCATGCTGGAAGCGCTGCACGCGCAATGAAGGTCCTGCAGGTCGGCGCGGAGATCTACCCGCTGATCAAGACCGGTGGCCTGGCCGATGTGCTGGGCGCGCTGCCGCAGGCGCTGGCCGCGCAGGGGGCCGACCTGCGGCTGCTGCTGCCAGGGCTGCCCGGCATCATCGACGCGGTGCTGCACGCCAGGCGCGTTTGCCAGATCGGCCCGGTCTTCGGCGCGGCCAAGGTGACGCTGCTGCGCGCGCAGATGCCCTACAGCCAGCTGCCGGTGTACGTGATCGACGCACCCTTCCTGTACCGCCGCGGTGGCGGCCCCTACCAGGACCGTAGCGGTGCCGAATGGGCCGACAACCTGCAGCGCTTCGGCCTGCTGGGCTGGGTGGCGGCGCAGCTGGCGCAGGGCGAGCTGGATCCGGAATGGGCACCCGAGGTGGTGCATGCGCACGACTGGCATGCCGCGATGAGCTGCGCCTACCTGCATGCCCACCCGGCCGGCGGTGCGGCGTCGGTCTTCACCATTCACAACCTGGCCTACCAGGGGCTGTTTCCGCACGACGACGGGGCGCTGCTGGGCCTGTCGTCGCGCTATATGTCGCCTTCGGCGCTGGAGTTCCACGGCCAGCTTTCCTTCATGAAGGCCGGGCTCAAGTTCGCCGACCGCGTGACCACCGTCAGCCCGAGCTATGCGCGCGAGATCGCCACGCCGGAGTTCGGCGCGGGTCTGGAAGGCGTGATCCGCAGCCGCGGCGGCGACGTCTCGGGCATCCTGAACGGCATCGACACCGCCGTCTGGGACCCGGCCGCCGATGCCGCGCTGGCGCAGCGCTACAGCGCCGAGCAGCTGGCCGGCAAGGCGGCCTGCAAGGCGGCGCTGCAGGCGCAGTTTGGGCTGGCGGTGGACGCGCAGGCGCCGCTGCTGGGCGTGGTATCGCGGCTGACCTCGCAGAAGGGTCTGGACCTGGTGCTATCGGCGCTGCCCGAACTGCTGCAGATGGGTGCACAGCTGGTGGTGCAAGGCACCGGCGACCCCGCGCTGGAGGCCGCCTTCCGCATGGCCGGTGGCGCCCATGCCGGCCGGGTGGGCGTGCTGCTGGGCTACGACGAGATTGGAGCCCATCGCATCATGGCCGGCGTCGACATGATGCTGGTGCCGTCGCGCTTCGAGCCCTGCGGCCTGACGCAGATGTACGCGCTGCGCTACGGCACGGTGCCGGTGGTGCGGCGCGTGGGCGGGCTGGCCGACACGGTGCACGAGGCCACGGCCGATGCCGCGGGCGAGTTGCAGGGCAACGGTTTCCTGTTCGACGCCGCCGACCCTGGCGCGCTGCGCGATGCGCTGGCCCGCGCGCTGGCCCTGTACCGGCTGCCCGAACGTTGGCGGCGCCTGATGCGCCGCGGCATGGCCGAATCGTTGTCCTGGGACGGCCCGGCCCGCCAGTACCTGGCGCTGTACGCGCAGGCCCGTGCGGGCCATGAAGGCGCCGCCCGCGGGCCCGATCTGGATTGATCGCGCCCCCGCAACCCCGGGATGCGGGTTAGCGGCCTGCGTGGCAGCATCCGGCGGTGGATTCCGCCGTCAATGTCGAGATCGTGTTCAGCGAGGTGGCACGGCATGCGCTGGAGCCGGACACCGCCGGTGCGGAACCCAGGCTGCCCGCCGGCTTCGTGGCCCGCGCGCACCTGGCCGTGCCCGGCGACCTGCTGCAGTTGCCCGACAGCCTGGGCCTGTTCGTCGTGACGCAGCGCATCTGGAGCATGAAGGGCGGGCGACCGACGCTGAGACTGCTTCTTGACGTGCTGGTGCAGGACCAGGATTGAGCGGTGTGCCGCGGCCCTGGCGGAGGGAGCGGGATTCGAACCCGCGGTGGGCTGTTAACCCACACACGCTTTCCAGGCGTGCGACTTAAACCACTCATCCATCCCTCCGCGGGACGGGCGGCATTCTAGTCGGCCGGCTCAGGCGCTCGCGGCCGGTGCGCCGCTGGCCCGGCGCAGCCAGTCCATCAGCACATAGTCCAACGCGCGCTGGTGGGTGCTTTCCAGCACCACCGGCGGCGCGCAGCCGGCTTCGTAGGCCTCGCGCCAGCGCAGTGCGCACACGCACCAGCGGTCGCCCGGCTTCAGGCCGGGAAAGCGGAACTCCGGCCGCGGCGTGATCAGGTCGTTGCCGCGTTCCATCTGGAAGTTCAGGAAGCCCACCGTCATGCGCGCGCAGATCACGTGGCTGCCGGTGTCGCGTTCGTCGGTGTGGCAGCAGCCGTCGCGGAACCAGCCGGTCAGCGGATCGTAGGAGCAGGGCACCAGCGGCTGCCCCAGCACGTTCAGCGCCTGCTTCATGGTTGCTTGCCGGGGGCAGCGCCCTTGATCAGCGCCATCGCGCTGCCGATCAGGGCCGACACCTCCGTCATGTTGCCCGGCACGATCATGGTGTTGTTCTTCTGCGCCAGCTGGGCATAGGCGTCCACCGCCTTTTCGGCTACCTTCAGCTGCACCGCCTGCTCGCCGCCCGGCGCGCGGATGGCCTCGGCCACCTTGCGGATGGCGTCGGCGGTGGCCTCGGCCACGGCCACGATGGCCGCCGCCTGGCCCTGCGCGGTGTTGATCTCGGCCTGCTTGTCGCCTTCGCTCTTGGCGATGGCGGCGGCGCGTTCGCCCTCGGCCAGGTTGATCTGCTCCTGGCGGCGGCCCTCGCTGGCGGCGATCAGCGCGCGCTTCTCGCGCTCGGCGGTGATCTGCGCCTGCATGCTGCGCAGAATCTCGGCCGGCGGCGTCAGGTCCTTGATCTCGTAGCGCAGCACCTTCACGCCCCAGTTGGCGGCGGCTTCGTCCAGTGCGCTCACCACCTGCGCGTTGATGGCGTCACGCTCCTCGAAGGTCTTGTCCAGCTCCATCTTGCCGATGACGCTGCGCAACAGCGTCTGCGCCAGCTGGGTGATGGCCACCACGTAGTTGCTGGAGCCGTAGCTGGCGCGCATCGGGTCGGTCACCTGGAAGTAGATGATGCCGTCCACCTGCAGCTGGGTGTTGTCCTTGGTGATGCACACCTGGCTGGGCACGTCCAGCGGCACCTCCTTCAGCGAATGGCGGTAGGCCACCCGTTCGATGAAGGGGATCAGGAACTTCAGTCCCGGCGTCAGCACGCGGTCGAACTTGCCCAGGCGCTCCACCACCCAGGCGTTCTGCTGCGGCACGATCTTGAAGGTGCGCCAGACGAAGACGATGGCGATGATCAGCAGGACGATGGCAACTTCCATGAAGGCGGCTCCGTTGGGGTTCAGTGCGCTGCGGGCTCGACGACCAGCCGGTTGCCCTGCACGGCCACGATCACGTGCGGGCCGGGTGCAGGCGCACCGGTGCCGCCGTGCTGGGCGGTCCAGCCGCTGCCCCGGTAGTTGACGCGGGCCGTGCCGTCGGCGTCCCAGGCGTCCACCTGCACGCGCTGGCCGATGTCGAGGTTGACGTCGCGGTTCGATTCCACCGGCGCCGAGCGCGGCGCCTTGGCGCGGCGCAGGTGCCAAAGCGCGGTGGTGCCGGCGCCCACCACGGCGGCGGCCACCAGCTGCGCCGGGTAACCGGCACCCAGGTGCGCGGCCAGTGCGCCGGCCACGCCGCCCAGCGCCAGCATCAGCATGTAGAAGCTGCCGATGAAGAGTTCGGCCAGCACCAGCAGGCCAGCCACCAGCCA
>JAFLDH010000122.1 GCA_017302505.1 Burkholderiales bacterium
CTGCCGCCCGGCGTGCCCTGGCGGCCCGTGCTCGAGCTGCTGATCTGCCGCGCCGACCGTGTGCTGCTGGTGTGGTCGCGCCGCGCCGCGGCCAGCACCGAGGTGGCGCGCGAGCTGCAGACCGCGCGTCTGTGCGGCGTGCCGGTGGTGCCTGTGCTGCTGGACAGCACGCCGCTGCCGGCCGACGTGGGGCAGATCCACGCGGTGGACTGGCGATGAGCACCGACCTGTACGCCACGGCGCTGATCTGGTACGGGCCGCGGGGCGGCGTGGCCAAGCTGCACGGCCAGCGTGTGGTGCTGCGCGCCGCGCCCGAGCTGAAGGGCCTGCGCGTGGAGGGCATCGACTACCGGCCCGAGATCGGCGAGCGGCGCATCCAGCTGCATGCCGAGGGCTGGCGCGACATGCACCAGCACGAGGTGGCTGCTGCTGATCAGTACCTGGCCGCGGTGAACTACAGGGAGCCTTCTGACCTTGCGCCGGGCTGCTGAGCAGGCGCGGGAATACTGCCCTGGAGAGCACGCAAACACGTGGCCCAAGTAGGCCGAAAAGTTCCCGCGCGTCGCGCTGAAACCCGCGCCAATGCTGCGTGCATGGGCGGGACTCTTAATCCGTTGGTCGAAGGTTCGAATCCTTCAGGGCCCACCAAGACACTTGCACACCAGCGGCTTGCTCATTGCAGGCCGCTGGTGTTTCTTCGCGTGCGGCACCGGGTGCCGAAGCGGGTCTGGCGAGCTGCCCGTGGCAGTATTCGGCCACGCCGGCGGCATGGCTCGCCGCAGCACCCTTCACCCGCGAGGACAGCATGAACGAACGCAGAAACCGCGCCTGGCGCCTGGCGGCGCGCCCGTCTGGCGCCATCAAGGAAAGCGACTTCCGCCTGGTCGAGGAAGCCGTGCCGGCGCCGCAGCCGGGCGAGGCGCTGGTGCGCACGATCTACCTGTCGCTCGACCCGACCAACCGCATCTGGATGAGCGATGTCGACCAGTACATGCCGCCAGTGCAACTGGGCGACGTGATGCGCGGGGGCACGCTGGGCGTGGTCGAGCAGAGCCATGATCCGGCGCTGAAGCCCGGCGACATCGTCCAGGGCATGTGGGGCTGGCAGGACTACGCCTGCGTGGCGTCGTCGGGCTTGCGCAACCGCATCGCCGCAGGCGATGCCACGCCGCTGACCGCGCATATGAGCGTGCTCGGCGGCACCGGGCTGACCGCCTATTTCGGCCTGCTCGATCACGGCCAGCCCAAGGCCGGCGAGACGGTGGTGGTCAGCGCGGCGGCCGGTGCCGTCGGTTCCATCGTCGGCCAGATCGCCAAGTTGCAGGGCTGCCGTGTCGTCGGCATTGCCGGCAGCGACGACAAGTGCCGCTGGCTGACCACCGAACTGGGTTTCGATGCGGCGATCAACTACCGCAAGGAGAACGTGCTGGAAGCGCTGCGGCGCCATTGCCCGCAAGGCATCGACGTCGATTTCGAGAACGTCGGCGGCGAAACGCTCGATGCGGTGCTGGCGCTGGTGAACAACTATTCGCGCATCGTGCTGTGCGGCCTGATTGCCACCTACAACGACGACGTCAAGGTGGCCGGTCCTGCCCGGTTCGCCAACATCCTGATGAAGCGGGTCAAGGTGCAGGGCTTCATCGTCACCGACTTCCTGAAGCGCTTTCCCGAAGGCCGGGCGCAACTGGCGCAATGGCTCAACGAAGGCAAGCTCAAGTACCAGGTCGACGTGGTGCGTGGGCTGGAGAACGCGCCGAAGGCGGTGGGCAAGCTCTTCACCGGCGAGAACAAGGGCAAGCTGCTGGTGCAGGTGTCGGACGAGCCGCCAAGGTAGGCGGCCAAGCGGCACGCGGCACCTGGGCGCAGCGGCTATGCTGCGCAGCTCTGCCAACCCGCAAGGATGCCCATGCTCGTCGTCCACCACCTCAACGATTCACGCTCGCAGCGCGTGCTGTGGCTGCTGGAAGAACTGGCGCTGCCCTACGAGATCCGCGCCTACCAGCGCGATGCCACCACGCGGCTGGCGCCGCCCGAGCTGAAGGCGGTGCATCCGCTGGGCAAGTCGCCGGTGCTGCAGGATGGTGGCAAGACGATCATCGAATCGGGCGCCATCGTCGACTACATCCTGCGCCACCATGGCGGCGGGCGGCTGCAGCCCGCGGCCGATTCGCCGCTGTACGACAGCTACCAGCAGTGGCTGCACTATGCCGAGGGCTCGGCCATGCTGCCCTTCCTGCTGAAGCTGTACGTCTCGCGGCTGGGCGATGCCGGCGCGCCGCTGTGGCCGCGCATCGAAAGCGAGATCGCCAATCACCTCGGCTTCGTCGAGCAATCGCTGCAGGGCCGCAGCTGGCTGGTGGGCGACGCGCTGAGCGGCGCCGACGTGATGATGAGCTTCGTCGGCGAGGTGGCCGGTGCGCGTACCGAGCGCAGTGCCTACCCGAGTGTCGATGCCTGGGTGCAGCGCATCCAGGCCCGGCCGTCCTACCAGCGCGCGCTGCAGCGCGGCGGCCCCTACTCTTTCGCGCGCTGATCAGGCCGGCTTGCGCGCCAGCACCTCGATCGGCACCACCCGGCCTTCGGCGGTGGCGCGCGAACTGTTGGCCATGGCCTGCACGGCCACGCCGCCGTGGATCAGCATCACCGCGCGGTGCATCGGCTTGCCGCCCTGCGCCACGATGGCGCGCGAGCGGGCGCCGTAGTCGCGCGCCTTGTCCAGCGTGTCGTCCAGGCGCAGCACCTCGAAGCCGGCTTCGATCAGGCCCTGGCGGGTCTGTGCCGGCGTGCTGAGGAAGCTGCTGGCCGCGGTGGCCGCCCAGGGCGTGGGGTAGTCGATCTCCGGCCCGCTGCCGCGCGCGATTTCCGACAGCGCCAGCCAGCCGCCGGGCTTCAGCACGCGCCACAGTTCGCGGTACAGGCCGGCCTTGTCGGCGATGTTCATCGACACGTTCATCGAATACGCGCCGTCGAAGGCCGCATCGCCGAACGGCATGGACGTGGCATCGCCCACATGAAAATCCACCTGCGCCTGCAGCCCCTGCTGCCGCGTCAGCTGCGTCGCCACCTCGCAGAACTCGGGCGTCAGGTCGATGCCGGTGACGCGGCAGCCGAATCGCTGCGCCAGGTAGCGCGCAGGGCCGCCGATGCCGCTGCCCACGTCGAGCAGGTGGTCACCGGGCCGCGGCTGCACCAGGGCCGCCAGGTCCTCGGTGGCTTCCAGCCCGCGGCCGTGGAACTGGTCGTAGGGCGCCAGCGCCTCGGCCGTGGGCTGCAGCGGGTCGGCACCGTCTTCGGCCAGCGCGGCCTGCAGCCGCTGCAGCAGATCGCCGCGGGTGTAGTGGTTGCGGATGGCGTCGCTCATGCGTCGTCCGGCGTGCGCCGGGCCCGTTGCCGGCACCACAGGCCGTAGGCCAGGGCCAGCAACGCCACCGCCCCCAGGCCGGCCCACACGTAGGGCGCGGCGGGGCTGGGCATCTTGCGGTGCGCGAAGCTGGTCTCCAGCAGGAACACGCCGCAGATCACGGCGATGCCGAAGGCCAGTCGCGATTTCTTCAGGTAGTCGGGCTGCATGCGCCCGGGTCCGCGGCGCAGACTCAGGCGTCGCTGCCCATCGAATGGCTGCAGCCGCCGACCTTCTTGCCGTCGGCCGGGGTGGAGCGCAGCGTCGACACGCCTTCGACCTTGGCCTTGCCGGTCTCGGCGGTGGTGGCGGCGGGCTTGGCAGCGGCCTTCGGGGCCGGGCTGGTCTTTGCCGGGGCTGCTTGCGTGGCGGTGCTTTTATCGGCCGACTGGGCCTGGGCCAGGCCAGCGCCGGTCATCACGATCAGGGCGACGAAGGAAGCTGCAATGCGCATGTCGGTCTCCGCGATGAAAGGACGCCGCACTCTACGCGCGGCGGCGCCCGCTGTCACGCAGCCCCACTCCTGGGGACTAGGGCTTCGCCCGCACCCGGTACAAGGCGTTGTTGCGGTCGGCGCTGAAGTACACGCTGCCATCGGCCGCCGTGGTCACGCCGGTGACCACGTAGGGCGGCGGCAGGCCGGGGCCTGCTTCCAGGCCGATGGGCAGGTTCTCGGCCACGCTGCGGCGCGTGCCGGTGGCCGGATCGATCTCGGTCAGGCGCCGGGCCGCGGCCTCGGCCACGACGATCGTGCCCCAGGGCGTGAAGGCCAGGCCTTCGGGCAGCAGCAGCTTGTCGGCCACCTGCTTCTTGGCGCCGCTGGCCAGATCGATGCGCTGGATGGTGCCGGCGGCTTCGGTGACGTAGAGCGCACCGTCCGGGCCCACCACCATCTGCACCGGGCCGGCCAGGCCACTGGCCAGCGTGCGCCGGTCCTTGAAGCCGGCGCCGCTGGCGATGGTGATGCTGCCGGTGGCGATCTCGGCGATGGCAATGCTGCCGTCAGGAAGGAACTGCGCGTCCATCGGCGCCTTCAGGCCGTGCAGCATGGCCTGCGTCTTCCAGGTTGCGCGGTCCAGCACCTGCACCGAGCCGGTGAACCACGAACTCAGCAGCACCTGGCTGCTGCCCAGGCCCACCGCGAAGGGGTACTCCATGTCGGACGCCTGCATGCGGTGGATGTCGCGCACCGCACCGGTCTTCAGGTTCACCTCGCGGAAGGCGAAGATGTCGGCCACCCAGGCGGTGTCGCCGGCCACCTTGACGCCGGCCGGCACCGCCAGCTGCCCGGAGACCAGCGTGGTCAGCTGGCCGGTGGCGGGGTTGAAGGCCTGGATCGCGTTGTCGGCCATGTTCGACACGTACACCGTGCCGTCCGAGGCGATGGCCAGGTTGTCCAGCGCGGTGGCCAGCTGGCGCATCACCTGCTTGCGGCCACTGGCCAGTTCCACCCGGCTGAGCTCGCCGGTCTTGGTGTCGATGACCCACAGGTTGCCCTTGCCGTCCAGGTTGGCGGCGGCCGGTGTCTGGAACTGGTTGTTGATGACGGTGATGACGCCGGTGTCCGGGTGCATCTTGGCCACGCTGCCCTTGAACCACAGCGGGCCGTAGAGCATGCCGTCGGGGCCGACCTCGAAGCCGTTGAAGCCGCCCATGTCCTTTGCGACCAGCCGCGGCGGCTTGGCGCCGCTGACGTCGATCTCCCACATCGCGTCGCCCAGGAACACCTGGCTGGCGAAGAGCCGGCCGCTCTTCATGTCGAAGGCCAGCGAGTTGATGCCCGGCAGGTCCTTGGCCAGGATGCGGATCGGCGCGCCTTCCTTCTCGCGGTAGCGCACGATGCCCTGCAGGTACGAGGTCCAGGCCAGCTCGCCCTTCGGGCCGATGGCGATGTCGTCGGCCTGGCCTTCCGGCGCGGGGATATAGACGCGCGCGGCGCCGTTGTAGCGGTCGACCTCCCACATGTCGTTGCCGACCACGGTGCCGGCCAGCAGGCGGGTGTCGCCGGCCACGGCCAGACCGTGCACGCCGTGGAAAGCCGAAGGCGACACCACCACCTCGGGCTGGTGCCAGCCGGTCGGGCGGGTGGGGGCGGTACTGCAGGCGGCCAGCACCAGGCTCAGGCCCAGGGTGCAAACGGTTCGCAGGTTCTTCATGGGCAGGTTCCTCCTCGTTGTGGGCTGGAGCCTAGCAGCCGCGCGCGGCCGATTCACCCATTCGCGGGGGCCCTGAGGGAAAGTACCGGGTGTCGGCAAGTCGGACAAGGCCGAGGCGGCGCTGCCGGCTGGTAGAGTGCCTCGCCGATGGAAGTGATCTCGTTCCTGCTCGACTTCGTGCTGCGCATCGACAAGCACCTGGCCGAATTCGTCACGCTGTACGGCGCATGGGTCTATGCGCTGCTGTTCGCCATCATCTTCGTCGAGACCGGCGTGGTGGTGATGCCTTTCCTGCCCGGCGATTCGCTGCTGTTCGTGGTGGGCGCGCTGTGCGGTCTGGGGCTGATGGAGATCGGCATCGCGATGCCGCTGCTGATCGTCGCCGCGGTGGCGGGTGACCAGATGAACTACACCATCGGCCGCTACTTCGGGCCCAAGGTGTGGCAGTGGGAGCATTCGCGGTTCTTCAACAAGCGCGCCTTCCAGCAGGCACACGATTTCTACGAGAAGTACGGCGGCATCACCATCATGCTGGCGCGCTTCCTGCCGTTCATCCGCACCTTCGTGCCCTTCGTGGCCGGCGTGGCGGCCATGAGCCGGCGCAAGTTCACGATGTACAACGTGGCCGGCGCGCTGGTGTGGGTCATCAGCCTGACCACGCTGGGCTACTTCTTCGGCAACCTGCCGTGGGCCAAGGCCAACATGAGCCTGATCATCTGGCTGATGATCATCGTGCCCGGCGCGATCGCGCTGTTCGGCGCCTGGCGCGCCAAGCGCAAGAGCATGGCTTCGGCGGCCTGATCGGCAGGCGCCGGAACCACGAGCAGTCCGCGCCCTGCGCTGGCCGAACTACAGCACCTGCTCCTGGGGCGGCGGGCCCAGCTCGGCGCACAGCGCCGCCAGCTGCAGGCGGCCGGCGTCGGTGACGACGATGCGATCAGCCTCCACTTGCACCAGGCCCCGCGGCGCATGGCGGGCCAGCGCGGCATAGCCAAGCTCCAGCCCGTCCTCGGCCAGCGCCCGCGGCAGCTCCTGCCGGCACATCAACTGCTGCAGTGCCGCCTGACGTCGCGCTTCCGTGGGCGTGCAGCGCTGCAGTCGCTCCACCGGCGAACGCCCTTCGCGCAGCGCACCGCGCCAACCGCCCAGCGTGGCGGCATTGCCGAAGCCATCGCCATCGATGCAGCTGTGCGCACCCACGCCATGCCCGATCAGCGCCGAAGGCGGCATGCCGGTGTAGGCGATCGGCGTGAAGCGCAGCCGGCCCTGCTCCTGCGCCGTGGCCAGCTCGTCGGACTCGAGCACGAAATGGTCGGCGCCAATCCAGCGGTAGCCGGCCTCGCGCAGCAGATCGGCACTGATGCGCATCAGCTCCAGGCATTCGGTTTCGTCCGGCAGCGTGTCGGCATCGATGGCGTGCTGCCCGGGCGCCAGCCAGGGGCGGTGCTGGTAGCGCGCCAAGGTCAAACGGTCGGGCGCCATGGCCACCAGGCGGCGCAGCGTGCGCCGCCAGCCGTCGGCGTGCTGGTACGGCAAACCGACCATCAGCTGCAACTCGATGGTCTCCATGCCGCTGTCGCGCGCCAGCTGGCAGACATCGTCGATCAGCGCCTGCGAGTGTCGCCGCCCGATGGCCTGCTGCACGCGATCGTCCAGATCCAGCACCCCCAGACGGATGCGGCTGAAGCCCAGGCTGCGCATCAGCTGCAGCGACATCCAGCCGATCCGCCGCGGATCGCAGTCGATCGACATCTCGGCATCGGCGGGCAGCCGCCAGGTGTCGCGCACGGCCGTCACCAGACGCGCCAGCTGGTCTTCTTCCAGCTCACTGGCGCTGCCGCCACCGACATGCAATTGCAGCAGGTCGTGATCGGCGCCGGCGCGGGCGGCCACGGCAGCGGTCTCCGCGATCAAGCCGTCGACATAGTCATCGATCACCTCGCGCGGCTGCGCAGCCAGCACGGCGCGGTCGCAGCACAGGCAATGGGCCGCACAGAACGGCAGATCGATGCTCAGCGAAACGGCCTCATCGGCCCGCTCCGACAGGGCCTGCAGCGCCTTCTGCCAGGCCCGCGGCGCCTCGTCCGACGGTGGCAGCGGCACGATGCGCGGCAGGCTTGCATACCCGCCCTCGCGCAACGTCGACGTGGCGCGGGTGGCGTCGTCGGCGTGCCCCTCATGCGGGCTGTTAGGCAGCCTCATTGTCTTCTCCTGGCCATGGCGACCCTGCGGCCGCGTTGCACAGAACATTAGGCCTGAACGCCCGGAGCGCCCTTGACAGGCATCAACGGTTGCGCCGCCACGGCGCGCCCGGGCGCTTGACCTGCCGCAAGGCCGGCCGCACCGTCGGCCCGGGAGAATGGTACTTCCAAGTCATGCAGAATCGTCTTCATGAGTTCCGATAGGGTGACCACGGCCGACGCCTCGGCGATCCGCAATGGCTCGCTGGCAGCCTGGGCGGTGGCCGTGCGCCCGCGCACGCTGCTGGTCGCACTGAGCCCGGTGCTGGTGGGTGCCACGCTGGGCTTCGAACGCACCGGCGCGATCGATCTGCTGGCGGCGCTGCTGGTGCTGGGCGCGGCGTTGCTGATGCAAGTCATCACCAACATGCAGAACGACGTGGGCTACACCGTGCGCGGCGGCGAGCGCAGCGGCACGCGTACCGGTCTGCCGCGGGCCACGGCCAACGGCTGGCTCAGCGTGCGCCATGTGCGCACCGGCATCGTCGTGGTGGCACTGGTGGCCACCGCGCTGGGCCTGGCGCTGGTGGCCTACCGCGGCTGGCCGGTGCTGGCCATTGGCGTGGCCTCGCTGCTGGCGGCGCTGGCCTACATGGGCGGGCCGCGGCCGATCGCCTACACGCCGTTCGGCGAGCTGACGGTGTTCGTGTTCTTCGGCGTGGTGGCCGTCAACGGCACCGACTGGGTGCTGACCGGCAGCGTCGGCCCATCCAGCATGGTGGCCTCGGTCGCGCTGGGCAGCCTGGCCGCGGCCGCGCTGGCGGTGAACAACCACCGCGACATCGCCCATGACCGATTGGTAGGGCGGCGGACTTTTGCGGTGTGCTTCGGGCCGGCAGCTTCGGCCGGGCTGTACGCGGGACTGCTGTTTCTGCCCTTCGTGCTGTTGCCGGTCATGGCCGTGCTCGGCGGCTCGGCAGCGCTGTTGCTGCCGCTGCCCTTGCTGCGCCCGGCCTGGCAACTGCAGCGCGATTTCCTGCGCTGCCCGCCGGGCACGGCTTTCAACGAACTGCTGTTCCGCACCTTCAGGCTGGAGTTGTGGTTTGCCGCGCTGCTGTCGGCCGGCGCCCTGCTCGGCCGCATGCTCGGATGAACGCGCGACCCAGGGCCTGGCGACGGCGCCAATGGCTGATCCATGCCGCCGCATACTGCGCGGCGCCGGCCTGGGCGGCCGATGCCACACGCGCGTTCCCGCATCGACCCGTGCGCATCGTCGTGCCGTATTCGGTGGGCATCGGGCCCGACGTGGTGGCGCGCAGCCTGGCCGAGGCGCTGTCGAGGCAGTGGGGCCAGACGGTGTGGGTGGAGAACAAGCCCGGCGCCTCGGGCATCGTCGCCTTTGGCGAGGTGCGGCGTGTGCCGGCCGACGGCCATACCCTCTTCCTGGCCGACACGGCCACGCTGGCAGTGAACCCGCTGCTGCACAGCACCCTGCCCTATGACCCGGTGCATGACCTGGCGCCGCTGTCGCTGATGTTCCGCGCCACCTTTCTGATCTGGGTCGGCGGGCGCAGCCGCTTCCAGAGCCTGGGCGATCTGCTCGACGCCGCGCGCCGCGCCCCCGACAGCGTCAGCTACGGCACGCTGGGCCACGGCCACGCCAGCCACGTGGCCATCGAAAGCTTTGCGCGCGCCGCGGGCGTGCGCATGCTGCATGTGCCCTTCAAGGATGCCGGCGCGTTGTTTACCGCGGTGGCTGCAGGCGACGTGGACTTCACCGCCTTCGGCATGAACAGCGTGGCCGGATTGATGGCCGCCGGCAAACTGCGGCCGCTGGCCGTAGCGGCAGCGCAGCGGCTGCCCGGCCATCCGGACATCCCGACGCTGCGCGAGGCCGGAGGACCGCCGGTGGACATGCACCCGTGGGCGGCGCTGGTCACGGTAGCCGGCACGCCGGCGCCGCTGCTTGAGCGCCTGCAGCACGACATCGTCTTGGCGCTGAACCAGCCCGAGGTGCGGCGCCAGGCCGCACAGGCCGGCTTCGAGATCACACCCTCCAGCCCGCAGGCGCTGCGTGAACGCATGGCCGCTGACCGCGCGCTGTACGCGCCGCTGGTCAGCGAGGGACGGGTGGCACCGATGTAGGCTCGGCCGCGCGCAGCGCGCGCATCGCGGCCAGATCGGCTTCGGTGTCCAGATCGAGCAGCACGCCGGGGTCTTCGACGTCCACACCCAGCGCGGGATAGCGCGCAACGATGCGCCGCGCCCCTTCGTCGCCGCGCAGCATCAGCAGTTCGGAGAACAGCTCGGACGCGAAGCCCACCGGATGCCCGCGCCGCCCCAGGTACTGCGCATAGGCCACCGGATGCTGCTGCAGTGCCGCCGCCACCGCCAGCATCGTGGCCGGGCGCACCATCGGCATGTCGCCCGGCAACAGCAGCCAGCCCGGCGCGTCGGCCCGCGCGCCGACACCGGCGGCGATGGAATGCCCCATGCCCAGCGCGGCCTGCTCGGGCGGCACCACGACCACGTCGCGTGCCGCCACCACCTGCGCGGCCAGGCCGGCCAGCATCGGCGTGGTGACCACCACCACCGGCAGGTGGCTTTCGATCGCGTTGCGCAGCGTGCGGCCCAGCACGCTCAGGTCACCGAGACTTTGTTCCAGCTTGTGCGCGGAACCCTTGAATCGACTGCCCTTCCCTGCGGCCAGCACGACGACGGTCGGACGGGACTGCATCCCCTGAACCTTTCTCGTGACGGGACTGGTGAAGACGCACTCTGCGGTGCGCTGTGGCCCGAAGCATCGCCCCGACACCGCGCTGCCGGAAGTGGGAGCTTCACTTAGGGCCTTTCACGTAAGGGAAGCACCGGTCGCGCGAAGTCGCCCGCGTCATACTGCGGTCATGGAAAAGAACATTGCCGACCTGCGCAAGAACTACGAGCGCGATGCACTGGACGAAGAGGCCTCCGCGGCCGACCCGCTGCGCCAGTTCGAACACTGGCTTCAGCAGGCGCTGGATGCGCAGTTGCCCGAGCCGAATGCGATGACGCTGGCCACCGTCGGCGAAGGCGGCCGTCCGTCCACGCGCGTGGTGCTGATCAAGGGCTTTGATGCGCGCGGCATCGTCTGGTACACCAACTACGAAAGCCGCAAGGGCCGCGAGCTGGCCGCCAACCCGCAGGCCGCGCTGCAGTTCCACTGGGTGGAGCTGGAACGCGTGGTGCGCATCGAGGGCCGGGTCGAAAAGGTCGAGCCCGAACTGTCGGACGCCTACTTCGCCAGCCGGCCGCTGGATTCACGCATCGGTGCCTGGGCCTCGCCGCAGAGCCAGGTGATCTCGTCGCGTGCCGTGCTGGTGGCCAATGCGGCCAAGGTGGGCCTGCAGCATGCGATGAGTCCGCCGCGGCCACCGCACTGGGGCGGCTACCGGCTGAAGCCGGACACCTGGGAGTTCTGGCAGGGCCGCAAGAGCCGGCTGCACGACCGGCTGCGCTATCGCCTGGAAGACGGCGCCTGGGTGCGCGAGCGCCTGGCGCCCTGAACGGCGGCCTCAGGCCTTCAGCCGCGCCTTGAAGGTCTTGCGGAACTTCTCCACCTTGGGGGCCACCACCGCCGCGCAATAGCCCTGCTGCGGGTTCTTCTGGAAGTAGCGCTGGTGGTAGTCCTCGGCGCGCGAGTAGTTGTCCACCGGCTGCAGTTCGGTGACCACGCGGCCGCGGTGCGCGGCGTTGGCTTCCTCGATGACCGCCAGCGCCACCTCGCGCTGCGCCGGCTCGTGGAAGTAGATGCCCGAGCGGTACTGAGTGCCGACGTCGGCACCCTGGCGGTTCAGCGTGGTCGGGTCGTGGATGGTGAAGAAGATCTCCAGCAGTTCGCGCAGGCTGATGCGTTCGTTGTCGAACTCCACGCGCACCACCTCGTTGTGGCCGGTGTCGCCACCGCACACCTGCTGGTAGCTGGGGTTGCGGGTATGGCCGTTGCTGTAGCCGGACTCCACCGCCAGCACGCCGTCGACCTGCTGGTACACCGCCTCGGTGCACCAGAAGCAGCCGCCGCCAAGGGTGATCAGTTCACGGGCCATGGGGTCTTCTCCGTTGGTTTGCCGGGCACCGGGCGGCCGCTTCAGCGTGGCGACAGCGTCAGCTGCGCCTGCGGCACCCAGGCCACATTGTCCTTCGCTTCCGGCTTCATCTGCACGTCGCCCAGGAACAGCCGCTCGCTGCCCAGGCCCTTGGCCACCAGCGCGTCGCGCACCGTGCGGGCGCGCTGCACCGCCAGCTGGCGGGCCGCGGCCTCGTCCACCGGCATCGCGGCCACCAGCATCGCTTCCATCTCCGGCACCGGCACGCTCTTGGCCATGCCGATGGCATTGCGCGGCTTGTCGGGCAGCCGGGTGTCGTCGTACAGCTGCTGCACCAGCCGCGCGCGCTGCTCGGCCGTCAGCGGCGGCAACGGCGCCTCGGCGTCGGCGGCCTGGCGGCCGAGCGCG
>JAFLDH010000123.1 GCA_017302505.1 Burkholderiales bacterium
CGGCGGCCAGCCGCCGCCGCTGCCGCCGCGCGACAAGCGCGACGACGCCGACGAAGGTCTGGCCGGCACGCTGATCCGCCCGCTGACCGAGCTGGCCGTCAAGGCGCTGACGCTGTCCGGCGACGGCGTGGCGCGCTCGCTGGATGTCGCGGCGCATCCGCAGGCGGCGTCGCGCGAGCTGGCGCACATGGGCCTGCGGCTGGCGCAGGACCTGAAGGCCCTGGCGCTGATGGAGGACGACTCGCGCACGCGGCTGAAGGGCCGGCCCGGTGGCCGCAAGCGGGTGGCCTGGGCCGAGCCGATCCCGCTGGACGTGGTCAAGGCGGTGGGCAAGGCGCTGGGCGGCTCGGTCAACGACGTGCTACTGGCCTGCGTGGCCGGCGCACTGGGCGACTACCTGCGCGAGCAGGGCGAGGACCCTTCCGGCAAGGCCGTGCGCGCGATGGTGCCGGTGAACCTGCGGCCGCTGGACCAGGCCTACCAACTGGGCAACCGCTTCGGCCTGGTGCCGCTGCTGCTACCGGTGGGCATGGCCAACCCGGTGCAGCGGCTGATGGCGGTGCGCGCCGGCATGGCCGAGCTGAAGGGCAGCTACCAGCCGCTGATGGCCTTCGGCGTGCTGGCCGTGGCGGGCCTGCTGAGCAAGCCCGCGCAGGACGCACTGCTCGGCCTGTTCGCCAGCAAGGCCACCGCGGTGATGACCAACGTGCCCGGGCCAACCAAAGCACTGACGCTGTGCGGCTCGACGCTGCGACAGAGCATGTTCTGGGTCCCGCAGTCGGGCGACATCGGCGTCGGCGTCAGCATCTTCTCCTATGCCGGCGGCGTGCAGTTCGCGCTGATCACCGACAGCCGGCTGTGCCCGCAGCCGCAGCGCATCGTCGAGCGCTTCGCGCCCGAACTGGACAAGCTGCTGTGGCTGACGCTGATGCTGCCGTGGAAGCCCTGAGCCGCGCTACAGGTATTCGCCGGCCAGCGTGTGCAGGTGCTCCTGGTCTTCGGCCGACAGGTAAGGCATCAGCAGGCACAGCACATGGTAGGCGCCGCGGCCCAGCGCGGTGGCGGCGTTCTCCGGCTCCAGCGCCTTGCGCGGGTCGCGCACGTATTCGTAGCTGAGCCAGTAGGTCAGCACCACCACCATCGCGTTGGCGGCCGGCTCGGCCTGGCGCGGATCGATGCGCACGCTGCTGCCGGTGGCCAGCGCGTCCAGCACCTGCTGCACCGCGCGCGACTTGTTCTTCAGCACGAACTGGAAGTGGGTCTCCAGTCGGCGGTTCTTGGACAGCAGGTCGTTCAGGTCGCGGTACAGGAAGCGGTACTGCCAGATCAGCTCGAAGAGCATGTGGAAGAACAGCCACGCGTCCTCGATGTTGCGCACGCCCTCGGCGGCCTGCAGTAGCTCGTTCAACGCGCGCTCGTAGCGGTCGAACAGCGAGTTGATCAGCTCGTCCTTGGCCGGGTAGTGGTAGTAAAGGTTGCCGGGGCTGATGTTCAGCTCGGCCGAGATCAGCGTGGTGCTGACGTTGGGCTCGCCGAAGCGGTTGAACAGCTCCAGCGTCACCTCCAGGATGCGCTCGGCCGTGCGGCGGGGTTTCTTGGTCGCCATGGTGCCGGCAATCTAGCACCAACGCGGTGCCCTGCCGAAGGGGCTGCCTACAATCCTGCACCATGCCGGCGGTAAGCTTTCAGGACGTGTGCAAGACCTATGCAGGCGCACGCGGCACCCTGCGGGCGCTGGACGGCGTGCGTTTCGACATCGCGCAGGGCGAGTTCTTCGGCCTGCTGGGCCCCAACGGCGCGGGCAAGACCACCTTGATCAGCATCCTGGCCGGGCTGACGCGCGCCAGCAGCGGCCGCGTCACCGTGATGGGCCACGACGTGGTGGCCGACTACGCAGCGGCGCGCAAGGCGCTGGGCATCGTGCCGCAGGAACTGGTGTTCGACCCCTTCTTCAGCGTGCGCGAGACGCTGCGCATCCAGAGCGGCTACTTCGGCCTGAAGCACAACGATGCCTGGATCGACGAGCTGCTGCAGGAGCTGGGCCTGGCCGACAAGGCCGGCGCCAACATGCGCCAGCTGTCCGGCGGCATGAAGCGCCGCGTGCTGGTGGCGCAGGCGCTGGTGCACCGGCCGCCGGTGATCGTGCTGGACGAGCCCACCGCCGGTGTCGACGTGGAACTGCGCCAGACGCTGTGGCAGTTCATTGCCCGGCTGAACCGCGAAGGCCACACCGTGCTGCTGACCACGCACTACCTGGAGGAGGCCGAAGCGCTGTGCTCGCGCATCGCCATGCTCAAGCAGGGCCGGGTGGTGGCGCTGGACCGCACCGCCAACCTGCTGGCCGGCACCGCCAGCACGATGCTGCGCTTCAAGACCGACCAGCCGCTGCCGGCCGCGCTGGCCGGGCAGGCCCGTGTCACCGGCCGCATCGTGCAGTTGAAGGCGCATGACGCTGCCGAGGTGGAGACGCTGCTGGCCGCGCTGCGCGCCGCGCAGGTGAAGGTCGAGGACCTGGAGATCGGCCGCGCCGACCTGGAGGACGTGTTCCTGGAGATCATGCAGGGGGCTACTGCATGAGGCGGGCCGAGCGCCGGGCCGCTCCCAAGCCGGCCCGCATCCCCTCGGGGGATCGACCGGCGTACCCGCCGGGCGAGGGGCCAACATGAACGGCGTGCGCATGCTGCTCTACAAGGAAGTGCTGCGCTTCTGGAAGGTGGGCTTCCAGACCGTGGCCGCGCCGGTGCTGACGGCGGTGATGTACCTGCTGATCTTCGGCCACGTGCTGTCGGACAAGGTGGAGGTGTTCGACGACATCGGCTACACCCGCTTCCTGATCCCCGGCCTGGTGATGATGAGCGTGCTGCAGAACGCCTTTGCCAACAGCAGCAGCTCACTGGTGCAGAGCAAGATCACCGGCAACCTGGTGTTCCTGCTGGTCACGCCGCTGTCGCACTGGGCCTGGTTCACGGCCTACGTGGGGGCGTCGGTGGTGCGGGGCTTGAGCGTCGGTGCGGGCGTGTTCCTGGCCACCGCCTGGTTCTCGCCACCGGGGCTGGCGCAGCCGCTGTGGATCCTGGTGTTCGCCCTGCTGGGCGCCGGCATGCTGGGCGCGCTGGGGCTGGTGGCGGGGCTGTGGGCCGACAAGTTCGACCAGATGGCCGCCTTCCAGAACTTCATCATCATGCCGATGACCTTCCTGTCGGGCGTGTTCTATTCGGTGCATTCGCTGCCGGGCTTCTGGTACCAGATCAGCCACCTGAACCCCTTCTTCTACATGATCGACGGCTTTCGCCGCGGCTTCTTCGGCGTCAGCGACGTGTCGCCGTGGCTCAGCCTGGGCGTGGTGGGCGCCTGCTTCCTGGCGGTGTCGGCGGTGGCGCTGCACCTGCTGAAGACCGGTTACAAGCTGCGTCATTGAGGGCTCGGCGATAATCTTGGCCACCATGGCAGAGCCCACCCCCCAGCAGGTGCGCGATTTCATCGCCGCCGGCCTCGATTGCCAACACCTGGAGGTGGAGGGCGACGGCCGCCATTTCTTTGCCGTCATCGTCTCGGCCGCCTTCGAGGGCCGCTCGCGCGTCGCGCGGCACCAGCAGGTCTATGGCGCGCTGGGCGATAGAATGCGCGAGCAGATCCACGCGCTGTCGATGAAGACCCTCACCCCCGCCGAATGGGCCGCGCAAGGCGCGCCGGTGGCTTCGGCACAGGCGCACCACCCGCATTGACATCGCCCGCGGCGCGCTGCGGGTGACCCCGGGTGTCGCCATCGCGCCGCCGCCGTAGGTCCCCCGCCCTGTGCCGCCGGCACCGAGCCACACCATGGACAAACTCCTCATCCGCGGCGGCCGCCCCCTGAAGGGCGACGTGCCGATTTCCGGCGCCAAGAACGCGGCGCTGCCGCAGCTGTGTGCGGCGCTGCTCTGCGCCGAGCCGGTGCTGCTGCGCAACGCGCCGCAGCTGCAGGACGTGGCGACCATGCTGAAGCTGCTGCAGCACATGGGCGTGGCCGTCGAGCGCAGCGCCGAGCGGCCCGACGAGATCCGCGTCGACGCCAGCCGCGTGGCCGCGCCCGAAGCGCCCTACGAGCTGGTGAAGACGATGCGCGCGTCGATCCTGGTGCTGGGGCCGCTGCTGGCCCGCTTCGGCCAGGCGCGGGTGTCGCTGCCGGGCGGCTGCGCCATCGGCTCGCGGCCGGTGGACCAGCACATCAAGGGTCTGCAGGCGATGGGCGCCGACATCACGGTGGAGCATGGCTATATCGTGGCCCGTGCGTCGCGGCTGAAGGGTGCGCGCATCAGCACCGACATGATCACCGTCACCGGCACCGAGAACCTGCTGATGGCCGCCACGCTGGCCGAAGGCGAAACGGTGCTGGAAAACGCCGCGCAGGAACCCGAGGTGACCGACCTGGCCGACATGCTGGTGGCCATGGGCGCGCGCATCGAAGGCCAGGGTGGCAGCCGCATCCGCATCGAGGGCGTGGAGCGGCTGCATGCGCCCGCCGGCGGGCACCGCACCATCCCCGACCGCATCGAGGCCGGCACCTTCCTGTGCGCGGTGGCTGCGGCCGGCGGCGACGTGCTGCTGCAGGGCGCGCGCGCCGACCACCTGGAAGTAGTGATCGACAAGCTGCGCGAGAGCGGCGCGCAGATCGAAGCCGGCGACGGCTGGATCCGCGTGCGCGCCGCCGGCCGGCCGAAGGCGGTGAACATCCGCACCAGCGAGTACCCGCTGTTCCCCACCGACATGCAGGCGCAGTTCATGGCCGTGAACTGCATCGCCGAAGGGTCGGCGCGCGTCACCGAGACCATCTTCGAGAACCGCTTCATGCACGTCAACGAGATGCTGCGCCTGGGGGCGCGCATCGAGATCGACGGCCACACCGCGGTGGTGCACGGCGTGGAGCGGCTGTCCGGCGCCACGGTGATGGCCACCGACCTGCGCGCCTCGGCCAGTCTGGTGATTGCCGGCCTGGTGGCCGACGGCGACACGGTGGTCGACCGCATCTACCACCTGGACCGCGGCTACGACCGCATGGAAGCCAAGCTGCGCAAGCTGGGCGCCGACATCGAGCGGGTCCGATGATTACTCTCGCGCTGTCCAAGGGACGCATCTTCGACGAGACGCTGCCGCTGCTGGCGGCGGCCGGCATCACCATCGACGAAGACCCGGAGAAGAGCCGCAAGCTGATCCTGGGCACCAGCCGGCCCGAGCTGCGGGTGGTGCTGGTGCGGGCCAGCGACGTGCCCACCTACGTGCAGTACGGCGGCGCCGACCTGGGCGTGGCCGGCAAGGACGTGCTGATCGAACATGGCGGCGAAGGCCTGTTCCAACCGCTGGACCTGCGCATTGCGAAGTGCCGCATGAGCGTCGCGGTGCGCGACGACTTCGACTACGCCGCCGCGGTGCGCCAGGGCTCGCGGCTGCGCGTGGCCACCAAGTACACGCTGACCGCCCGGCAGCACTTCGCCGACAAGGGCGTGCACGTCGACCTGATCAAGCTCTACGGCTCGATGGAACTGGCGCCGCTGACCGGACTGGCCGATGCCATCGTCGACCTGGTGTCCACCGGCAGCACCTTGAAGGCCAACCACCTGGTGGAGGTGGAGCGCATCATGGACATCTCGTCGCGGCTGGTGGTCAACCAGGCAGCGCTGAAGCTCAAGCGGGAACCGATCCGCCGGCTGATCGACGCGCTCGGTGCTGCGGTCTCCAAGGAGGTGGCATGACGCTGCGCCTGCGCCAGCTGCGCACGGCCGACGCCGGCTTCGAGGCCGACTTCCAGCGCCTGCTGCACTGGTCGGCCGAGACCGACGCCGCCATCGAGGATCGCGTCGCGCAGATCATCGCCGACGTGCGCGAGCGCGGCGATGCCGCGGTGCTGGAGCTGACCGCGCGTTTCGACGGCCTGCAGGCCGCCAGCATGGCGGCGCTGGAGATCGGCCCGGACGAACTGCGTGGCGCGCTCGGGCGCATCACGCCCGCGCAGCGCGCGGCGCTGGAGCAGGCGGCCGCGCGGGTGCGCAGCTACCACGAGCGCCAGCGCGAGGCCTGCTGCCAGAGTTGGAGCTACCGCGATGCCGACGGCACGCTGCTCGGCCAGAAGGTCACGCCGCTGGACCGCGTCGGCATTTACGTACCGGGCGGCAAGGCGGCCTATCCGTCCAGCCTGATCATGAACGCGGTGCCGGCGCACGTGGCCGGCGTGACCGAGATCATCATGGTGGTGCCCACGCCGGTACGCGGCAGCGTGGCCACCGGCGGCAGCGGTGGCGCCATCGCGGCGGTGGGCGAGCGCAACGACCTGGTGCTGGCCGCGGCGGCAGTGGCCGGCGTCAGCCGCGCCTTCACCATCGGCGGCGCGCAGGCGGTGGCCGCATTGGCCTATGGCACGCAGAGCGTGCCGCGCGTCGACAAGATCACCGGCCCGGGCAATGCCTACGTGGCCAGCGCCAAGAAGCATGTGTTCGGCCAGGTGGGCATCGACATGATTGCCGGGCCCAGCGAGATCCTGGTGCTGGCCGACGGCAGCGCGCCGCCCGACTGGGTGGCGATGGACCTGTTCAGCCAGGCCGAGCACGACGAGCTGGCGCAGAGCATCCTGCTGTGCCCCGACGCGAACTACATCGCCGCTGTGCGCGAGGCCATCGAACGCCTGTTGCCCGCCATGCCGCGGCGCGAGGTGATCCGTGCTTCGCTGGAGGGCCGCGGTGCGCTGATCCAGACGCGCAGCATGGAAGAGGCGTGCGAGATCAGCAACCGCATCGCGCCAGAGCACCTGGAGATCAGCTCGCGCGAGCCGCATCGCTGGGAGCCGCTGCTGCGCCATGCCGGCGCGATCTTCCTCGGCGCCTTCACCAGCGAGAGCCTGGGCGACTACTGCGCCGGGCCCAACCATGTGCTGCCCACCTCGGGCACCGCGCGCTTCAGCTCGCCGCTGGGCGTGTACGACTTTGTCAAGCGCAGCAGCCTGATCGAGGTCAGCGAACGCGGCGCGCAGGTGCTGGGGCCCATCGCCGCCGAGCTGGCCTACGGCGAGGGCCTGCAGGCCCATGCCCGCGCGGCCGAGATGCGGCTGCATGAAGGCCGCACGAAGGAAAGCCGATGAGCACGCTGGACGAACGCATCCGCCAGACGATCCGCCAGGACGTGAAGTCGATGCACGCCTATGCCATCCAGGACAGCCGCGGGCTGATCAAGCTGGATGCGATGGAGAACCCGTTCCGCCTGAGCGAGGCGCTGCAGCGTGAGCTGGGTGAGCGCCTGGGCCGCGTGGCCCTAAACCGCTATCCGGTGCAGAGCACGGCCGACGTGGTGAGGGCGCTGTCGAAGTACGTGGCGCTGCCGGCCGGCTGCAAGATGATCCTGGGCAACGGCTCGGACGAGCTGATCGACATGCTCAGCGTGGCCTGCGACGTGCCGGGCGCCACGCTGCTGGCGCCGCTGCCGGGCTTCGTGATGTACCAGATGTCGGCGCAGCTGCGCGGGCTCAATTTCGTCGGCGTGCCGCTGACGGCCGACTTCGAGCTGGACGAGGTGGCGATGCTGGTCGCCATCGAGCAGCACCGCCCGGCGCTGACCTACATCGCCTATCCCAACAATCCGACGGCCAACCTGTTCGACGAGGGCATCGTCGAGCGCATCGTCGCGGCGGTGGGCCGGCAGCGCGGGCTGGTGGTGTTCGACGAGGCCTACCAGCCGTTTTCGTCGCGCAGCTGGCTGCCGAAGCTGGGCCGCCACGAACATGTGCTGGTGATGCGCACGCTCAGCAAGTTCGGTCTGGCCGGCGTGCGGCTGGGCTACCTGTGCGGGCCGGCGGCGCTGATCGACGAGGTGGACAAGGTGCGGCCGCCCTACAACATCAGCGTGCTGAATGCCGAGGCCACGCTGTTTGCGCTGGACCATGCCGACGAATACGCGCGCCAGGCGGCGCTGCTGTGCAGCGAACGTGCGCGGCTGGCGGCGGCGCTGGCCGTGCTGCCGGGCGTGAAGGTGTTTCCCAGCGAGGCCAACATGCTGCTGGTGCGCGTGCCCGATGCGAAGGCCTGCTTCGAGGGCATGAAGGCGCGCGGCGTGCTGGTGAAAAACATCGCCGGCCTGCATCCGCTGCTGGCCAACTGCCTGCGCCTGACGGTGGGCGCCCCCGAGGAAAATGACGCCATGATCCAGGCGCTGAAGGCCAGCCTATGAACCGTGTTGCCGACGTCCGCCGCGACACCAAGGAAACGCAGATCCGCGTGCGCGTCGATCTCGACGGCACAGGCCAGGCCACGCTGGCCACCGGCATCGGTTTCTTCGACCACATGCTCGACCAGATCGCCCGCCACGGGCTGATCGACCTGGAGATCGACGCCAAGGGCGACCTGCACATCGACGGCCACCACACGGTGGAGGACGTGGGCATCACGCTGGGCATGGCGGTGGCGCAGGCCATCGGCGACAAGAAGGGCATCACCCGCTACGGCCATGCGTACGTGCCGCTGGACGAGGCGCTGTCGCGGGTGGTGATCGACTTTTCCGGCCGCCCGGGGCTGCACATGGACGTGCCCTTCAAGGCCGGCATGATCGGCGGCTTCGACACCCAGCTGGCCTTCGAGTTCTTCCAGGGCTTTGCCAACCATGCGCTGGTCACGCTGCACATCGACAACCTAAAGGGCCAGAACGCGCACCACCAGTGCGAGACGGTGTTCAAGGCCTTCGCCCGCGCGCTGCGCATGGCGCTGACGCCCGACCCGCGCTCGGCCGGCGTCATCCCGTCGACGAAGGGCAGTCTCTAAGGAATCCTGGCGATGACGCGCGTGGTGGCGGTGGTCGATTACGGCATGGGCAACCTGCGCTCGGTGTCGCAGGCCGTCATGCACGTCGCCCAGGGCAGCGGCTTCGAGGTGATCGTCACCCAGCGCCCCGAAGACGTGCGCGCCGCCGAGCGCGTGGTGCTGCCCGGTCAGGGCGCGATGCGGGACTGCATGCGCGAGCTGCACGATTCCGGCCTGAAGGACGCGGTGCTGGAAGCCGCGGCCGCCAAGCCGCTGATGGGCGTGTGCGTGGGCATGCAGATGCTGCTGGAGCACAGCGAGGAGCAGGACACACCGGGCCTGGGGCTGATCCCCGGCCGGGTGCAACGCTTCCGGCTGGACGGCCAGCGCCAGGCCGACGGCAGCCGCTACAAGGTGCCGCAGATGGGCTGGAACCGGGTGTTCCAGCAGGCCCACGACGGCCAGGTGCACCCGCTGTGGCGGGGCGTCCCCGATGGCGCGTACTTCTATTTCGTGCACAGTTACCATGCACAGCCCAGTGACGCCCGGCACAGCGCCGGGCGCACCGAGTACGGCAGCAGCTTTACCAGTGCCGTCGCCCGCGATAACATTTTTGCCACCCAGTTCCACCCCGAGAAAAGCGCCGACCACGGCCTGGCCCTGTACCGGAACTTCCTTGCCTGGAAGCCCTGACGCGCCCTTCGGGACCCCGACACCCCACCCCCCGCCGAAGCCATGTTGCTGATACCGGCCATCGATCTCAAGGACGGCAAGTGCGTTCGCCTGCAGCAAGGCGACATGAAGTCCTCCACCACCTTCGGCGACGACCCGGCCGCGATGGCCCGGCGCTGGCTGGACGCCGGCGCGCGCCGCCTGCACCTGGTGGACCTGAATGGCGCCTTCGCGGGCAAGCCGGTCAACGAGCCGGCCATCAAGAGCATCCTGCGCGAGGTGGGCGACGAGATCCCGGTGCAGCTCGGCGGCGGCATCCGCGACCTGGACACCATCGAGCGCTACCTGGACGACGGCGTGTCCTACATCATCATCGGCACCGCCGCGGTCAAGAGCCCGGGCTTCCTGAAGGACGCCTGCAGCGCCTTCGGCGGCCACATCATCGTCGGCCTGGACGCCAAGGACGGCAAGGTCGCCACCGACGGCTGGAGCAAGCTCACCGGCCACGAGGTCATCGACCTGGCGAAGAAGTTCGAGGACTATGGCGTCGAGGGCGTCATCTACACCGACATCGGCCGCGACGGCATGCTCACCGGCGTCAACATCGAGGCCACGGTCAAGCTGGCGCAGGCGCTGAGCATCCCGGTCATCGCCTCGGGTGGCCTGTCCGACATGGCCGACATCGAGCGGCTCTGCGCGGTGGAATCCGAAGGCATCGAGGCGGTGATCTGCGGCCGCAGCATCTACACCGGCTCGCTGGACTTCAGCGCCGCGCAGGCGCGCGCCGACGAGTTGGCGGGCTGAGCCCCGCCAGGCTTAGGGCAGCCAGCCAGCTCTGCGTCAGATAGGCATCCGCTTGCGCCGGGTTGCCCAGCCCAGCATCCCTAAGCCCGCGAGCATCAGGGCGTAGGTCTGTGGCTCGGGCACCGGTGCCAGCTGGAAGAAGGTACGGATCTCCCCGCCCGGCACGGAGGTCGAATGCAGGTTGAGGTAAGCCTTGCCGTCGGCGATCGCGGTGATCAAGGTCGCGAACGCCAGACTGGTGTCGCCGTTGCGCGGGGCGCCGTTCAGGAAGTTCGGATTCCAGTTGGACGCGAGGTCGTAGTCGAAGGTCTGGTCGAAGACCCCTGACTTCAGCCCGGTCGGCGTGCCCGGGAAGGTAGGCAACGTCGTCATGACGCCGGCCGTGCCGGAGTCCGCAACTGCCGTGGGACCGTGGATGTGGGCGGCCGTCAGGTCGCCCATCAGGTTGGCGAAGCTGAACTCCACCCGGATGGTGTTCTCGTGGTCGTTGATCGTCAGCTTCGCCGTGCCGGTCGCCGGAGATAGGTTCGGCGGAGACTCCTTTGCGCCGCTGAGCGTGCCGACGTAGATGACTTCGTGGGCCAGGGCCGGTGCGGCCATGGCAAGGGTCGCTGCGGCGACCAGGACTGAGGGAACAAGACGCATGGCAGAGTCCTCCTGGGGTTGTGAAGGACCATCCTTCACCTGAAGCTATACGAGCACCGGCCTGCCTCGATTCCCCGCAGCGTTGGATCGGCTTAGGGGGAGGGATAATCCTGGTGTCGCGCCCGCCGTCCTGAAAGTCCGTCCGTCCATGCTCGCCAAACGCATCATTCCCTGCCTGGACGTCACCGGCGGGCGGGTCGTCAAGGGCGTCAACTTCGTCGAGCTGCGCGACGCCGGCGATCCGGTGGAGATTGCCGCGCGCTACAACGAGCAGGGCGCCGACGAGCTGACCTTCCTGGACATCACCGCCACCAGTGACGGGCGCGACCTGATCCTGCACATCATCGAGGCGGTGGCCTCGCAGGTGTTCATCCCGCTCACGGTCGGCGGCGGCGTGCGCACGGTGTCCGACGTGCGCCGGCTCTTGAACGCCGGGGCCGACAAGGTCAGCTTCAACTCGGCCGCGGTGGCCAACCCGCAGGTCATCCGCGACGCCAGCGACAAGTACGGCGCGCAGTGCATCGTGGTGGCCATCGATGCCAAGCGTCGCGCCGACGACAGTGGCTGGGACGTCTACACGCATGGCGGGCGCAAGAACACCGGGCTGGACGCGGTGGACTGGGCCCGCCACATGGCCGACATGGGCGCCGGCGAGATCCTGCTGACCAGCATGGACCGCGACGGCACCAAGAGCGGTTTCGACCTGGCGCTGACGCGCGCGGTCAGCGATGCGGTGCCGGTGCCGGTGATCGCCTCGGGCGGCGTCGGCGCGCTGCAGCACCTGTCCGAGGGCATCCGCCTGGGCGGCGCCGATGCGGTGCTGGCCGCCAGCATCTTCCACTACGGCGAGTTCACGGTGGCCCAGGCCAAGGCGCTGATGGCCCACGACGGCATCCCGGTGCGGCTGTGAAGCCCGCGGTGGCGCACGAGGTGCGCATCATCGGCGGGCAATGGAAGCGCAGCAAGCTGCCGGTGGCCGACCGCCCCGGCCTGCGACCCACCCCCGACCGGGTGCGCGAGACGCTCTTCAACTGGCTGGGCCAGGATCTGGCCGGCTGGCGCTGCCTGGATGCCTTTGCCGGCAGCGGCGCCCTCGGTTTCGAGGCGGCCTCGCGCGGCGCCGCCGAGGTGTTGCTGCTGGAGCAGGACGCCGAAGCCGTGGCCCGGCTGCGCGCGGCGCAGCAGCGGCTGCAGGCCGGCACGCTGCGCGTCGAGCGGGCCGATGCGCTGGCCTGGATGGCGCGGGCGCCGGCGGGCAGCTTCGACCTGGTGCTGCTCGACCCGCCCTTCGACAGCGAGCTGATGGCCCGCGCGCTGCCGCTGGCCGGCCGGCTGGCCGCGGCCG
>JAFLDH010000124.1 GCA_017302505.1 Burkholderiales bacterium
CAGCACCGTCTCGTTGCAGCCGCGCTGGCCGCAGTAGCAGTCGAACAGCGGGTCCTCGCCCGGCACGGCCCAGGGCAAGGGGTTGTGGCCCCATTCGCCGGCCAGGCCGTTGGGGCCGCGCAGCACGCGGCCGCGCACCGCGATGCCGGCCCCGGTGCCGGTGCCCAGGATCACCGCGAACACCACTTCGGCACCCGCGCCGGCGCCGTCGGTGGCCTCGGACAGCGCCAGGCAGTTGGCATCGTTGGCCAGCCGCACCGGCTGGCCCAGCAGGGCTTCCAGGTCGCGCTGCACCGGCCGGCCGTTCAGGCACTGCGAGTTGGCGTTCTTCATCAGCCCTTCGGGCGTCAGGCTGCCCGGCGTGCCCAGGCCGATGCTGCACGGGCCGCCGCCGGCCTGCCGGGCCTGCTGCACCAGCGCGGCAATGGCCTGCAGCGTGGCGGCATAGTCGCCGGCCGGGGTGTCGATGCGGCGGTTCCACAGCAGCTGGCCGTCTGCGTCCAGCAGCAGGGCTTCGATCTTGGTGCCGCCCAGGTCGATGCCGAGGGCGCGGCCGCCCTGCATCAGATCGGCTGGCAGCGCCGTTGCAGCCAGGCCAGCGCCTCGCCCCGCAGGCGCGGCGCCAGCCGCTGCTGCACGGTGGCGTGGTACGCGTTCAGCCAGGCCACTTCGTCATCGCGCAGCAGGCTGCGGTCGAGGCAGGTGGTGTCGATCGGGCACAGCGTCAGCGTCTCGAACTCCAGCATCTCGGCGAAGGTGCTGCCTTCGGGCGTGGGCGCCGGCACGTTCATCACCAGGTTCTCGATGCGCACGCCCCACTGTCCCGGCCGGTACACGCCGGGCTCGATGGAAGTGATCATGCCGGGCTCCATCGCCATGTGCGCATCGGGCACCGTGCGGCTGATGCTCTGCGGACCTTCGTGCACGTTGAGGAAGTAGCCCACGCCGTGGCCGGTGCCATGACCGAAGTCCAGGCCCTCGGCCCACAGCGGCGCACGCGCGATGGCGTCCAGCATCGGGCTCAGCGTGCCGCGCGGGAAGCGCGTGCGGCTCAAGGCCATGGTGCCCTTCAGCACCAGCGTGTAGTCGCGGCGCATCGCCGGCGTCACCTGGCCGATCGGCCAGACCCGCGTGATGTCGGTGGTGCCGCCCAGGTACTGCGCGCCCGAGTCGATCAGCAGCAGGCCGTCGCCGTCCAGGTGGGCAAACGCGTCGGGTGTGGCCCGGTAATGCGGCATCGCGCCGTTGCCCTGCCAGGCGGCGATGGTGGAAAAGCTCAGACCCACGAAGCCCGGCCGGCGGGCCCGCGCCGCGCTCAGCCGCTCGTCGATGGTGAGTTCGCTCCAGCGCTCGCCGCGGGCGCGTGCGGCCTCGAACTCGGCATAGAACTCGCACATCGCGACGCCGTCCTCGACCATGGCCTCGCGGATGAACGCCGCTTCGGCCTCGGTCTTGCGGCTCTTCAGCAGCGTGCTCGGGTTGATGGCCTCCACCACCCGGCAGCCGCGGCCGACCTGCTCGCGAAAGCCCAGCGTCACGCGCCGCGGGTCCAGCAGCAGCACATCGGCTTCACCCAGCGCGGCCAGCGCGGCACCGGCTGCGGCATAGTCCGCCAAGCGGATGCCGTCGGCCGCCAGCTGCGCGCGCAGTGCATCGCTGACCTTGCCTTCGCCGACGAACAGCTGCCCGCCGCTCAGGTCCAGCAGCAGGTGGGCCAGGAACACCGGGTTGTATTCGACGTCGCTGCCGCGCAGGTTGGTGATCCAAGCGATGTCGTCCACCGTGGACACGAAATGCCGGTTCGCGCCCTGGCGGGCCATGGCCTCGCGCACCAGCGACAGCTTCTCGGCGCGGCTGCGCGGCGCGTGCGGCGCCGCGTGCGCGTACACCGGCTCGGCGGGCAGTGCCGGCCGCTCGGGCCAGATGGCGTCCAGCAGGTCGGGCGTGGTCTGCAGGCGGATGCCGGCGGCATCCAGCCGCGTCTTCAGCGCCTGGGCCGATGCCAGGCTCAGCACCTGGCCGTCCACCGCCACCAGGCCGCCGCGCGGCACCTGCTCCACCATCCAGTCCAGGTGTGCGGGCGATGCCGCCGTCTGGATGCGCACCAGCTCGACGCCGCTACCGGCCAGCTCGGCTTCGGCCTGCACCCAGTAGCGGCTGTCGGCGAACAGCGCGGCGCGCTTCGCGCCGACCACCAGCGTGCCCATCGAACCGGTGAAGCCCGACAGCCACACCCTGCCCTGCCAGCGCTCGGGCAGGTACTCGGACAAGTGCGGGTCGCTGCTGGGCACCAGCAGCGCGTCGACGCCGCGGCGCGACATCTCCTCGCGCAGTTGCGTCAGCCGCAGGCGGATCGGTGAGGTGCGGGTGTCCATCGCGGCTCCTGCTAAGGCGAACATTGATTCTAGGAGCCGGTGGGCATTCCTGCGCAGCGCCTTTCCGGCAGCGGGGCCGCGTGCCTGATAACCTGCGGGCCCATACAAGAACCCTTGCGGAGGCACCATGCCCGGCCTGCTCCCCCACGTCGATCCCGACGGCCTGCTCGAATACTCGGTGGTCTACACCGACCGTGCGCTGAACCACATGTCGCAGCGCTTCCAGCGCGTGATGCAGGACGTATCGGCTACGCTGAAGCAGGTCTACGCTGCACAGGCGGCCATCGTGCTGCCGGGCAGCGGCAGCTTCGGCATGGAAGCGGTGGCCCGGCAGTTCGCCACCGGCAAGAAGGTGCTGGTCATCCGCAACGGCTGGTTCAGCTACCGTTGGAGCCAGATCTTCGAGATGGGTGCGATCACCGCGGAGACGCTGGTGCTGAAGGCCCGCCGCGTGGCCGAAGGGCCGCAGGCCGCGTTTGCGCCGGCACCCATCGACGCGGTGGTGGCCACCATCCGCGCGCAGCAGCCGGCACTGGTGTTCGCGCCTCATGTGGAGACCTCGGCCGGCATGATGCTGCCCGATGACTACCTGCGCCGCGTGGCCGACGCGGTGCACGCGCACGGCGGCCTGTTCGTGCTGGACTGCGTGGCTTCCGGCGCGATGTGGGTGGACATGGAAGCCACCGGCGTGGACATCATTGTCGGCGCGCCGCAGAAGGGCTGGAGCAGCACGCCCTGCGCCGGCCTGGTGATGCTCAGCGCACGCGCGCTGGCCGCGATGGAAGGCAGCACCAGCAGCAGCTTCTCGATGGACCTGAAGAAGTGGCTGTCGATCATGCAGACGCACGAGAAGGGCCAGATCGCGTATCACGCCACGCTGCCCACCGACGGCCTGGCGCAGCTGCGCGACGCGATGCAGGAGACGGCAGCCATGGGCTTTGCCGCAGCGCGCGATGCGCAGCAGGCGCTGGGCGACCGGGTGCGGGCACTGCTCGAAGCGCGCGGCATCGCCAGCGTGGCCGCCAAGGGCTTCCAGGCGCCGTGCGTGGTGGTCAGCTACACCGAGCGGCCCGACTGGCACAACGGCAGCGCCTTCGCCGCACAGGGCCTGCAGATCGCCGCCGGCGTGCCGCTGGCCTGCGACGAAGGGCCGGACTTCCGCAGCTTCCGCATCGGCCTGTTCGGACTGGACAAGCTGATGAACCTGGACCGCACGGTCAGCACCTTCGAGCGGGCGCTGAACGCGGTCTGAGGCGCCCCCCCGCATTCGCGGGGGGTCGTTCGCCACCGTATTGGCGGCAGGGGCTTCTATAGTGACTTGCGACACTGTGGAGTCGCAGGAGGAGCCCCGATGAAGTTTGTCGCCACCCCTCTGGTTGCCGCCGTCTGGCTGGCTGTGGCCGGCGGCGCCCAGGCCGCGCCGAAGACCTACAACTTTGCCGGCGAGATCACCGCCTCGGTCACCGACCTCACCTGGGTGGGGCAGCAGATCTCGGGCAGCATCGTGGTCGATCTAGCCGTCGCCACCTTTGTGTCGCCTGTGCTGCCCACCTTCAGCACGGTGAAGTACGAGTACATGCACTTCATGGGCACCCAACCGGCTGCACCGATCGGCGTCGTCATGGCCAGCTTCAGCCTGCCTGGTGGGCAAAGCAGCATCGGCATCGATCCGCCGTACTTCTTGCTGAACTCCGAGGTTACGGCCTACTTCCACAACAGCGGAATAGACCAGTTCCAGTACGAGGCCTTCCAGGATGCCTGCGCACCTGAGGGCCAGAACCCGTGCTTCACGAATCTGCCGCGCAACAGCTTCACGCTGACCTTTCTGGATGCGAACCAGAGCGGCAAGATGATTTCCAGTAGCAGCGTGAACCAGGCACCCGATCTGAGCTTCGCCACTTCGGCCACCGGGCGGGCCTACTACGTGAAGACCGACAGCCGCCCCATGACCGCGTCGGACTTCGCCTACTACGTGGACTTCGAAATCACCTCCTTCACCGCCGCCCAGCCCGTGCCCGAGCCCGCCACCTGGGCGCTGATGGGTCTGGGCCTGGCCGGCGTGGCGGGCCTGGCCCGCCGCCGTGCCCGCGGCTGATTCAACCGCGGCTCGGGTCGATCAGGAACTTCTCGCCGGTCGCGCGCTTCGCGTACACGCCGATCGCCTCGGCCGACAGCGCTTCGGCCAGCGACACGGTGCGGGTGTAGTGGCTGGCGAAGGTGGTCTTCAGTTCGGCGGCCACGCGCTCGCGCAGCTTCTGCGCTGCGGCCGGGCCGATGCGCTGCAGGAAGGGGAACAGCAGCCAGCCGCCCATGCCCCAGGCCATGCCGAAGTTGCGCACGATCTCGGTGGGGCTGGTGTCGAGCATGCCGTACAGGTAGACCTGCTTGTGCACCGCCGAGCCGTAGCGGCTGTACTCCTTGGTGTTGCGGTTGATGGCCGCTTCCATGCACGACAGGATCTGCCCGGCCAGCCGGCCGCCGCCGATGGCGTCGAAGGCGATGGTGGCGCCCGTGGCCGCCAACGCATCGGTCAGCGTGGCCAGGAAGTCGGGCTGGGACTGGTCGCACACATGCACTGCGCCCTGCGCACGCAGCAGCGCCGCCTGCTCGGGCTTGCGCACGATGTTCACCAGGCCGATGCCGTCGTTCTGGCAGATGCGGTTCAGCATCTGCCCCAGGTTCGACGCTGCCGCGGTGTGCACCAGCGCCTGGTGGCCCTCGAGCTTCATCGTCTCGACCATGCCCAGCGCGGTCAGCGGGTTGACGAAGCAGGACGCGCCGTCGGCTGCCGTGGCATCGGCCGGCAGCGGCAGGCATTGCGCGGCCGGCATGCTGCGGTACTGCGCATACATCGCGCCGCCGATCAGCGCCACCTTGCGGCCCAACAGCGCCTGCGCAGCCGGCGCGCTGCCGGCCTGGACCACCGTGCCGGCACCTTCATTGCCCACCGGCAGCGACTGGCCCAGCCGGCCGGCCATGCCGGCCATCGCCCGTTCGGGGATGCGCGCGGTGGCCACCGGCCGCGCGGCGCTGCCGCCGACCTGCAGCGTGGACAGGTCGGCCGGGCCGAACAGCAGCCCCAGATCGCTGGGGTTGATCGGCGTGGCCTCCACGCGCACCAGCACCTCGTCGGGGCCGGGCGCGGGCAGCGGCACCTCGGCCAGCGAGACCTCGATCTCGCCGCTGTCGCGAACCAGCGAACGCAATTGCAGGGCGGTGGTGGGAAGCGTGCTCATCATCGGTCTCCGGTTGTCGTTTCAGGCGGCCTCATCCGGCCGGCGCCGCCTGCTTGCGCCGTTGCGCATCGGCCAGCAGCGCCATCACCACCGTCGAGGCCAGGCGCGAGCGCACCGAATCGGCACGGCTGGTCAGCACGATGGGCACGCGCGCGCCCAGCACGATGCCGGCGCTGTCGGCGCCGGCCAGGTACTGCAGCTGCTTGGCCATCATGTTGCCGGACTCCAGATCCGGCGCCAGCAGGATGTCGGCGCGGCCAGCCACCGCCGATTCGATCTTCTTGGTGCGCGCCGCGGCTTCGCTGACGGCGTTGTCGAAGGCCAGCGGGCCGTCGAGCAGCCCGCCGCTGATCTGGCCGCGGTCGGCCATCTTGCACAGCGCCGCCGCATCCAGCGTGCTCTGCATGTCGGGGTTGACGGTCTCCACCGCCGCCAGGATGGCCACGCGCGGCTGCGCGATGCCCAGCACCTGCGCCAGCTCGATGGCGTTCTGTGCGATGTCCACCTTGTCGCGCAGCTTGGGCGCGACGTTGATCGCCGCGTCGGTGATCAGCAGCATGCGCGGGTAGGCCGGCACGTCCAGCACGAACACATGACTGATGCGCCGCGCGGTGCGCAGCCCGGTGGCGCTGGCCACCACGGCGCCCATCAATTCGTCGGTGTGCAGGCTGCCCTTCATCAGCGCCTGCACCTCGCCGCTGCGAGCCATGGCGACGGCCGCGTCCGCAGCGGCATGGCTATGTTCGGTATCGACGATGCGCAGCCCGCTCAGGTCGGCACCGGCAGCCTGTGCGGCAGCGCGGATCTTGGCCTGCGGGCCCACCAGCACCGGCACGATCAGGCCGCGCCGTGCGGCTTCCAGCGGGCCCAGCAGCGAATCATGGTCGCAGGGGTGCACCACAGCGCAGGGCACCGGCGGCATGCCGCGGCAGCCACGCAGCAGGCGCGCGAACACGTCGTTGTGGCGCAGCACGATCTCCGGCGCGGCCAGGCCCTCCAGCGCAATGCGCTGCGCGGGCGCAATGACGGTGACGCTGCCGCTGACCAGCTCGGCCGCACCGCAGCTGACGCGGCAGTCGAACACCACCTCCCGCGTGGCGGGGCGCTTTTCGCGCACCGTCAGCGTGCCGCTGATCTCGTCGCCCACATGCATCGTGCCGCCATAGTGCAGCTGCTGGGCGACGATCTCGGTGCCCGGGCCGGGCAGCCGGCGCTGCAGCAGGCCGCTGATCAGCGCATTGGCCGCCACCGCCTCGGCCACCGGCGCACGCGCCGTGTCGCCGTCGAAGGCATCCAGTTCGCCGGAGACGAAGGCCAGGCCTTCGACGTCGGGCTGCGTGAGCTTGTGCGAACGGGTGATCGACTCGCCGATCTGCAGTTCGTCGAAGGTGCGGTTGGTGTAGGACTCCATCGGGGCTTGGCCGGCTGCATGTCGGGACGGGCCCCGATGCTAAGCGCTCAGGTGCTTTGCCAGACCGCGCTCTCGCGCCGGGCGGCCACGGCCTGCCTGCAATGGCGCTGCCAGTCGCGGGCCGGCACCAGGCATTCGATGCTGTCCAGCCCGCTGGCCGCGGCCGCCTGCAGCGCGTCGGCCGCCGACGGCAGCCGGTCACCAAAGCGCAACGCATCCATCTGCTTCAGCAGCAGCCTGCGCCAGGCCACGATGGCCTTGTCGCTGGCCACGGCATGCTCGCGCGTGCGGTCCTGCAGCGGGCCCATGCTTTCGGCCAGGCGCTGCTCGCGCAGGCCGAGCGCGTCTTCGGGCAGCCTGCCCGCCTCCAGCGGCGCATCGAAGCTGCTGACGATGCTGTACACCGCCGTGTGCGTGTCGTCCTGCGGCACGAACCAGCGGGTCAGCGTCAGGCTTTGCGACAAGGGGGTGACGACGATGTTCGGGCTGAGCGCCTGCGCCATGCGCACATGCAGGCGAGCGTCATCGACATGCCGCAGCGCCGTCCAGCGCAACAGCCCTGCGGCCGGGGTATCCACGCGCAGTTCCACTGCGGCATGCGACTGCGCGGCCAGCGGGTCCAGGCTCAGTTCCATCGCCTGCAGCCAATGGCATTGCCACAACGCACGCACGCACACCGCATGGCTGCCCGGTGCGGCCAGGCAGGCCAGCGGCGGCAGCGCATCGGGCGTGGTGCCGGCCGGGCCCAGCCACGCAAACAGCAGGCCGGCCCGCGGCAGCAACGGATAGGCACGCTGGCGCATGCGCTTGCACAGCGGCGAGCCGGCCGGCTCGCCGGGCATGTCCAGGCAGTGGCCGTCGATGTCGAACTTCCAGCCATGCAGCGCGCAGCGCAACCCATCGCCCTGGTTGGTGCCCAGCAGCAGGTCCGCGCCGCGGTGCGGGCAGGTGCGGTCGATCAGGCCGGGCCGGCCCAGCGCATCGCGAAACAGCAGCAACGACTGGCCCAGCACGCGCAACGGCAGCACCGGATACGGCACGTCCGCGGCCTGCAGATCGTCGAGCAAGGCCACCGGCTGCCAGCCATGGCGCAGCAGGCCGCCGGCGTCGGTCTGGGGCCCGACAAGGCTGAGCCGCAGATGCTGTTCTGCTTTCATTTTCGAAGGGGGTTGCAGACAGTCTAAGGGCGCGTCGGCGCGTCGCGGCCTGCGGATCACCCCAGTCTGCACCGTTCGGCAACGGCCTGCCGATACAGTCGGGCCGCAAACACCCTCCGCTATCCCGAAGATGGTCAAAAACACCTCCGCATCCGGCGTGCTGGTGGCCGGCGCCACCGGCCTGATCGGCCGCTCCCTGCTGGCGCAATTGCTGGCGCAGGTGCCGCCGCCGCAGGTGCATGCGCTGGTGCGCCGGCCGCCGGCGCCGGCCGATGCGCGCGTGCAGTGGCAGGCGGTGGATTTCGCGCAGCTACCGGCGCTGCCGCCGGCCCGACAGGCCTATTGCTGCCTGGGCACCACGATCCGCCAGGCCGGCTCGCAGGCGGCCTTCCGCGCGGTGGATTTCGATGCGGTGCTGGGCTTTGCGCAGGCCGCGCGCGATGCCGGCACCCGGCACTTCGCGGTGGTCTCGGCGCTGGGCGCCAGCCCGCGCGCGGCCAGCTTCTACAACCGCGTCAAGGGCGAGATGGAGCAGGCCGTCGCTGCATTGGGCTTCGACAGCGTGCTGATCGCACGGCCCTCGCTGCTGGCCGGCGACCGCAGCGCACTCGGCCAGCCCCCGCGCACCGCCGAGCGTCTGGCGCTGTGGCTGAGCACACCGTTTGCCGGGCTGATACCCGCCGGCGTGCGCCCGATCAAGGCGGATGTCGTGGCACGCGCCATGATCCAGGGCATGCGCCAGCCGCCAGCCGGCGTGCGCATCATCGAATCGGGCGAACTGCAGGAACTGGGAGCCGAATGAGCCTACAGATCAGCTTTCACGGCGCGGCCGACAGCGTGACCGGATCGCGCCACCTGGTGCGCATCGGCGGGCAGTCGGTGCTGCTCGACTGCGGGCTTTTCCAGGGCTTCAAGGTGCACCGCGAACGCAACTGGCTGCCGCCGGGCCCCGAATTGCTGGGCGCCGACGCGGTGGTGCTCAGCCATGCCCACCTGGACCACAGCGGCTGGCTGCCGGTGCTGGTGAAGCACGGCTACCGCGGGCCCATCTACGCCAGCCCGGCCACCCGCGACCTGGCCGAGGTGCTGCTGCTGGACAGTGCGCACCTGCAGGAAGAGGACGCGCGCCGCGCCAACCGCTACGGCTATTCACGCCATGCCAAGGCGCTGCCGCTGTACACCCGGCGCGATGCGCAGCGCGCCATCGCCCGCATCGAGGCGGTGGCGCCGGGCCGCGAGGCCTGGTGCGGCAAGGTGCGCATCGGCTTCACGCCGGTGGGCCACCTGCTGGGCGCCTGCGCCATCACGCTGCAGGCGGGGGCCGAGCGGCTGGTGTTCTCCGGCGACGTGGGCCGCCAGCACGACCTGCTGATGCCGCCACCGCAGCCGCTGCCCGAGGCCGAGGTGCTGCTGATCGAATCGACCTACGGCAACCGCATGCACCCGCAGGCCGATGCCGCGGCGCAACTGGCGCAGATCGTGCGCGACACGGTGCAGCGCGGCGGCAGCGTGCTGATGCCGGCCTTTGCGGTGGGCCGGGCACAGGCGCTGATGCTGGTGCTGCAGCGGCTGAAGGCCGCCGGGCAGATACCGCCCGACCTGCCGGTGTACCTGGACAGCCCGATGGCCGTGCAGGCCACCGCGCTGTACCACCGGCACCGTCGGCTGCTGCGGCTGGCGCCACGCGAGGCCGCGCACCTGAGCGACGGCGTGCGCATGGTGGGCGATGCAGCGCAGTCGATGCGCCTGACGCGCTCGCGCTGGCCCAGCGTGATCATCTCGGCCAGCGGCATGGCCACCGGCGGGCGCGTGCTGCACCACCTGAAGGCCATGGCGCCGGTGGACAAGCACCACATCGTCTTCGCTGGCTTCCAGGTGGGCGGCAGCCGCGGCGCGCGGCTGCTGCAGGGGGCCACCGAGGTGAAGATCCACGGCGACTACGTGCCGGTACGGGCCCGGGTCAGCCAGCTGGAGGGCTTCTCCGGCCATGCCGACTCGGATGAGCTGATGGCTTGGCTGCGCGGCCTGCGCCATGCGCCGCGCCAGACCTTCGTGGTGCACGGCGAGCCGGACGCCAGCGACGCGCTGCGCATCCGCATCCAGGACGAACTGGGCTGGAAGGTGCGCGTGCCGCAGCACGGCGAGACGGCACAGGCCTGAGGCTCAGGCCAGCGCGCGCCGCAGTTCGGCGGCGCAGATCTGCACGGCGGCGTTGGCCTCGTCGATGACGCGGCCCATGGTGATGAAGCCGTGGATCTGCCGCTCGAAGAGCAGGTGCGTGCAGCGGTTGCCGGCCTGCGTGAGCTTGTGCGAATACTGCAGCGCCTCGTCGCGCAGCGGGTCGTAGCCAGCGGTCAGCACCAGCGCCGGCGGCAGCTTCGACAGGTCGGGGTGCAGCAGCGGCGACGCGCGCCAGTCCAGGTCCTGCGCCTTGTCGGTGATGTAGTGGTCGTGGAAGTAGGCCATCGTGTCGGCCGTCAGCAGATAACCCTGGCCATTGGTGGTGTGCGAAGGCCAGCCGCGGCCCTGGTCGGTGGCCGGATAGATCAGCAGTTGGAAGCGGATGGGCAGATCGCCGGCATCGCGCATCGCGATCGCCACCACCGCCGCCAGGTTACCACCGGCACTGTCGCCGCCCACCGCCAGCCGTGTGGCATCGACGCCGAGCTCGGCCGCATGGTCGCGCACCCAGCGCGTGGCAGCGATGCAGTCGTCCACCGCCGTCGGGAAGCGATGCTCGGGGCCCATGCGGTAGTCCACTGCCACCACCGCGCAGCCGCTGGCATTGGCCAGCTCGCGGCACAGCGTGTCATGCGTGTCCAGGTCGCCGATGACCCAGCCGCCGCCGTGGTAGTACACCAGCACCGGCGGCGCGGCCTTGCGCGCGGCAGCGGACTGCGGGTGGTACAGCCGCAACGGGATCGCGCCGTGCGGGCCGTTGGCCCTCAAGTCGCGGGTCTCGGCGATGGGTGGCGGCTCGGGCTGCGTGACGGCACGGCGCTCGCGATAGAAGGTGCGCGCGTCGGCCGGGCTCAGCGTGTGCGTGGGCGGCACGCCGCGCTCGATCATCAGGTCGAGCAGGGCCTTGGCGTGGGGGTGCAGCATCGATGTCTCCTGGTTCTCTGGCAACGCGGGCGCGCTGCGCATGGACGTGGTCAGGCCGGCGGGTGGGTGGCGCAATCGGCGCACACGCCGTGTACGTTCAGCTCGACATTGCTGGCCTCGAAGCCTTCGGGCAGCGCCGCCGGCTTGGGCGGCTTGGCGGGCAGGCAATACAACCGGCCGCACTGGTCGCAGCTGAAGTGGGCATGGTGGCGGTGGTCGCCGCGCGGGATCGGCACGAAGCGAGCCACCCGGTCGCTGCCGATGCTCTTGGCCAGCAACCCGGCGTCGGTCAGCGTGTCCAGCGTGCGGTACAGCGTGACCCGGTCGATGTGCTGATCGTCCAGGCCGCTCTCGACATCGGCGTGGCTGACGGCACGGCGCGATTGCAGGATGAACTGCAGCACTGCCAACCGCGCCTTGGTGACGCGCAGGCCCAGCTGGTCCAGCAGCGCCCGCAGGGGCTCCGCATCGTCGGGGGGGGCACTCGATCGTTGCCTGGCCATGCCACGATTGTAGGCAGGCGCCCAGGCCACGCCGCGGCCGCCGGCGCGCTACAGCGGATTGCCGGGGGCCAGCACGTGGATGTGGCGCAAGCCGTCGTCACGCGTGGTGTCCAGCCGTGCGCTCCACCAGGTGCTGAACCAGCCGCTGCGCGCATCGAACACCAGGTCCAGCGGCGGGCCTGCGCTGGCCGGCAGCGCCAGGCGCCGATGGCGGTTCTCGGTGCCGCCCTGCCCCAGCGCATCGGCCCGCTGCCAGTGCAGCCGCAGCTGCAACGCGCTGGCGG
>JAFLDH010000125.1 GCA_017302505.1 Burkholderiales bacterium
AGGCAGCCAGCGACACGCGCGGCTCGCATTCCCAGGCCTGGCCGGCGACGATGCCGTGCGGCCCGCCCACCCGCTGGCCCAGCGTGCGCACCAGCGGGCCCAGCAACCGCGCCGTGGCGGGCGCACTGGCCTCGGCCAGTGCCTGGAAGGCCAGCACGATCAGTGCATCGCCACTGAGCACCGCCAGCCTTTCGCCAAAGGCCGCATGCACCGAAGGCACGCCACGGCGCGTGGCCGCGTCGTCGAAGCAGGGCAGGTCGTCATGCACCAGCGAGGCGCAATGCAGCAGTTCGATGGCGGCGGCCGCTGCGTCTGACAACTCGGGATGGGGGTCGCCGCAGGCCCGCGCCACCGCCAGGCACAGCTGCGGCCGGATGCGCGCACCGCCGGGGAAGACCGCATGGCGCATAGCGGCCGCCAGCAAGGGCGGGCCCTCCGGCGACATGCCGAAGGACAGCGCCTGCTGCAACGCGCGCTCGATGCGCTGCGCCACCGACAGGGCCGGGTTCTCCACGCTGGCTGCGACAAGCCCCTGGCGACGACGCTTGTGTAACATTTCTATGTCACTCCTAGTTGTCAAGCTCAATTGACACAAGTAGGATAGGTTCATGTTCACTTGGCGTCAACGTGGTCTTTGCGGGCCTGTAGCCCTCCTGCGATGAGCGTGCTCAGCCTCAGCCTCAGCCATCACCACGCACCGCTGGACCTGCGCGGTCGCTTTGCCTTTGCGCCAGAGCAATTGCCGGTGGCCTTGCGTTCGCTGCGCGAGCGGCTGGGCCGTGCTCAGCCCGAGGTGACGCTGCTGTCCACCTGCAACCGCACCGAGCTCTACGTGGCCCCTGCAGAGGGCGTGGCCTCGGAGGAACTGGTGTGCCCGGCACTGGACTGGCTGGCCGAACAGGGCGGCGCCAGCGGCAGCACGCTGCGGCAGCACACCCGTGTGGCACAGCAGGTGGATGCCGCGCGCCATGCCTTCCGCGTGGCTGCCGGTCTGGATTCGATGGTGCTGGGCGAACCGCAGATCCTGGGCCAGATCAAGCTGGCCGTGCGCGAGGCGGGCCAGGCCGGCACCATGGGCAGCACGCTGCACCAGCTGTTCCAGCGCGCCTTCTCGGTGGCCAAGGAAGTGCGTACCGCCACCGACATCGGCGCGCATTCGGTCAGCATGTCGGCGGCCGCAGTGCGGCTGGCGCAGCAGCTGTTCGGTGACCTGTCCGAGGTGCGGGTGCTGTTCGTCGGCGCCGGCGAGATGATCGAACTGGCCGCCGCGCACTTTGCAGGGCGCAAGCCCAAGTCGATGACGGTGGCCAACCGCACCCCGCAGCGCGGCGAGGCCCTGGCCCGTCGCTTTGGCTGCGAGGCCGTCGGCCTGGCCGATCTGCCGCAGCGCCTGCACCAGTTCGACGTGGTGGTGTCCTGCACCGCCAGCACGCTGCCGATCATCGGCCTGGGCGCGATGGAAAGCGCGCTGCGCCAGCGCCGCCGCCGCCCGATGTTCCTGGTGGATCTGGCCGTGCCACGCGACATCGAGCCCGAGGTCGCGCGCCTGCAGGATGTCTACCTGTACACGGTGGACGATCTGTCGATGCTGGTGCAGGCCGGCGGCGAGAAACGCCAGGCCGCCGTGGCCCAGGCCGAGGCCATCGTCGATGCCGGCGTGCGCAGCTTTGCGCACTGGCTGGAACAGCGCCACAACGTGCCGCTGATCCGCGAGGTGAATGCCCGCGCCGATGCCTGGCGTGACGCCGCGCTGTCGCGCGCGCGGCGTCGGCTGGCCCGCGGCGAGGACCTGGACGCCGTGCTCGAGTCACTGGCCCGGGGCCTGACGGCCAAGGTGCTGCATGGCACCCTGAGCGAACTGCGCCATGCCGACGAGGCACACCGCGACGAGGTCAACCAAGCGGTGTCCCGGCTGTTCCTGCGGGCCGGAACGCGTTCGGCCGCGGCCTGAGCACTGGCCCCCTGCGGGGCAACTGGCAAGGCTCAGCGCTGGCGCAAGCCGGCCCGGCGCATCACCGGCACCGTCAGCAGCAGCCCCATGGCCATCAACGCCCAGGTCGTGGGCTCCGGCACGGGCGCGCTGAGCTGGAAGTTGTCCAGCTGGGTCCGGTCGACGTGGCTGGCACTCGTCAGGGTGTTGTAGTCGGTGTAGTCGGCCGCCACCAGCACCCGGGTCAGGCTGCCCAGCACGGCATCGAATTGCGCGACCGTGGGCGCGCTGTTGGCGGCGTTGTAGGGCTGCTGCGTGTCGCCGTGGATGCGCCAGCCTCCTGCGGCATCGAGAGTGAAGACGTAGTTCTTCCAGCCCGTGGTGGGCACGGCCTGCTCGGAGATCAGCGTCAGCCCACCGCCGACCAGCGCCACCCGCACGCCGTAGTTCAACGTGCCGACGTTGTAATCGTGGCGCAGGCTGAAGGACATCTGGCCGCCGCTGGCGATGGGCGCCAGGTAGCTGGCCGGCGCCGCCAGGTAACCCCAGCTGTTGTCGCTGTCCAGCTGGCTGATGTATCCCCCGGGGTTGCCGCCGCTGCTTTCCCACACCGGGCCCACCGCCCCGTTGCCGAAGGAGCTCCACCCTTCGGCATCGCTGTCGAAGCTGCCTGCGGCCTGGGCGCCCAGGGTGCACAGCGTGAAGCACAGCGCCGCAACAAGCTTCGTTCTCATGGGTGATCTCCTGGCCGGTGTTGAATGCTTGCTCGATGCTGCCGCCTTGCGGCTGCCGGCACAACCCTCGATTCGTGGGACGCCGCCACGCCGCGGCTCAGCGCTGCGGCATGTCCTTCGCGCCGTAGCCCAGGCTCACCGTTGCATCGGCCGGCAGTGCCGGCAGCGTAGCCTGCCAGTCTTCCCAGGCCTGGCGCATGCGCTCCAGACGCTCGCCCTCGTAGGGCCCGCGGTTGGCGCGTTCGCGTTCGTCGGCCTCGATGTCGAACAGGTAGTCGTGGCCATCCACCCGCAGGTACTTCCAGCGGCCGTCGCGCCAGGCGCGCTGCTCGCGGTGCTTCATGCGCCAGCCCATCGGGCGCGCGAAGGTGGCGGCCGGGTCGCGCAGCACCGGCAGCAGCGACACGCCGTCCAGCGGCCAGTCTGCATGCGCCGCCACCCCGGCCGCAGCCAGCATCGTGGCCGACCAGTCCATCGTCAGGCAGTGCTGGCTGCTCACGCCGCCGGGCGCGATGACCCGCGGCCACTGCGCGATGTAGGGCACCCGGATGCCGCCTTCGGTCAGGTCCATCTTGCCGCCCACCAGCGGCCAGTTGTCGCTGAAGCGCTCGCCCCCGTTGTCGCTGGTGAAGACCACCAGCGTGTCGTCCAGCCGCCCGGCCTGCTGCAGCGCCTGCAGCACGCTGCCGATGCCCTCGTCCATGTGGTGGATCATGCGCCGGTAGGTCTCCACATTGCCGCCGGCCAGGTGGAACAGGCTGCCCTCGACCTTCAGCGCGCGGTCGTCGCGCGTCTCCCACGGCCAGTGCGGCGCGGTGTAGTGCAGGCTCAGGAACAGCGGCGCTTCGTCTTGCGCCGTGCGGGCGATCCAGTCCACCGCGCGCTCGGTGATCAGGTCGGTGAGGTAGCCCTCCTCCACCTGGCGCTCCTCGCCCACCCACAGGTCGTGCGTGCCGGACGAATCGGCATGGGTGAAGTAGTCGACGCCGCCGCTCATCGGCCCGAAGAAGCTTTCGTAGCCCGAGCGCAGCGGGCCGAAATGCGGCGGATAGCCCAGGTGCCACTTGCCGATCAGCGCGGTGCGGTAGCCGGCCTCGCGCAGCAGCGAGGGCAGCGTCGGATGCTCGGGCGGCAGGCCCAGCGTGGCGCTGCCACGGCTGCGGCTGTTGATCGGCTCTTCCGCCGCGCCGCGCAGCCGGTACTGCCAGCGCGCGGTCATCAGCGCAAAGCGGGTCGGCGAGCACACCGGCGAGTTGGCATAGCCCTGGGTGAAGCGCAGGCCACGGGCGGCCATTGCGTCCAGCACGGGCGACACCTTGCCGAAGCCGGCGTCGCGGCCGCCGTAGCAGCCCAGATCCGCATAGCCCAGATCGTCCGCGACGATGAAGACGATGTTCGGCCGGCGCATGTTCAATCTCCCGGCGTGAAGCCCGAGGCCTTGATCACCGGCTCCCACATCGCGCGCTCGCGGGCCTGCACCGCCAGCAGTTCGGGCGTGCTGCTGGGCGTGGGCACCAGGCCCAGGCGCGCCAACCGCTCCTTGGCGGCCGGCGTCGTCAGACCGGCGTGCACGGCCTGGCGCAGGCGGTCCAGCGTAGCCGGCGGCGTGGCGGCCGGCGCATACAGCGCAAACCACGACGGCACCTCCACCGCGATGCCCACCTCCTTCAGCGTGGGCACGCCCTCGACGAAGGTGCTGCGGGTGGCCCCCGCGGTGGCGATGATGGTCACGCGGCCGGCCTTGTGCAGTTCCAGCGCCTCGGTCACCGGGCTCACCGCCATGGCCAGCGTGCCGCCGGCCAGGTCGTTCATCGACAGCGCCGAGCCGCGATAGGGCACATGGGTCATCGGCACGCCGATCTGCCGCGAGAAGGCCACGCCGATGAAGTGCGGGATCGTGCCCGCACCGGGCGAACCATAGGCCGCCTTGTCGCCTGCCGTGGCCAGCCAGGCGCGGAAGCCCTTCATGTCCTTGGCCGGCACCATCGGCCCGATGGTCACCGCGAAGTCGCCGCTGGCCACGCGCGTGACGGGCACGAAATCCTGCACCGGGTCGTAGCGCAGGTTGCGGAACACATAGGGGAACAGCGTCATCGGCCCTTGCGGCGCCAGCAGCAGCGTGTCGCCGTCGGGCGGCGCGGCCTTCACCGCTTCCACCGCCAGGCGGCCGCCGGCACCGGCGCGGTTCTCGACGATGGCGCTGCGGTTCAGCCCGCTCTGCAGCGATTCGGCCACCAGCCGCGCTAGCGCATCCACGCTGCCGCCCGGCGCGAAGCCGACGATCACCTTGATGGTTTGCGGCTGGGCGTTGGCCGCAGGGGTCAGGGCCGCCAGCGGGGCCAGCGCGGCGAGCGCCCTCAACAGTTGTCTGCGTTGCATCTGCTTGTCTCCTGGTGCTGCGGCGCCACCCCGGAGCACGCCACCGGGACCTACTCTAGGCAGGCCCGGCCCGAAGCGCCATTAGCAGAATCGAGCGGACGGCGGCAGGCATCGAAGCGTCGAAACCTGCATGCGCTGGTCTCAGAGCGTGAGAGGCAATTCAATGCACCCGCGCCGGGGTGGCCCCAGAGCAGGCCCACTCGTCGTTGCAAAGCTTCGCCGGGACCCCGCCCCGGCTGTGCTTCGCGCCTAGATTGGGCCTGCTCTGGGACCTCACGCGGGTGCATTGGATTGCCTCTCACGCTCTCAGCCCCGCTGCCGGTTCAACCCATCGATCTGCCTGTTCAGCGTCCAGTAGTCGTACAGGTAGCCCAGACCGAACAGGCCCGCGCTCAGCAGGTACAGGATGCCGGTGAGCCACTTGCCGATGTACATGCGGTGGATGCCCAGCAGGCCCAGGAAGGTCAGCAGGATCCAGGCCACCGAATAGTTGATCGGCCCGGCCTGGAAGCGCAGGTCGGCCTGGCGGTCCATGGCCGGGATCAGGAACAGGTCGATCAGCCAGCCGATGCCCAGCAGCCCCAGCGTGAAGAACCAGATCGTGCCGGTGATCGGCTTGCCGTAGTAGAAGCGGTGCGATCCGGTGAAGCCGAAGATCCACAGCAGGTAGCCGATGGTCTTGGAATGGTTGTCGGTCTGCATGGCGGCCCCAAGGTGGTTCAGCGCCCGGTCCAGCGCGGCGCACGCTTTTCGATGAAGGCGCGCGGGCCCTCGCGATAGTCCTCGGTGGCCTGCACCCGCGTGCGTCCCTGCATCGACAACGCGCGCAACCCGGCGTCGTCCAGGTCCACCGCCTGGCGCGCGATCTGCAGGCTTTCGCGCACGGCCACCGGCGCGTTGCGGGTGATGCGCCCGGCCAGCGCCAGCGCTTCGTCCACCACCCGCTCGGCCGGTGCCAGCCGGTTCACCCAGCCGTGGCGGTGGGCCTCGGCCGCGGGCAGCGTATCGGCGGTCAGGATCAGCTCCAGTGCCAGCTGGCGCGGCAGCGCGCGCGGCAGCCGGTACAGCCCGCCGGCGGCGGCGATCAGGCCGCGCGTCACCTCGGGCAGGCCGAAGGCGGCATCGTCGGCCGCCACCACCAGGTCACAGGCCAGCACGATCTCGCAGCCGCCGGCCAGCGCCTTGCCATGCACCGCGGCGATCCACGGCTTGCTGCGCGGCGCGTCGACGAAGCCGGCGAAGCCGCCGCGCGCGGTGAACAGCGCCTCGCCGCGGCCGGCCGACACCTCCTTCAGGTCGGCACCGGCGCAGAACACCAGGCCCTCGCGCGCGCCGGTCAGCACCACCGCCCAGATGTCGGCATCGCGCTCGGTCTCGTCGACGATGGCCTCCAGCGCGGCGGCGACCTCGCCATTGACGGCGTTGCGGGCCTGCGGCCGGTTCAGCGTGACCAGGGCCACGTGGCCGGCCAGGCGTTGCAGGGTGACGACGGCGTCGGGGTTCGGGTTCATGCTGTGCTTCGGGTGTGCCGCGGGATTGCGGGCCCGATGCTAACCAGCCGACCGGGCCCGCAGCTTTGCATTGATGTACGCGCCATGCGGCACGTGCAGCAGGTCCGACAGGCGCCACAGCGTGTGCCGCTCATGCTCGCTCAGGTGGCCGTCGGCATAGGCCACGCGCCACATCGCCTCGACCATCCGGATCTTCGCCGGCATGTCGAAATGCGCGTTGATGTGCGAGGTGAACTCGAACCAGTCGGTGGCCTGCTGCGCAGCCTGGCCGGCCAGCTCGATCAGCCGGTCCACCTCGTCGGCTTGCAGCGCGAACTTGGCGCGCAGCGCATCGATGACGGCCTGGCGCTCGGCGGCTGCGAAGTGCGTGTCGGCGCGCATCACCTCCACCAGCATCACCGCAGCGGCCAGCTGCACGGTGTGCTCGGCCGCGCCCGGGCCGGCGGTGGGCGGCGGCGGCACCAGCGCGCCGAACAGTTCCTTCAGGGTTTGCAGCATGGTGGGCCGAGCATAAGGGCACCGCGCGGGCCGCTATGCTGGTGCGGCCTTCCCTGCCCGCCATGCCCCGCTCCGGAAACCTGCGCGCCATTCTGGCCATGATTGCCGCCTGCGCCATGTTCGGCTGCATGGACGCGCTGCTGAAGCTGCTGGCCGGGCACTACCCGCCGTTCCAGGTGACCGCGCTGCGTGGCCTGACCGCCATGCCGCTGGTGCTGCTGTACCTGCTGTGGCGGCGCGAGCTGGCCGTGGTGTTCCGCCGCCACCTGCGCTGGCGCCTGCATGCGCTGCGCGCGCTGCTGACGGTGCTGCTGCTGGCGCTGTTCACCTACGGCCTGCAGACGCTGGGCCTGGCAGAGGCCTACACGCTGAGCTTCATCGCACCCATGGTGATCACGATGCTGTCGGTGCCGCTGCTGAAGGAGCGCGTGCCACCTCGGCACTGGGCGGCCATTGCCGTGGGCCTGGCCGGCGTGGTGGTGGCGCTGCGGCCGGACCAGACTGCCTTCCTGTCGCTGGGCGCGCTGGCCGTGCTGGCCGCGGCCGTGTGCTATGCCGTTTCCAACCTGATCGGCCGCATCATCAGCCGCACCGAGCCCAGCGCCACGTTGCTGTTCTGGACCACGGCCGGCCTGCTGGTGGGCGGCAGCGCGTTGAGCCTGGGCCGATGGGTGCCGGTGCCGGCCGAGCATGCACCGCTGCTGCTGGGCCTGGCGGTCAGCGGCTTCCTGGGCCAGTTGGCCATCACCGAGGCCTTCCGCCACGGCCAGGCCTCGGCCGTGGCGCCTTTCGAATACACCGCGCTGGCCTGGGCCGTGGCGCTGGACTGGATGGTCTGGCGCGCCGTGCCCGACGGCTACACGCTGCTCGGCGGCACCATCATCATCGCCAGCGGCATCTACCTGATCCGCCGTGAGGCGCCCCGGGACACGGTGCACGCACCCACCTGAATCGCTGCTCAAGTCGACCCAGCTCACGCCGACAATCGATCCATGCACTCACGATGGCGGCAGATCGTCCTGCGCAGCCCCTCGGCACTGGTGGTCGCCGCGGTGGCGGCGTGCAGCGTGCTGCTGTCGGTGGCAGCGCTGTTCGGCCTGACCGGCGCGCTGGGGCTCGGCTTCGGCGGCGACTTCCCCGCCTACGTGGCCCTCGCGGTGCTGATCCCGCTGCTGGTGTCGGTGCCGGTCAGCGGCGTCATCGTGCATCTGCTGCACGAGGTGGAGGACGCGCGCCAGGCAGCGCAGCGCCTGGCCTGGCAGGACGAGCTGACCGGCCTGTCGAACCGGCGCCGCTTCATCGAGCTGGCGCAGCGCGAGGTGGACCTCGCGCGCCGCAGCGGCCGGCCGGTGGTGGCCGTGCTGATGGACCTGGACGATTTCAAGCTGATCAATGACCGCCATGGCCATGCCGTGGGCGACCGCCTGCTGGTGGCCGTGTCCATGGCGGTGACCCAGGCGCTGCGCGGCACCGACCTGGCCGGGCGTTGGGGTGGCGAGGAATTCGCCCTGGTGCTGCCCGGCACCGACATCGACGACGGCCTGATGGTGATGGAGCGCGTGCTGCAGGCCGTGCGCAGCCTGAGCCTGGCCGAAGAGGGCCGCCCGGCCATCCGTTGCACCGCATCGATCGGCCTGGCGGTGCTGCGGCCCGACACCGAGCGGGTGGAGACCTTGATCGATCTGGCCGACCGGGCGATGTATGCCGCCAAGACGGCCGGCAAGAACCGGGTGGCGCCGGCCCAGACGCCGTTGCGGGCCTGAGCTTCAGGCGGCCTGCAGCGAGGCGCTGACCTGCTCCACCCGCTGCCCCACCAGCAGGCCCCGCTGGAAATCCAGCAGCAAGCGGCCCTGGTGCAATTGCGCCGGGCCGCTGCGGTCGTATTCGAGCCTGGCACCCAAGGGGCACACCAGCGGCCCGCTGCACCAGAAGGCAAAGCGGCCCGGGCCCTGATTGGCGGCGTCGTTGGCGCCACACTCGTCATAGAACTGCGCCGGGTAGGCGTCGAAGATGGTGCCGATGCCGGCGAAGCGGCCGTTGGCCAGGCGTGCCCTGAACCCGGTCAGGAACAAGCGCCCGCGGTGGATCTCCCACTGCGCGCGGTAGCCGCGCGGGCCGTGGGCAGGGTTGCGGCGGAAGCGCAGGTGGCGGTTGTGGCGGCGGTCGAGCCATGATCCCAGGGGATCGCAGGCCAGGCTCAACCAGCGGCCTTCGTGCAGCAGCAGGTCGGGGATCGGCAAGGTCATCGTGGCAGTGTCGGCGGGGCACCTGGCGGCCGCCCGTGCGGCCCCGTGCCCCTGCAGACGCAATGCTCCGGGATGGGCCGCGGCCCGTACAAGTGCAAAGCGCACGCAGCGCCAGCGCGTTACAAGCTGGCTGCGCGCTGGGTTGCAATGTCGGCATCCACTCGATGCAGCCCGGAGCGGCGCCCGGTTCGCGCCTCGCTCGGCCCCTCAACGGCTGGCCCGCGATGCGGCCGAACCCCGCCTTCGATGCAGCCACCCGCCCGCACTGCTGATCAGCCCCGCGATGCCCTGCGGGAACAGGCTGAGGAAGACGATCAGCACCACGCCGTAGATCAGCGATGGATAGGGGGTGCGCAGCGCGCTGGCCGAAGCGCCCACCACCAGAAAGATCGCCTGCAGCACCACCGCGCCATACAACGCACCGGTCAGTGAGCCCAGTCCACCGACGGCGATGCCGATGAGCAGACCGAAGGACAGGAACGGGTGGAACAGCCCCGGCGCCACGTACTTGATCGACAGGGCCGACAGGCCGCCCGCCATGCCCACCAGCATCGCACTCAAGCCGAACACGGCCGTCTTGTAGGCCACCGCGTCGACACCCATCGACTGCGCCGCGATCGGATGGTCACGGATGGCGATCACCGCGCGCCCGATGCGTCCGCTCATCAGGTTGACCATCAGCCCAAAACAAAGCGCCGTCATCCCCAGCGAGAACAGGTAGATCCACTGGTCGAAGCTGATCGCCAGGCCCAAGGGCACCGCGGGCACGTCGATGCCCAGGCCCTGTGCGCCGCCGGTCCATCGCTCCACGCCCTTCCACTTGCCCAGCGTGGGTACCACCACGCCGATCGCGAAGGTGGCCATCATCAGGTGGACCGGCGCCAGCTTCAGCAGGGGCAGGCCGAACAGGGCGCCGAACACCAGGCACATTGCGCCTGCCAGCGGCACCGCCAGCCAGTGCGGCACGCCGGCATGCACCACCATCAGCGCGGTGGCATAGGCGCCGATGGCATAGAACGCGCCGTGCCCCAGCGAGATCTGGCCGTTGTAGCCCACCAGCAGATTCATGCCGATCAGCGCCAGCGCATAGATGACGATGTTGGTGTAGCGGAACAACTGGAAATCGGTGGCCACCAACGACACCGAGCCCAGCGCAGCCAGCACCAGCAGGAACACGCCTGCGCGAACGAACTTCAACGGGGCCTGCCCTCCATCGCCACACCGAATGCGTTCGATTGGACCATGGCAGGGTGGCAACGTCGGGTACAACCGGCCGATGGGGCACGACGCCCGGCACGCCAACGAAGCACCCGCGCCCACACGAACAGACACAGCCACGCGATGAACGAGCTATCGAACCACGGCCCAGGGCGGCCGACCTGGCGCCACCTTGCTGCCGCGGCCCTGCTGTGGGCTGGCGCCCTGCACGCGCAGGCCGTCACGCTGTACCGCGGCATGTGCGATGCCTCGGCGGCCGTTGCGCTCGACGCCGAGCACTTTGTCGTCGCCAACGACGAAGACAACAGCTTGCGCATCTTCAGGCGCGGCCAGCCGCAGGCCGTGGCCACGCTGCCGCTGGCGCACTACCTGGGCACCCAGGCCGAGTCCGACCTGGAGGGCGCAGCCCGGGTCGGCAACCGCATCTACTGGATCAGCTCGCATGCCCGCAACGCCAGCGGCAAGGTGCGCGCCGACCGTTACCGCTTCTTCGTCACCGAGATCGATGACACGAGCTCGCCGCCGCGGCTGCGGCCCTCGCACGCCGCACAGACGGGCCTGCTGCAGCAGCTGCTGCAGGCCGATGCCGTGAAGCCCTGGGGCCTGGCCGAAGCAGCCCTGCGGGCACCGGAGGCCAAGGGCGGGTTGAACATCGAAGGGCTGGCGGACACGGCCGACGGCCAGTTGCTGATCGGCTTTCGCAACCCGGTGCGCGATGGCAAGGCCCTGGTGCTGGCGCTGCGCAACCCCATGCAAGTGGTCACGGGCTCAGCGGCGAGCTTCGGCCCAGCGATCGGCCTGGACCTGGGCGGTCGTGGCGTGCGCGCGATCGAGCGTCTAGGTGCCGGCTACCTGGTGGTGGCCGGCCCGACCGCCGACGAAGGCGACTTCGGGCTCTACCGCTGGAGTGGCCAGGCCGCCGATGCACCACTTCGCGTGCCGGACCTGGACCTGGGCACGCTGCGGCCCGAGGCCCTCTTTGTCTGGCCGCAGACCGGTCTGGTGCAACTGCTCAGCGACGACGGCGGCATCGAAACCGCCGGCGTCGCATGCAAGGACCGACCCGCCGCGCTGCAGGCCTTTCGCAGCATCGACTTCAAGCCGTAGACCGGCGGCGGCTCTTCCTGCGATCAGCTCGGGCGGGTCGCGGCCGGCCGACGGCTCGCTCTCGGTTCACTGCGCCTGCACGCGCTGCAGCAGCTCCAGCGTCGGGTAACCGTCGGCCGGCAGGCCCACGCTGCGCTGGTACGCACGGATCGCCGCCCGTGTGGCCGGGCCCATCACGCCATCGGGTGCGCCGCTGTCGAAGCCGCGTTGCTTGAGCGCCGTCTGCAGGGCCACCAGTTGCGGGCGCGACAGCGTCGCCAACTCGCGCGGCCAGGCGGCCTGCACACCCGGCCCCCCCGCAAGGCGCTGCGCCAGCAAGCCCACCGCCAGCGCATAGCTGGTGGAGTTGTTGTAGCGCAGGATGACACGGAAATTCGGCCCCACCAGGAAGGCCGGGCCGCCCGCCCCGGCCGGCAGCAGA
>JAFLDH010000126.1 GCA_017302505.1 Burkholderiales bacterium
TGCGCTCGACACAGTTTGTCAGGCCGGTGCGGCTTGGGGCGTCACCTGCCGCGGCCTGGCTCAGCGCGGCGCAGCAGGTCAGCGCAGAGTATTTTCAAACGGCCCCGGGGGCGACCTGTGACGGCCATAACCGGTCCTTCCCGAAGCCCGCTCAGTTGCTTTCTAGGAGTACCGACGACCGACAGGGTTCAGGCGGCAAATCTGACCCCTCGTTGGCTCGAGTCGGCCGTCAAGTACCCGGCCCCCAAGGTCGTCATGCTCTGGGACAACTACGCCCAGGCCGAGGCCCGGCTCATCGAGGCTGCCCAACAAGACCACCTCGTGCTCAACGCCAGCTAGCCCTCGCCCCTTTAGGTCAGCAAGCTGACGCGTTCCTTCATAGGCTGCGGGCATTTCTCGACGGCCAAGTCCTGGCCAGAGGCGCACGGGCGCGGGGCGCCCAAGCGGGCTGAGTAGCCGCACAGTTGTCGCTTCGGGCGTGGGATGGCGGGTCCGGCCTACATTCTTTAGATTCTTGGGCACGATTCAACGCCCTATGCGCAAGCCACCCACCCTCACCAGCGGCCGTCTGCTCGACGTGCTTGACGGAATCTACGCCGCTGCGGGCAGCCCGGCAGCTTGGCATGAGGCGCTGACGGGCCTGGCCGACGCCTTCGGCGCCGACGATGCGGCGCTGGGCACGCTGGCGCCCGAAGGCATCGTCTGGATGGTGTCGCCACGCACCGATCCGCACTGGATGGCACGCTACACGCCCTATCACGCCGAGAACGCGGTGTGGCACGCTATCGCGGTATCGCGCGCGGGCAGCGCCATCACCGACGACATGGTTGTCAGCAGCGCCCAGCGCGCCCGCAGTGGCTACTACAACGAGTGGGCCCACCCCCAGGGCTACCAGCACAAGCTGGGCAGCCTGATCCGGCAGGAGGGCGGCCGCCAGACGGTGCTGACGCTGCCGGGGCGTCGGACCTTTGGCTCCGATGCTGTGCAGGCGCTGGAGCGCCTGACGCCGCACATCGCACGGGCGGTGTGGCTGAACGAATGCCTGCAGGCCGAGCACGCGCGGCCTGCTTTGGTGCCGCCCATCGCTACCCCGCCGCCTGAGCATCCGGAACGGCGCGGGGCCGACCGGCGCGGCTCGCCGGCAGCGGAACTCACGTGGGCCTTGCGCTGCCGCTTCGGCCTGACGCCGGCCGAAGCGCGCCTGGCTCTGGAGATCGCTCGGGGCGACGGCAAGCAGGCGGCTGCCGATCGCCTGGGTATCAGCTACGCGACTGCGCGCAGCCACCTTTCACGTATCTTCGACAAGACCGGTGTACGCCGCCAGGCAGAGCTGGTGCGGCTGGTGCTGGGTGTGGAGTCCTAGGACGTTCGTTCGATGCCGCCGCAGCGGCATTCGCCCAAGATGCGCTCGACAACGTGCGCTGGGGGTTTGCCACCTTCGCCGGGCGGGCTTGATCGCTGTCGCCGGATTTTGACGTCTTTGAGGGTGTCCGTGGCCAGCCGCCCACGGGCGTGCTGGTGTCGTCGAGACCCAGTGGCCAGCGGCTAGAAACCCGTGGCACCGGGGCCTGGCGACGCCGCCGTAGCCGTCGTGCAGCTTTTTACCGTTTAGGAGAGCCTGATGTCTGCATTGAGAAGGTGCGCCGCGTGTGCACTGCTCCTGTGGGCGGCAACGTCCGCACACGCCGCCGGGCCCAGCCAGGCCACCATCTTGACTCCTGGGGGCTTTGCCAGCGCCTGCGCGAGCCGCCACATGGTCAATTTCAAGGCGCCCGTGCCGGGTGCTGATCTTCAGGCGGAGTTTGATGACTTTGCGTATTCGTGCGAGAGCAACACCTTCAGTGGCGTTGGCAGCGCTGCGACGGCCAACGCCACCTTCACCAACTTCCAGTCCGATGGCGTTGCCAAAGCCTACGCGGGCATGGGCGTGATCAAGCTTTCGGCCCAGGAAGACGCCACCAACGCATTCCCCGCGCCCGCTGCGGCCGGGGGCGGGTGGATGGACAAAGTGACCGTCAACCTGCCGGGGCAGGCGGGAAAGTCGGCCATCTGGAAATTCCAGTTGGCCGTCTCAGGCACCGGTTGGGTGAGCGATCCGCTTGGCGGCAATGGGAGTGCCGTGCGCGCGTCGATCACTGGCTTCAAGAACCACGCCGAGCTGTCCAGGTCGACAACAGGCTGGAACGCGGGCTCGGGCACGGCCGGCATCGGCCAGACATTTTCCTGGGTGGCGGATGCCGCCAACCGCAGTTTCGCAATTGATGAGCTGGTGACCTTTGCCATGCCTGTGACCTTAGGTACCCAGTTCGACTGGGGCGTCTATGCCAGCGTGCTGGCGCGCGCGCCGATCGGCAACGGCGTGAGCACGCATGTGTTCTCTTCAGAGATCGACTTTGGGCACACCATCAGCTATGCTGGCTCGCTTGGGGTAACCGTTAACGGCGTGCTCTACGAGAACGAAACCCTGACCTCCGTGAGCGCCATCGATTGGCTCAACGCGACGCCCGTGCCGGAACCGGGCACCTGGGCGCTGATGCTGGTCGGCGTGGGCGGGGTGTGCCGGGTTGCGCGACGGTGGCAGGGCGACCGGCACTAACTGGCCGGCTGCGTGACTACGAGGCGAGGCAAGGCACCTCACATGCGATGTGCGGGCCGTGCTGGTCAAAGTCAGCTGTCAGCGAACCCCGCGACTTCACAGTAACGGCCAGTTGCTGCCGTCCCTGACAGGCAGCTTCCGAGCAGTCGAGCCACCTCGGCGAGTGCGAGAGCACTCCGAGTCCAGCGGAGGCCCGCATAGCGAAGGCACGTGACTCTGCGCAGCTTCGATCCTGACCAACCCGCAGAATCTCGGGCCAGCGCTGGATCTTCGAGCTGAGCGCCTTGGCCTCGTACTGTCTGGAGTTCACTTTCTCGGGAGAGCCACGCGCAAGCACGCACGAGAGCACTCGCTTCATCAGGACGCACTCCGGCCGAGACCTTGAGCCATGTCAGGAGCGCAGACCTGACAGGGCCAGACAATGCCTCCAGCGCTCTGGGGCGTGGCAGGGAGTTGTCGATGTGGGACGCGATCGTCATCGGCTCGGGCATCGGTGGCATGGGCGCTGCCGGGGCGCTTGCGCGGCGCGGCAAACGCGTCCTCGTGCTAGAACAGCACACCGTCCCTGGCGGCCAGACGCAGACCTTTCGCCGTGGCGACTGGGTGTTCGCCACCGGCGTGCACTACCTCAGCGGCTGCAGCCCGGATCCCGGGCCGGGCGGACAGTTCCGCCGCCTGCTGGAGTGGGTCGGTGACGGCACGCTGCGGTTCGCGCCCTGCGCGAATCCCTACGACATCGTCCGCCTGCCCGGCTTCGAGTTCGGCATCCCCTACCCCGAAGCCGCCTATCGACAGGCGCTGGAGGAGCGCTTCCCGGACCAGCACGCCGCCATCGCCCGGTGGTTCACCCATTGCGAGTCCGCGCGCAAGGCCGGCTTCGCGCTGATGGCCGCGCACAACCTGCCGCCGCTGCTTGGGTGGGGATTGCGCCTGCTGCGTGCCGCGCAGATCCAGGCTTGGAGTGGACGCACGCTGGCCGACGAGTTGCGTGAGATCGGTGACCCTCGGCTCCGCGCAGTGCTGGGCGCCCGCTGGGGCGACTACGGGGCGCCGCCGGAGTCCGCACCGTTCATTGAACACGCCTGGGTCACGGGTGCCTACAACGACGGTGCCTACTACCCAGTGGGCGGCCCGGCCCGCTTCGCTCAGAGCCTGCTCGCGACGGTCCAGTCCGCCGGTGGCGAGTGCCGCCTGGGCGCGACCGTGCATCGCATCCTCGTGAACCACGCGAAAGTGGCCGGTGTTGAGTTCGAACAGGGCGGCGAGACGATCATCGCGGACGCGCCGCATGTGATCTCGGCGATGGGGCTGGCCAACACGGTGGCATGCCTCGACGAGGGCATCGCGCCGGAGTGGCGCACTGCGGCGGGCCGCCTGGTACCAGGCTACGGCTATGTCGCCCTGTACCTCGGGCTCGAAGGTGATCTCGCTGACTGCGGCGTGAACTCGGCCAACCACTGGATCAGCGAGAGCGTGGACGCTGGCCACTTGTGGCGACAACCGGCCGACGAGGATGCGCCGGTGCTGTTCGTGAGCTTCCCCTCGCTGAAGGACCCGACCTGGGAGGGGCCGCCCACTGCCGAAGTCCTGGCGATCGTCGATCAAGAGGCCTTTGCCCCATGGTTGCGTGGCGAAAAGGGCGCCGGCGATTACCTGGCCTTCAAGGACTGGGTCACCGAACGTCTGTTCGCCCAGTTCGGGCGTCACTTCCCGGAGTTGGCCTCGCGGGTGCGCTTCAAGGAGGCTGCCACGCCGCTGACACAGCGACGCTTCGTCGGTGCGGTGGATGGCGCGATGTACGGCACAGAGATGACGGTCGAGCGCTTTGGCAGTGACGCGCTGCGCCTGCGCACCGCGGTGCCGGGCCTGCTGCTGTCCGGCCAGGATGTGATGGGACCGGGTGTGCAGGCCGCCTTTATGGGCGGCTTGATGGCCGCGGCGACAGTCGAGCCGGCGCTGTGGCGGGAGTTGGGGCGCTAAAGCGGCGGCTTGCGGCGACCTCGACGTACGAATAGCCCCGGCCCGAACCGTCGCTGGCGCCCGGCAACTCTCCTCCGCGGGAAGTGCAGTTCCTCATGCGTGCAGAAGGCCAGCCACGACCCTCAAGCTGCTGCAAGTGTGGCGTTGGCCGGAGCAACGGATCTTCGTCACCCGTTCACCCGGCTCAGCTGGAACGCGTCCAGCGTTGCGACCGGAGAACCTCTCTCTTCCTTTGTCAACCCGACGCTTCCACCCCCGGAACCCAGCCGTCCTTGTAGAAGTTCTCGTAGTCGCGGGGACTGATCAGCATGTCTGTGTGCGGATCGCCTGGTGTGTCGAAGATCACCAGCACGTGCGCGTCGTGATCATCGAGATTCTCGAATGTGCGCATCACGCCACCCGGCACCGAGATCACGCCATAGCGGCCGACCTCCACGCTGTGCGCCTCGTCATCACCGTAGTAGAAGCGGAAGCGCGCGTCGAGCGGCATGAATACCTCGTTGTACGGGTGGGCATGGGTACTCGGGCGCATCCCCTTGGGCATGCGCATCACGGCCATGTGGAAGCCGTGGGGCGCACGAATCGGGCTGGGCTCGCCGGCCAGCCCTTCGGGAGAAAGCAGGTACCAGACGGTGCGAGCGTGACGGCTGTCCTTGATGTCAGGAAAGGCGCCCATGTCCGGCTGCAGGTCCGCAAACTGCGCCACGCGACCGGCCATGTCGGCTGGCGACACCGGGACGGAGTGGCCAGGACGGCGCAGGTGGCGGGCGTCGAAGGGCAGCGGCATGTTCGATCTCCAGACTTGGTGTGACACGGTGCGCTCCACTCTAGAAGCGCTTGATGCCATGCGATAGGCTGGCGAAGCGATGACGCTCATCGCTGGTGTCGATAGGTCCACCCGGCCTGCCCGAAACCCTGTCCATGGGCACAACCACGCTTGACGCTGCGCGGGCCGGCGCAGAGACTCTTCGATCAGGTGTTCATGCCCCTTTCCATGGCACGCAACGTCGACCTGTTCACCTTGGAATGTTTCGACATGCTGTTGCGCGAGCGCAGCGTGTCGCGCGCGGCCTTGCGCATGGACATGTCGCAGTCTTCGATGAGCGACGTGCTCGCAAGGCTGCGAGACCGCTTTGCCGATCCGCTGCTCGTGCGCACGCGAGAAGGCATGGTGCCGACCGAGCGCGCCCAGGCTTTGTGGCCGCAGGTGCGCGAAGGCATCGAACGGCTGCAGAGCATCCTCGAGAAAGCCACCGACTTCGAGCCGGCGAAGGCTACCGAGCGCTTCCGCCTTACCGCCACCGACTACGCGCAGCTGTTGTTGCTTCCGGCGCTGGTGGAGTTGCTGCGCCAGCAGGCGCCTGCCTGCTCGACCGAGATGGTGACGGTGAACCTGCGGGCCGTGGAGCTGGCCCTGGAGGCCGGCGAGATCGACCTGGCCATCGCCTACTACCCCGAACCGCCGGCGGCGCTGCGCCGCGGCCCGCTGTTTGCCGACCACTACGTGGGCCTGGTTCGGCAGGACCATCCGGCCACCCGGCAGTCGCTGACGGCCGAGGAGTTCGCGGCGCTGCCGCACGTCAGCGTGTCGCCGAGCGGCCTGTCCTACTTCGCCAGCGTGGTCGATTCCGCGCTGGAGGCGCTGGGGCTTGAGCGCCGGGTGGTGGTGCGTTGCCCGCACTTCCTGATCGGCTGCCAGCTGGTGGCGCAGTCCGACCTGGTGCTGGCACTGCCCTCGCGCGCGGCCCAGGCGGTCACGCGCACACTGCCCGTGCGGGTGGTGGAGATCCCGCTGCCGCTGAAGCCGGTGGACGTGTCGATGTACTGGCACGAGCGCTGCCACCACAGCCGCGCGCACCAATGGCTGCGCAACACGGTGCGCGCCATCCTGGCGCCGCAGCCGCCCGAGGGCTGAAGGCCTTCAGGCCTCGTGCGCGCCGCCGTCCACCAGCAGCGCGGTGCCGGTCAGGTTGCGTGCATCATCGGAGATCAGGAACGCCGCCGACGCGGCCACGTCCTCGGCCTGCACCAGGCGGCGCAGCGGCGTGCCCAGGCGGAAGTTCTCCAGTACCTGCTCGGTGGGGCCCCAGCCGCCGGTGGTGGCGCGCACCAGCGGCGTGTCGACGATGCCCGGGCAGACGGCGTTGACGCGCAGGCCCTCGGGGCCGAGCTCCAGCGCCAGGCTGCGCATCAGGCCCAGCACCGCATGCTTGGCCGCCGCATAGGCGGCGATCATCGGCCGGCCGTGCAGGCCCAGGCCCGAGGCGGTGAACAGCAGCGCGCCCCCGCTGGGTACCGCGCTGCGGCGCAGCGCGGGCAGCGCCGCCTGCGTCATCAGGATCGGGCCCATCACGCCCACCTCCAGCAGGCGCCGCGCGGCCTCGCCCGGCATGTCCCCGAAGCGGCCGGTCCAGCCGGTGCCGGCGTTGTTGTGCAGCACGTCCACCGCGCCGAAGTGCTGCAGCGCCAACGCCACCAGCGCCTGGCACTGCGCGGCATCGGTATGGTCGCAGCGCATCGCGATGCCGCCGATCGGCCCGGCCACGGCGGCGGCGCCGTCGGCATCCAGGTCGCCGATGACCACGCGCGCGCCTTCGGCCGCATAACGCCGCGCGCAGGCCGCGCCGATGCCGCTGGCGCCGCCGGTGACGATAACCACGCGGTCCTTGAGCCGTTGGTTCAGGTCCATGGCACTCACGCAAAGTGCACCGACACGGCACCCAGGCCGGCGATGCGTGCTTCGAACTGGTCGCCGGCGCATGCCGGCACCATCGGCCCTAGCGCGCCGGTGAGCAGGATATCGCCGGCGCGCAGCGGTTCGCCCTCGCGGGCCAGCGCGCGTGCCAGCCAGGCGGCGGCGTTCAGCGGATGGCCCAGGCAGGCGCTGCCGATGCCCTGGCTGGCGGGCTCGTCATTGCGCGTCAACGTCATCGCCGCGTCGCGCAGCGCCACCCGGTCCAGCCGCACTGGATCGCAGCCCAGCACGAAGGCGCCGGCCGAGGCGTTGTCGGCAATGGTGTCGAACAGGCCGATGCGCCAGTCGGCGATGCGGCTGTCGACGATCTCCAGCGCGGCCAGCGCGAAATCGGTGGCGCGCACCAGGTCGGCCACCGTGGCGTCAGGCGCGTCCAGATCGCGGCCCAGCACCAGCGCCACCTCGGCCTCGACCTTCGGCTGCAGGTAGGCGGCTTTCGCCACCTCGTCGCCGTCGCCATACGCGCCGCGGGCCCACAGGCTGCCGTAGTCGGGCGAATCCACTCCCAGCTGCTGCTGCACAGCGCGCGAAGTCAGGCCGATCTTTCGGCCGACGACGCGGTCGCCGCCGCGCACCCGGCGGTCGCGGTTGATGCGCTGGATGGCATAGGCGTTGCGCGCGTCGGTGGCCACGTCGAGAGCAGCCGCGGCCTCGCGCAGCGGGGCGATCGGCTTGCGTGTGGCCGCGGCTTGCCACAGCCGGTCGGCCAGGGCGTTCAGGGGTTCATCCATGCGGGGCTTCCTCGGAGGTGCGGGGGCTGCCGCGCAGGCCCATGGCCACGCCGGCCACGGGCTGCAGCAGCCGGTTGTGCTGGGCGATCACCCAGCCGGTGGCGCTGGTGTCCTGGCGGTAGCGAAGCCAGCGCGGGTCGGCAAACAGACGGGCGCGGCGTGCCTCGCGATCGGCGGCATCGGCATAGGCCCAAAGGTGCACGAAGGTGTTCAGCTCGCCGTCGGCGCCGCTGAAGTAGGCCAGCGGATCGCCCAGGTGCTCGCGCATCAGCGGCAGCGCACGCGCGCGGTGCCAGTCCAGGTAGCGCGCGAGGCAGCCGGGCGCGATGACATAGGTGCGCTCGTCGACCAGCATGTCAGTCGGTGCTGCGGATGCCGCGCTCGCGCAGGAACACGCTCCATTTCTGGCCGTCGCGCTGGACCACTGCCGCCAGCTCGGCCGGGCCGCCGCGCAGCGGCTCCAGGCCGAGCACGGCATAGCGCTCCTTCACCGCCGGCAGGTCCAGCGCACGTGCCAGCTCGCGTTGCGCCTTCTGCACCTCCGCAGGCGGCATGCCGCGCGGGCCGAATACCGCGTACCAGGCATTGGCCTCGAAGCCGGGCAGTCCGGCCTCGGCCATCGTAGGCACCTCGGGCCAGGCGGGCAGGCGCTCGCGAGTGGTCACCGCCAGCGCGCGCAGCTGGCCGCTCTTCACCAGCGGGCCGACGGCTGCCACGCTGTTGAACATGATGCTCACGCGGCCGGCAATCAGGTCGGGCATCACCTGGCCCGAGCCCTTGTAGGGCACGTGCGTGGCCTGCACCTGCGCAATGCTTTCCATCAGCGCACCGGCAATGTGCTGCATCGTGCCGTTGCCGGCCGAGGCATAGCTCAGCGCATCGGGTTTGGCGCGCGCCGCGGCCAGCACGTCGGCCAGACTCTTGTACGGGCCTTGGGCCGAAGTCACCAGCATCAGCGGCGTGGAGGCCACCAGCGCCACCGGCGTGAAGTCGCGCACCGGGTCGTAGGGGAAGTTCGGGTACAGGTAGGGATTGATCACGTGCGTGGCGGCCGTGGTCACCAGCAGCACGCCGCTGTCGGGGGCGGCCTTGGCCACCAGGTCGGCTCCCACCGTGCCACCCGCGCCCCCTTTGTTCTCGACCACCACGCTGCCATAGGCGCCCGCCAGTTCGGTGGCGAACAGACGGGCCAGGATGTCCGGGGCGCCGCCAGTACCGTAAGGCACTACCAGCTTCAGCGGATGGGCAGAAGACAGCTGGGCGCGGGCCGGCACAACGACGCCAGCGAGCAGCAACGCACCAAACCGGGCCAGGGCGCCGCGACGAGTGTTTCCGTTCATACCAGGGACCTCCCGCCGTCGCAGTCGATCACCGCGCCGGTCATGAAGCCGTTGCCCACGCACAGCAGCACTGCGCCGGCGATGTCCTCGGGGGTACCGACGCGCTGCGCAGGCACCATCGCGGCCATCGACTCGTAGGTGCGGCGGCGCGCTTCGGCGTCCATCGCGCGTTCCCAGTAGGGCGTGTCGATAAAGCCCGGCGACACCGCATTCATCCGCACCGGTGCCAGTTCGCGGGCCAGCGGGCCGACCATGGCATGCAGCGCGCCGTTGCTGGCGGCCAGCGCCGACATGCCTGGAATGGCCGCGCGCGCCGCCGCGCCGGTGATCCAGGTGATGGATCCGGCGCTCATGCGCCGCAGCACCGCCATCGTCACCCGCTGCACTGGCCAGAACTTGCCTTCCAGCGTGCGGCGCAACGCGTCCTCGTCCAACGTGCGGTAGGGACCGATGGCACTGCCGGCGCTGATCGACAGCACCGCATGGTCGATGCCGCCGTGCCGCGACAGCGCCGCTTCCAGCGCCGGCACATCGGCCACGTCCAGCGCCTCGCCCACCGCGTTGGCGGGCAGCGTGGCCAGCGCCTGCTGCATGCGCTCGGCCGAGCGGCCGACCACTACTACGCGCGCGCCGGCGTCGGCCAGCACCCGCGCACAGGCCAGGCCAATGCCCGAGGTGCCGCCGAAGACCCAAGCGCGTTGTCCGCTCAAGGAATAGCTCATGACTCAGGCTCCGCGGCGAAGAAGGTGGAAGGCATAGTCTCGCGTCAGTCCCTGGCGGTAGGCGCAGTGGATCCACAGCTGCGCCATCGGCTCGAGCATGCGCGACGAGGCCAGCGGCCCGGCATCCACTGCCTCGAAGCCGATGGCGCTCGCCAGGTCCAGCACCACCGACTTGGCGGCCGGGTCGTCGCCGGCGACGAACATCACCGCATGGCGGCCCTGGATCACCGGGTCTTCCATGATGTTGAAGCCGGTGGTGTTGAAGGCCTTGACCACGCGTGCGCCAAGCGCCCAGCGCGCCACCTGCTCGCCACCAGAATCGCTGTGTCCCAGGGTCAGGCGCAGGTCGGCGCCCAGCGGGTTGGTGGCGTCGATCAGCACCTGGCCGTCGAGCGCACCGCATTCGGCCAGCGCCGCCTGGGTGGTGTTCCACGGCGTGGCCAGCAACACCGCGCCCGCGCCGGCACAGGCCTCGCGGTTGCTGGCCAGGCGACCACGGCCGCCGGTCTGCGTGACCAGGCCCTGGTACTTCTCGCGCGCAGGGTCGCGCACGCCGAACACCAGCTCATGGCCCAGCGCGGCCCAGCGGCGACCCAGCGTGCCGCCCACGTTGCCGGCACCGATGACGGCGATCTTCATGACAGGGCTCCCTGCACCAGGCGGTGCGCATAGCGGTTGCGGACGATGGCCCGGCGCAAGGCCAGGGCCGGGGTGAGCTCGCCGTTGGTGGCATCCAGCGCACGCGGCAGCAGCAGCACGCGGCCGATGCGCAGCGCCGGTTGCAGGCGCTGGTTGGCCTCGGCCACGGCCTGCTCGATCAGCCGCGCGACTTCCGAGCTTTCGGCGAAGCTGCGCAACGTGGTGAAGGCCAGGCCGTGGGCTCGCGCCCAGTCGCGCAGCGTCACCTCGTCCAGCTCCACCAGCGCGGCAATGCCGCCGGCCGGCCCGCCCACGGCCACGGCCTGGTTCACATAGGGCGAGACTTGCAGCTCGGCCTCGACCACCGCCGGGGCGATGCGTTCGCCGTCGGGCAAGGTCAGCAGTTCGGCCTCACGGCCGACCAGTTGCAAGGCGCCCTGGTCCAGCCGCACCAGGTCGCCGGTGCCCACCGCCTGTGCGCCGAAGCGCAGCACCAGGTGGCCGGCAGGCCCCACAGCCGCGGCATAGCCATCGAAGACGCGCAACGTTGCCGCTTCGGCCTGCGCGAAGGCGGCCACCGGACCGCCGGCCTCGGTCAGGCCATACAGGCCGCGCGTGGCGATGCCCAGCCGTGCCAGGAAACGCGCGCTCACCGGTGTCATGCGTTCGTAGCCGGTCAGCACCGTTCGGCAGGCGGCCAGACCCAGCGCCACGGCCACCGGCCGGCCAACCAGCGCATGCAGCAGGCCGCGCGGCCCACCGTGCGTGATCCAGCGCTGGATCAGCCGCTGCGGCAGGCCTTCGCTACGTGCCGCGCGGGCCGAGGTCTCGCGGCGCAACTGGTCCAGCAGCCGCGCCGGCAGTGCCACCACCTCGGGTGCGCATTGGCGCAGCTCGGCCACAGTGGGCAGGCGGCCTTCGCCGAAGCAGGGCACGATGCCGGCCAGCACCGGCGCCACCACCGCCAGGTAGTGGCCCAGCGGGTCGGCCAGGCCGAACAGCGAGGCGCAGCGCTGGCCTTCGCCCAGACCCAGCGGCACGGCCGCGGCCTGCAGTCGCAGCAGGTCGGCATGGCTGACAGGCACGTGGCGCGGCTCGCGGTGCACGCCGGCGCCGAACAGGCCCACGGCGGCCTGCCCGGCGCGCGGCGCGGCGGCAGCGCGCGCCGCGCCGTCGAGCGTGTCGAAGGGCCGCACGCGCACGTGC
>JAFLDH010000127.1 GCA_017302505.1 Burkholderiales bacterium
TACTGGGCACGTTCCGATGCATTACTCACCCGTTCGCCACTCGTCGCCAGGTTGCCCCGCGTTACCGTTCGACTTGCATGTGTAAGGCATGCCGCCAGCGTTCAATCTGAGCCAGGATCAAACTCTTCAGTTCGATCTTGAATTTTGCTCAAAGAATTGAAGTGAACTTCACTTCTATGAGCGTTTGAGGCCTTGCGGCCCGAGACCAGCAATTGCTTGCTTGTCTCTTGGCACTCGCCTTCAAACGCCCACGCTTATCGGCTGTATGTTGTTAAAGAGCTTCTTTTGCGTAGACTTTTCGTCAGCAGCAAAGAGATGGAATTTTGACCCGTTTATTGAACCCTGTCAAGTTCCACTGCTTTGATTTTTAGAGAGCTGCCTCGGCTTCTGTGTTTTCAGGCCGCGGCTGCTCTCTCATCAGCGCAGCCCATGACTATAGCATGCTTTCTGAGGAGCGCAAGCCCTTGCCGCGGATTTGACGCCTCAGCCGGCGGCAAACACCTTGGCAGCCTCGGCCTGTGGCGCCTCGGCGTCGAGCACGCGCTGAAGTGACGCGGCGAGGCGCCGCGCATCTGCACGGAGCAGGCGCTGCTTGATCGACGGAATCTGCGCCGGATGCATCGAGAAGCTGCGCAAGCCCATCGCCAGCAGCAGTGCGGTGAAGGCCGGGTCGCCGGCCATCTCGCCACAGACACTTACACCCTTCCCGGCCGCCTGGGCCTCGGCGATCACCTTGGCAATGAGCCCCAGCACTGCAGGATGCCAAGGGTCGTAGAGATGCGACACGGCATCATCGGCACGATCGATGGCCAGGGTGTACTGGATGAGATCGTTCGTGCCGATGGATACGAAATCGAAGTAACGCAGGAACTGACGCAGGCTGATTGCGGCCGCGGGCACCTCGATCATGGCACCCAGCTCCACCGGTGTGTACAGCCGCCCGGCGTCGTCGAGTTGCCGGCGCGCACGCTCCAGCGCGTCGAGCGTCATCCGCACTTCGTTCAGGTGAGCCACCATCGGTATCAGTATCCGCACGCGCCCGTACGCGCTGGCGCGCAAGATGGCTCGCAGCTGCTGGCGAAACATGCCCGGTTCCGACAGGCTCCAGCGGATCGCACGCAGCCCCAGCGCCGGATTGAGCACATGTTCGTGCCGCAGCTCCTGGATGGTCATGCGCTCCAGCGGCTTGTCGGCACCCACATCCACGGTACGGATCGTCACCGGCAATCCGCGCATGGCCACGACGGCGTCGCGGTAGGCTTCGAACTGCTCATCCTCGTCGGGCAGATCACCGCCGCGGCTCATGAACAGGAACTCGGTCCTGAACAAGCCGACACCCACGGCGCCCGCTTCCACCGCCGCGACGGCGTCGCCGGGTTGTTCGATGTTGGCAAGCAACTCAACCGCCTGGCCATCCAGAGTCACCGATGGCGTATGGCGCAAGCGGTGCAGGCGGGCCCGCTCCAGTTCGCTCTGGCGCTGGCGGAAGCGGTACTCCTCCAGCACGATGGGCGACGGCTCCACGATCACGATGCCCGCATCACCGTCGATGACCACCCAATCGTCGGGCCGGATCAGGCGGCTGGCCTCGCGCGCGCCGACCACCGCCGGGATGTCCATGCTGCGCGCCACGATCGCGGTGTGCGAGGTACGGCCACCGACATCGGTGATGAACCCGGTGAATACGCTGTTCTTGAAGCGCATCATGTCGGCTGGAGCGACATCGTTGGCCACCAGCACCAGGGGATCCTCGCCGGCAAAGTCGCGCGCGGCGAGGCCGTTCGCGGCAACGACAGTCGCATCCGCGGGCTTGCGCGACAGCGCCTGCAATACGCGCTCCACCACCTGCTCGAGATCGGCCTTGCGCTCCCGCAGGTAGTCGTCCTCCATCTCATCGAACTGCCGCGCCAGCACCTCCAGCTGGGCCGACACTGCCCATTCCGCGTTGTAGTGGCGGTCGACAATCCAGCTGCGCGCCGCGCCAGTGAGCGTCTCATCATGCAGCAGCATCAGGTGCACATCCAGCAGGGCCGACAGTTCCGCCGGCGCATCGTCGGGTAGGTCGCGCTGCAGCGTGCTCAGTTCTTCCGCCACCGTGTCGCGCGCCTGGCGCAAACGGCCAACCTCGGCGACGACCTGGTCGGCGCCGACGAAGTAGTGCGCCACATCGACGCGGCTGGAGGCCACGAGCACGGCGCGCCCAATGGCGACGCCGCGGGAAACTGGCACACCGAACAGCTGGATGCTCATGCGCGGCACTGTAGCGCAGCACAACGCAGGACTAGGTACGCCGCAGGGCGCTATTGGCCCTCGCCGAACTTGTCGTTGATCAACGCGATGATGGCGTCCATCGCCGCCTGCTCGTCGTCACCGGAGGTCTCGACTTCGATTTCGCTGCCCAGGCCGGCTGCCAGCATCATCACGCCCATGATGCTCTTGGCGTTGACACGCCGGCCATTGCGCGAAAGGTGCACATCGCAAGCGAAGCTGCCCGCAAGCTTGGTGAGCTTGGCGGATGCCCGCGCATGCAGGCCCAGCTTGTTACTGATCGTGGCGGCCCGTTGGATCATGCGCAGCGGCCCGCTGGGCCTGGTTCTGGGGCGGCGACGCGGTCACCGACATCACACCCTGCGTGGCACCGGCGGTGGCCCGGGTGACCAGGTCATCCAGCGGCTCGCGGGTGCCGTAGCACAGCGTGCGCCAGATCATGGGTACGTTGACACCGGCGACCACGCGCACGCGCGGATCGCCCAGCAGCAAGCTGGCGCCGCGACAGGGCGTGGCCCCGAAGACATCGGTGAGGACCAGCGTGTCCTGGTTCGGGAAGCGGGCGATCTGCAGCCTAGCGGCTGCCTCGACCTGCTGCTCGCTGGAATCCTGCGGCACGTCCAGCGCCTGCACATCGTCGGCCGCATCCGGATAGGCATGCTGCGCGACCGCCTTCAGGGCCGAGGCCAGCGGCGCGTGGGCAATGATCAGGACGGTGGTCATGAAGGCTTGGGTCCACCGTTGATTATGGCGATTCGCCGGCGCTGCAGCAGAAACCAGCCCTGCGACAGCGCGCAGCACAGCGCGAAGCCCGCCATCGCCCCCTGGAAGGCCGCAGGCCGGGGCAGGCCCGCCGCCACCAGCGCATCGATGGCCAGGCCAATCCCCCACTGCAGGCAGAACACACCACTGAAGATCACCAGGTTGAAGGCCGACAGCGCGCGGCCGGCCCAGGCGGGCGGAAACGCCTGGGCCACGGCCGGCTGGCCCAGCGACACGCTGGTCGACAGCACGCACCAAAGTGCCCAATGCACCGCGCCGGCCTGAGCGCCCAGCACGACGATCAGTGCCAGCATCAGCATGCTCAGCGGCAAGGCCCAGGTGATCACCTGCCAGGCATGCACGCCTGCCTGCGCCAGCCGCGGCATGACCACGCCCCAACTCATGAAGGCCACCAGCATGCACAGGTTGATGCCGAACAGCCCCTGCGCAGCCTGCGCGGCCGAGCGGCCGGCCACGTCCGTCAACCATGGGCCTGCCCACAACGCCTGGATGGCGATCATGCCGCCATAGCTGAAGAAGCCCAGCGGCGCCATGGCCACGAACACCGGGTGGCGCATGATGTCGCGGTAGCGCCCTTCGGCGGTCATTCGCGGCGCCGGCGCGCCCCCTGGCACCGCCCAGGCGATGAGCAGAATTGCCAGCAGCATGGCGGCCGCCAGCGCCACGAACAGACCTCGCCAGCCCCACAGCGGCAGCAGCATCTGCACCGGCAGCGTGGAGGCCACCATGCCCATCGAGCCGGTCATCAACATCCACGAGTTCAACCGCAGCTGTGTGGCCGTTTCGAACAGATGGCGATAGCAGGTCAGCGGCGCCATCAGGCAGGCAGCCACGCCCATGCCGATCAGCAGCCGCGCCAGGCTCAAGGACAGCAGCCCTTGCGCACGGGCGAACGCGGCACAACCCACCACGGCCAGGCACAGCAGCACCAGCAGCACGCGCCGCGGCCCGAAGCGGTCCAAGGCCCGGCCCAAAGGCAGTTGCAACGCGGCAAAGCCCAGGAAGTACACGCCGGCCAGCAGCCCCAGATCGGCCGGACCCAGACCCAGCTCGCTGCTGAACGCTGGCGCCAGCGTGGCCGTGATGGCGCGCAGCAGCGCCGACAGGAAATAGGCAAAGGCGAAGGCCAGCACGACCGCCAAGGCGCGGCTGCGCGACACCCGGCTCATGGGCCGAGCCGCAGGTTGGCGAAGAAGGTGTCGGCCGCTTCGGCATTGGCGCGCTCACCCAGCATCGTGGCTTGGTACACCCGCGTGCCCTTGCTGAACACGGCCGTCTGGCCGACCGCCGCACGGCCATCGGGCATGCTACCGCTGAAGCTGCTGCGCCGGGTCATCGCATTGGGCGTGGCGCCTTCCAGCTTCAACGGCATGTGCTCCGCCGCATCGGCCGACAGGTTGCGGCGGGTCGCCGCTTCCAGTTCGGCCAGCGCCGGGCCCACCCTGACCGGGTCGCCAACATCGGCAAACGCCAGCGCGAAGGTCGCACCATCCGCATTGCAGGCATGCAGAACCAGACGCGCCTCCGCGCCGGCCAGCGGCAGCCGGCGTGCCTGATGCTCAGGTTTGCAGGGGAAAAGCAGCGTGATGCCGCCCGCCTCAGGGCGCACCTCGCGCCAGTCGAGGGCCGGTGCGCAGCCTGTCAGCAGCCCGGCGGCGGCCCACGCCAGGCAGTGGAAGCGTCGATTCATCGGGCGCGGATTATCGAGCCTGCTTCCGTGCAAGCCGATCGTGTCGATCGGTCGTGAAGAAATGCCGGAGCCGGCGGCGCAATACAGGCCGACCCCGCAGTCGCGGGCTGGTGCAAACCGGCGCACGCACCAAACTGCCGACCATAGAGGAACAACGCTGACGCGGGCCTTCCAGGTTCACCGTCAGGCCCTTTGGAGCGCAAGTGATGGATCTTTCAGACCTGCCGAATTCGCCCGCCAAGCCGCCAATTCCGGGCCGCACCGGCGGCGACGCCTTGCGCGACATGCTGGATCAACTCGGCCGCGAGGTGGTGGCGCCGATGACTGCGGCGCTGGAGCGCGTGAACGCCTTTTCCACCACCGGCCGCATCGACCGCGCCAGCCTGCGCGCGCTGCGTGAAGAGATCGAATGCGCGCGGCGCCTGGGGCTCAGCGCCCAGCAGATCAGCCGCTTCAGCTCGGGGCGGGTGCAGCCGCAGCACACCCGCCTGAACCTGACGCAGAGTCTGCGCGACGCGCTGGCCCAGCGCAGCCGCGAAACGGCCTCGCGTGGCATTGACCTGAGGCAGGACCTGCAGCCGGCCGAAATCATGGCCGACGCATCGATGTGCGCCGCACTGCTGCAGGCGGTGCTGGATTGGAGCTTCGAGCATGCGCGCTCGCACATCGAGTTCCGCATCGACATCAAGCCCTGGCCCGTGCAGGCGCGGCTGTCGTGCCGCTTTGCGTACATTCCGGCCGACGAGGTGTGCGACGCTGCTGCGCCCGGCACCTACAGGCTGGAAACCATTGCCTGGCAGTTGCTGCTGCGCCTGGCCCATTGCCTGAATCTGCGCGTGCAGCGCGAGGAGCGCGCAGGCAGCACGCAGCTGACGCTGGAGTTCCCGCAGACGGTGACCGAGGGCCTGACCACGCTGACCTTGCTGGACCTGGATGCCCCGCCCGGCGCACCGCCGAACTCGCAGCCGATGGTCGGGCGGCATGTACTGGTCGTGGCCAGCCGCCGCGAGACCCGCAACGCGGTGCGCGAGACACTGCGCTCGATGGGCCTGATGATCGACTACGTGGCGTCGGTGGACGAGGCACGCGAGTTCTGCAGCGGCGGCCTGCCGCACGCCATCGTCTACGAGTCCGCGCTGGCCGGCGAGAACTTCCGCAAGCTGCGCGCCGAATGGACGCGCGAGGTGCCGTCGCTGGCCTTCATCGAGATCACCGAGCAGGGCCGCGAGCTGAAGGTCTGCGACCTGGGCGGGCAGCACACCTCGCGTGTGGGCCGCGACGTGCTGGTTCGCGCGCTGCCGGGCGCTTTGAGCTTCGAGCTGTCGAAGGCCGCCTGAGCGACGTTCAGGCCACGGCGTCGGCCACGCCGGCGGCGTGCGCCTGCTGGTCGGCGTGGTAGCTGCTGCGCACCAGCGCGCCGACGGCGGCATGGGTGAAGCCCATCTTCTCGGCTTCCGCCTCGAACATGCGGAAGGTGTCCGGGTGCACGTAGCGCAGCACCGGCAGGTGGTGGCCGCTGGGCGCCAGGTACTGGCCGATGGTCAGCATGTCGATGCCGTGCGCCCGCATGTCGCGCATCACCTGAAGGATCTCCTCGTCGGTCTCGCCCAGACCGACCATCAGGCCGCTCTTGGTGGGCACGCCGGGCACGGCTTCCTTGAAGCGCTTCAGCAGGTTCAGGCTGAAGGCGTAGTCCGAGCCCGGACGCGCCTGCTTGTACAGCCGTGGCACCGTCTCCAGGTTGTGGTTCATCACGTCCGGCGGCGCCGCCTTCAGGATGTCCAGCGCGCGGTCCATGCGGCCACGGAAATCGGGCGTCAGGATCTCGATGCGGGTGGCCGGCGACAGATCGCGCACGCGGCGGATGCAGTCGACGAAGTGCGCCGCGCCGCCGTCGCGCAGGTCGTCGCGATCGACGCTGGTGATGACCACGTACTTCAGCTTCAGCGCGGCGATGGTCTTGGCCAGGTTCTCGGGCTCATCGGCATCCAGCGGGTCGGGCCGGCCATGGCCCACGTCGCAGAAAGGGCAGCGCCGCGTGCACTTGTCGCCCATGATCATGAAGGTGGCGGTGCCCTTGCCGAAGCATTCGCCGATGTTCGGGCACGAGGCTTCCTCGCACACCGTGTGCAGGCGGTGCTCGCGCAGCACCTGCTTGATCTCATAGAAGCGCGTGCTCGGGCTGCCGGCCTTGACGCGGATCCAGTCCGGCTTCTTCAGCACCGGCGCGGCCACCACCTTGATCGGGATGCGCGAGGTCTTGGCTTGCGACTTCTGCTTGGCGCTGGCGTCGTAGCCCGGTTCGGCGTCGGGGCGGGTGTCGGAGGTCGGCATGGCGTGTGCGGCGTGGTCAGGGGCTCAGCTGGGATTGCAGCCGCTGGCCCAGCTGGCCCGCCACGGTCTGCCAATCGGCCTGCACGCCCAGTGTAGCCAGATCGATGGTGCGCAGCCCGGCATAGCCGCAGGGGTCGATGCGCTCGAAGGGGCTCAGGTCCATGGCCACGTTCAGCGCCACGCCGTGATAGCTGCAGTGGTTGCTGACCTTGATGCCCAGCGCGGCGATCTTGCCCAGCCCGCGGAACGGGTCGTCCGCCGGCCGCGGCCCGGCCAGTGCCGCATGGCCGAAGGGGTCGTCCAGCCGCACGTAGATGCCCGGCGCACCGGCCACCCGGTGGCCGGTGACGCCGTGCGCTTCCAGCACCTTCAGCACCGCCTGCTCCAGCCGGTAGACGTATTCCTTGACGTACATGCGCAGCCGGCGCAGGTCCACCAGCGGGTAGGCCACCACCTGGCCGGGGCCGTGGTAGGTGACCTGGCCGCCGCGGTTGCTCTGCACCACCGGGATGTCGCCCGGCGCCAGCACATGCTGGGCGCGGCCGGCAATGCCCTGGGTGAACACCGGATCGTGTTCCACCAGCCACAGCTCGTCCTCGGTGTCGGGCGTGCGCCGCGCGGTGAAGTCCACCATGGCCTGCAGCGTCTCGGCGTAAGCACGCCGCCCCAGCAGGCGCTGCTGCACTACAGCACCACCTTGACCAGCGGGTGCCCGCTCAATGCGCGGTAAAGGTCGTCGAGCTGTTCGCGCGAGGTGGCGGTGACGTGCAGTGTCAGGCCCATGTACTTGCCGCCACTGCTGGGGCGCAGTTCCAGCGTGGCGCGGTCGTAGCCCGGGTCGAAGCGGCGGGCGATGTCCACGACCGCCTGCTCGAAGGCCGGGTCGTTGGCGCCCATCACCTTGATCGGAAACAGGCTCGGGTATTCGATCAGCGATTCGCGTCCGTCGGTGGCCATGGGCTGCCGTGCCTCAGATCGACTGCAGCGTCTTGGCCCGCTGGTAGGCCTCGTGCAGCCGGGCGTACACCGGGCCGGGCTTGCCGCGCAGCGCACCGTGTCCCACCGCCTCGCCGTCCAGCCGCGTCACCGGCAGGATCTCCTTCGTGGCCGAGCTGATCAGCACCTCGTCGGCACTGCGCACGTCGGCCTCGGGAATGGGCCGCAGGTTGTAGGCAATCCCGGTCTCTTCGCACAGCTCGCGCAACAGGTCGAAGCGGATGCCTTCCAGCACATGTTCGCTCTTCGGCGCACCGAGCAGCGCGCCTTCGTGCGCGATCCAGACGTTGCTGCCCGATGCCTCGGTCAGGAAGCCGTCGCGGAACATGATGGTCTCCATCGCGCCATGGTCGGCCGACATCTGCCGCGCCAGCACATTGCCCAGCAGACTGACGCTCTTGATGTCACCTCGCTCCCAGCGGAAATCGCGCGCCGTCACGCAGGCCACGCCATGGTGGCGCTGCTCGGCGCTGGGCGGCTTCATCGGGTTGGCCATCATGAAGACGGTGGGCTCCACCTGCGCCGGCATCACATGGTCGCGCGGCGCCGGGCCGCGCGTCACCTGCAGGTAGACCACCTGGTCGTCCGCACCCGTCTGCGCGGCCAGCCGGGCCACCAGTTCGCGGCAGCGCTCCAGCCATTGTTCGCGGGTGTGCGGGTTGGCGATGCGGATCTTCTGCAGCCCACGCTCCAGCCGCGCCAGGTGCTCGTCGAAGCGGAACAGCCGCCGCCCGTACACCGGCACCACGTCGTAGATGCCGTCGCCGAAGATGAAGCCGCGGTCCAGCACCGACACCTTCGCATCGCACACGCGGCCGTAGTCGCCGTTGAGATAGCAGGGGGTATCGGGCAGCGTGGGGGACATGGCTACGGCTCCTGGCAATGCGGGGCAGCTTACTTGATCCAAAGCCGCAGGGCATCCCAGGTGCGGCTGATGATGCCGGCCAGTTCCACCGGCTGCAGCACCACCAGCGGCACCGTCACCACGGGCGTCCCGGCGGCAGTGCTGACCTTGATCTGCCCCACCTGCTGGCCCTGTGACAGCGGCGCCAGCAGCGGATCGGTGCGCTCGACCTGGGTCTTCAGCTTGTCGCCCTCGCCCTTGGGCACGCTGACGAACAGCCCGCCCGGCGCGCCCAGCGCAGCCTCGGCGGCCGTTCCCTTCCACACCGGCACCGTGACCACCGGTTTGCCGGCATCGAACAGCCGCACCGTGTCCCAGGCCTGGAAGCCCCAGTTCAGTAGCTTCTGGCTTTCGGCCGCACGCGCCTCGCGCGAGGCCGTGCCCAGCACTACGCTGACCAGCCGGCGCTTGCCGTTGGGCATCTCGCGCACGGCGCTGGCCACCAGGCAGTAGCCGGCCGCCTCGGTGTAGCCGGTCTTCATGCCGTCCACGGTCGGGTCGCGGCCCAGCAGCAGGTTGCGGTTGTCCTGCTTGATGCGGTTGTAGGTGTACTGCCGCATCGAGTAGTACGGATAGAAGTCCGGGAAATCGGTGATGATCCTCGCGGCAACGGTCGCCACGTCGCGTGCCGACGCATAGTGGCCGGGCTCGCTGAGGCCGGTGACGTTGCGGAACTGCGCGTTCTTCAGCCCCCAGGCCTGGGCCTGCTTGTTCATCATCGCGACGAAGGCGTCGAGCGAGCCGCCCACCGCCTCGGCCAGCGCCACCGAGGCGTCGTTGCCGCTCTGCACGATCATGCCCTTCAGCAGCTCGTCCACGGTGGGCGTCATCGTCGTGTCGATGAACATCAGCGAGCCGCCGCCCTTGCGCTCGGCCCAGGCGCGCTGCGACACCGGCAGCGTCTGCTCCAGGCTGAGCTTCTTGTCGCGGATGGCCGAGAACACCAGGTAGGCGGTCATCAGCTTGGTCAGCGACGCCGGGTCGGCTCGCGCATCGGCCTCGCGCTCGGCCAGCACCTGCTGGCTCTGCAGATCGACCAGGATGTAGCTGCGCGCGGCAATCTCCGGCGGCTGTGGCGCCTGCGCGAAGCTGCACAGGGTGGTGGCCAGGGCCACGCAAAGGACGAGGAATCGTTTCATCGGTTCGGCAAGAGTGACGAGAAGGCCGACGCCGCGCATCAGGTCGCAGCGCCGGTCACCAGGGTTTTCAGCAGCGGCAGCTGCCCGTGAAAGAAATGGCCGGCACCGGGCACCACCGTCACCGGTTGCGACAGCGGACGCGCCCATGCGAGCACGTCCGCCAGCGGCACCACGTCGTCGGCCTCGCCATGGATCACCAGCGTGCCGGCCGGCACCGCCGGCATGTCGAAGCGGCTGGCCGCCGGGCCCACCAGGACCAGGCGTTCGGCCGCCTGCTCGGCGGGCAGACTGGCGGCAACCCGCGCAGCGATATACGCGCCGAACGAGAAGCCCGCCAACACCAGCGCCTGGCCCGGCTGGCGGCAGGCGGCCAGCACAGCCAGCGCGTCCGCGGTCTCGCCACGGCCTTCGTCCCAGGCGCCGGCCGAGGCGCCGACGCCGCGGAAGTTGAAGCGCACCGCCTCGTAGCCCCGTTGCACCAAGGCGCGCGCCAGCGTCTGCACCACCTTGTTGTCCATCGTGCCGCCATGCAGCGGGTGCGGATGGCACACCAGGGCCAGGCCGCGCACCGTGCCGGCCGGCGTATCGATGGCGCCTTCGATGTCACCGGCCGGGCCGGCGAGCTTCAGCCTGCGGGTCTGGGCGTTCATGCCCGGGTGTCAGCGGCCGACGTCGGGCGACAGCAGCAGGCGCTCGACCACGCGGCCTTGCTTCAAGTGGCTGTCGACGATCTCGTCGATGTCCTGCTGGTCGACGAAGGTGTACCAGACGCCCTCGGGATAGACCACGGCCACCGGGCCGCCGGCGCAACGGTCCAGGCAGCCGGCCTTGTTGACGCGCACGCCGCCCGGTCCGGCCAGCCCGCTGGCCTTGACCCTTGACTTGCAACGATCGAAAGCCGCCTGGGCATCGTGCTGCGCACAGCAGGCCTCGCCGTTGTCGCGCTGGTTCAGGCAGAAGAAGATGTGATGCTGGTAGTAGCTCAAGGCTTGGAGCGGACCACGGTGGTGGTCGCTGGGCGGGTAAACCCGGGATTGTAGGCAGCCTGCGCACGGCGGCCGGGCGCATGCCCCTTCAGTCCGAACGCTCGGCGCCCAGCCGACCGAGTTGCCAGACGATGGCCGCATAGGGCCACAGCCAGCCGATCCATTGCGCCACGCCGTGGAAGCGGATGAAGCGGCCCTGCTCCCAGTTCTGCAAGCTCTGGGCAAAGTAGGGGTCGACCGGCGCCTGGCTGACCAGCATCACCAGCGCGCCCAGCACCACCAGGCCCAGCCCGGCGGCGGCGCGCGGCGGCCACAGCGCGCACGCCGCCGCCAGCAGCAGGCCCAACGCCCAGGCCGGCAGCGTTTGCGGTGTCACCCAGGCCAGCGCATTGGCCGGCCCGAAGCCCAGTGCCGTGGACAAGGTGCTGGCCAGCAGCGCCAAGGCCAGCAGCCCCAGCACCAGCAGCAGGCGCCGCAGCCCGCGCCGCGCCACGCTGAAGGCCACCAGGCAGGGCGCCAGCAGCCCTAACGTCTGCACCAGACCATCGGACAGCGGCGGCAGCGGCTGCACCGCCGGGCCGGCGGACAGCAGAAGGTCATGAAGGCGCGCGGCCCAGGGCACCTCGTCGACCAGCGCGAGCAGTGCTTCGCGCAGCGGCGGCGCCACATGGCCCACGCCCAGCGGCGCCGGCGTCGGAAACAGCAGCGCCACCGGCCACAGCGCCAGCAGGCTCAGTGCGCCGGCGCTGTCGCGCACGAACCAGCGCTCGCGCGCCGCCTGCCAACGCTGCAGCAG
>JAFLDH010000128.1 GCA_017302505.1 Burkholderiales bacterium
GAACGTCCACCCGGCCGCCGCGCGGGCCGATGCAAGCCACGTGCTGCGCCGGCTGGGCCGCGGCCATCACCTCGTCGTACACGCCCAGGCGGCGCAGCGCGGCATGGGCGTCGGGGATCAGGCCGTCGCCACAGGTCTTGTCGCGCGGGAAATCGTGCTGGTCCACCAGCACGGTGCGCAGCCCGCCGCGCGCCAGCATCTGCGCGCAGGCGCTGCCGGCAGGGCCGGCGCCCACGACCAGCACGTCGCAGGCGGAGGGCAAGGGGGCATCACTCATCGCGTAGATTGTAGGCAGCCGCCCCGGCACCCCACTCCGACGGAGACTCCCATGCCCAAAGCCGATTCCCGCATGCTGACGCCCTTGTGCGAAGACCTGGCACTGGCGCTGCGCGCCGCCGCGCACCATGGCCTGAGCGAAGGCGTGTGCAACCACTTCAGCGTGGCGCTGCCCGACGGCAGCCGCCGCTTCCTGATCAACCCGCGCGGCCTGCACTGGAGCGAGGTGGGCCCCAAGGACATCGTGCTGGTGGACGAGAACGGCGCCGTTCTGCAGGGCCGGCACCGCGTGGAGCCCACGGCCATGTTCATCCATGCCGCGGCGCACCGCATCACCGGCCATGCGGTGGTGCTGCACACCCACATGCCCTTTGCCACCGCGCTGACGATGACGGTGGACCGCGCGCTGGACACCCGTGCCAGCCAGGGCGCGATGCGCTTCCACGGCCGCATCGGCATCGACGCCGGCTACAACGGCCTGGCGCTGGACTGGGCCGAAGGCGAGCGCATCGCCCATGCCATGCAGGGCAAGGACGTGGGCTTCCTGGGCAACCACGGCGTCATCGTCTGCGGCGCCACGGTGGCGCATGCCTACGACGACCTGTACTACCTGGAGCGGGTGTGCATGCACCAGGTGCTGGCCATGAGCACCGGCCGCCCGCTGGCCCGCGTGGACGAGAAGCTGTCGGCCCATGTGGCCCGGCAGATCCAGGGCGAACGCGAGCAGTCCGACCTGTTCTTCGAGGCGCTGCGGCGCATGCTGCCGGCGCCGCGCTGAGGCACCGCCAGGCCGCTTCAGGCCTGGCCGTCGCGGATGCGTACGCGCTGCTCGTCGATCACCCACAGGCGGCCCTGCACCGGCTCCGTGGCGGCCAGGCGCACGCCGGCCAGCACCAAGGCTTCGATGGCGCGGAAGGTCTGCTTGGGTGGCCGCAGCACCCAGATGCCGGGGTACGCACCGGGTGGATAGGCGCGGATGTCCACAAAGTCCATGTCCAGCGTCACGAGGATCCGGCCTTCGGCAAGGCAGGCTTGCAACACGGCTTCGTCGCGGGCGCCTGACAGCCCTTCTTGCGACACGGTGTGGGCGTCCAGGCCCTGCGCGGTCAAGGCTTCGCGGACCCGCTCGGGCAGGTTCTCGTCCAGCTTGAACTTCACTCGGGGCTCAGGCTGGGGTGGGAACGATGCGTTCGCGGGCCAACTCGGCCGCGTAGCCCAGGGCGGCCTGAATTTGCTCGGTCCGCAACGCCGGGTACTGCCGCAGTAGATCTGCCGGTTGCGCGCCATCGGCCAGGTTGTCCAGCACCACGGTCACCGGAATACGCGTGCCGGTGAAGCAGGCCACGCCGTGCAAGATCCCGGGGTCCGTGCTGATGTGCTGCTTCCAGTCCATGTCGACCTCACCGGCCAATCGGAAGCGCCTATGGTATCGGGGCCGCCGCATCGGCGCACAGGCCCGCCTGGGGTTTTCCCGGGGATTCTTGGGCGCCACGCCCTGCGGTACGAAGATGCGCGCGTGTCGAACTCCTTGCGCATGACGCCATGCCTTCCCGCCCCAAGACCTGGCAACAGAAGATGCAGGCCAAGCCGCCGCACACGGTGGTGCTGGACAAGGACTTTGCCGGCGTGCCGGCCGGCGCGCGGCTGCTGATCAGCTGCCCGCTGGAAGTGGAGCACTACCTGCGCACGCAGGTGCCGCCCGGCGAGACGCGCGCCATCCAGCAGATGCGGCGCGAGCTGGCCCGGCTGCACGGCGCCGATGCGGCCTGCCCGGTGTCCACCGCCATCTTCCTGCGCACCGTGGCCGAAGCCGCGTGGGACCGGATCGAGGCCGGCACCCCGGCCGCCCAAGTGGCGCCCTTCTGGCGCGTGGTGGAGCCCGGCACGCCGCTGGCGAAGAAGCTGCGCGCCGGCAGCGACTGGATCGCACAGCAGCGTGCGGCCGAGCAGCAGGCACGGGCCCGCGACGCCTGCCAGTAGCCTACCGACAGCTGCTGCGCCGTGCAGTCAGGCCACTGCCGCCAGGGGTACAGCGAGGCCTGGTCCAGCGGCTCCATCAGCCGGCCTTCAGCCGACCGGCGGTGCGTAGACCACACGGAAGCGCTCGCAGACCACCGGCATGTCGGGGCTGAACACCCGGCCGGCCTGCGCGCATTCGCGGCTGAAGAACGCGGCGTGCGCCGCTTGCCAGAAGGCCAGCGAGCCATCGCCCTCGCCTTCGGTGGCGGCAAAGTCGGCGTCCACCTGGTCGAAGGGCCGCACCTCCACCGCCAGCGTCTCGATCACGCACAGCGGCAGGCCCGCGCCGCTGGTGACGATGCTCAGCTCACCCGGCCGGGGCAGCGGCTTGGCCTCCACCTCGTAGGCCCATAGCGCCCCGGCCGTGGCCCGCTTGGTGCCCTGCATCACCAGCGCGGCCAACTCGTCGGCCATGGCGGGGCTGTCGCCAAAGGCAAAGGCCTCGTAGAAGCGCGCCTCGTCCACGCCGCCCTGCGCCTGGGCGAAGGCGTTCCAGAAAGGGCGCACGGCTTCAGGCACGGGCATGTCATCCACCCCGCGCGGCAGGCGGCCGGCGCGGCGCGCTACAGCTCCTTGGCATAGATGATGAAGCCGGCGTGCGCGGCCACCTGGTCGTAAAGCGCGCGGCCGGCCGTGTTGGTGTGGTGCGTCTGCCAGTACACCCGGCTGCTGCCGGCGGCGCGGGCTGCGTCGTACACCGCCAGGATCAGCTGCCGGCCGATGCCGCGGCCGCGGTGGCTGGGCGCGGTGAACAGGTCCTGCAGGTAGCACACGTCGTGCAGCCGCGTGGTGCTGCGGTGGAACAGGTAGTGCACCAGCGCCACCACGTCGCCGCCCTGCACCGCCACCAGCGCGTGCACCGGCTCGGCCGCGTCAAAGAAGCGCTGCCAGGTGGCGGCGGTGATCGCCTCGGGCAGCGCCGTGTCGCCCTGGCGGCCGTAGAAGGCGTTGTAGCCGTCCCAGAGCGGGCGCCACTGCGCGTAGTCGGCGGGCGCGATGGGGCGGACGGTGCAGGGATAGTTCATGTGTGCAGTGTGCGCCGTGCTAGGCGCATCAGAACAGCCCGCGCACCGCGCCCACCACCCCGGCCAGCAGCAGCACGAAGATGGGCAGGATGCTGGCCAGGAAGCCGGTGCCGCGCGAGGCCGGGTCGCGCAGGTAGGCGGCGCGGTACAGCAGCCGCCCCACCACGTACACCGCGCCCAGCGCCGCCACCCAGGCCGGCGGCCAGTAGCGCGCCGCCAGGTACAGCGCGGGAATGAACAGCACCATCAGCTCCAGCGTGTTCATCTGCACGCGATAGGTGCGCTCGAACATTTCGTGCCCGGTGACCGCCGGCGCCTTGACGCCGTAGCGCCCGCGCGCGCTGCCCACCTGGAAACTGAAGACCAGCAGTTGCAACAGGGCAGCCAGCGCGACGAGATCGACCCAGTTCATTACGGCGGAAATGGTGGGTGGGGACGAGCATTCTGCGCCCGCCACCCGCCCACCCGGCCATGACGCGCCAGGTCATTGCCGCAGCCGCGGCCGGCCCGCAGACTGCCGGCCATCGACAACGCCGGAGAACACGAATGAACAAGGCGCTTCTGGGCGTGGTGCTGCTGGCCTTTGGCGGGCTGACCGTGGCCGCGGTGCTGCAGCACGGCTACGTGGGCATCTTCCAATACCAGCTGCAAAGCCTGGCCGGGCTGCAGGTGCTGGCCGACCTGGGCATTGCGCTGGGGCTGGTGCTGGTGTGGCTGTGGCGCGATGCGCGGCTGAGCGGCCGTAACGCGTGGCCGTGGATCGTGCTGACGCTGGCGGCGGGCTCGTTCGGGCCGCTGCTGTATCTGCTCACGGGGAAGAAGTAGGCGAGGCGTTTGCTCGTCACCTCAAATGCACGAAGCCCACTGCATTCCTTGGGCGAGACGTCGGCCCCAATAGTCCCTGGCTTTGGCCGAGCCCCCACCAACTTGCTGGCACGCCCAAGCGCCTAGCAGCGCGGACTCTGCTTTGCTCTTCTCCGGCGCATCGACAGGCCGGCTAGCAATGGCGCAGCGCATAGCGCCAACAAGACTGAGCTTGGCTCCGGAACGGAGGACACAGCCCAGATGTACTGATCGCTACCGTTTAGCGCGAAAGACCTTGCATTGCCAAACGGTGTCCAGGTATAGGTCGTCGTGGCGTCCCGCAAATCAGACGTCCAATAGTAGGTCCCAAAAGGGCCGGTCAGCGGCCCAAGGTTCATCGTCCCTTGCCCGTTGGACCCCAACGTCTGGTACAGAGAACCAAACTCGGCGTAACTCGGCAAACGCCAATTGGTTAAGCCTTCAAAGGATGCGCTGGCTACCGCCAGCAACGCGGGGGCATGCTTGGCTGCAGCCGGATCGAACGATTTCGCGTTTGTCCAATAGAGCGCCGTCGACTGATCTAGGAACACAACGGTCGACTCGTCACCGTCGAGATTCACCGGAACCAACGCACCCGAAGCACTGCCGGCGATACAGAAGGCGATGCCGGCAACCATGAGCGCTTTCATCTCTCGCCCTTTCCAATGTCCAATCTGCTCTTGAGTATCCCATGTTTGGGCGTTGTGCCGTAGTTGATCCTAGATCCTGCAGCTACTCGGTCGTGACTACCGGCTAAGCGAGAGCTGGCGCGCCAACGGGGCTGACGTACCCCAAGAGCGCGAGCAAACGCTAGTGCGCTGGGGCGAGCGCGCGGCGGGCACGCTTACGACGGCGGCGGGCTCGTTCGGGCCGCTGGTGTATCTGCTGATGGGGAAGAAGTAGCCCCCTTGCATCGAGGCCGCCGCCGGCGCAACCCTGTGCGGCAGGATGGCGGCGCCCCTTGTCAGCCGCCGTCGCCCTGCTGCGGCGGACCGGGCTGCTTCAGCTGCGCCGGGTCGTAGACGAACCGCTCCTCGGCGATCAGATCGCCTTCCCAGCGCTGGTGGGCCAGTTCTTCGAAGCGCACGGTCTGGCCCTGCTTGTCCAGGATCTCGAAGACCCAGCGGATGACGACGAAGTCGCCCGAGACGAAGACCGGGCGGATGCAGCGCGCCTGCATGCTGGCGATCGACGCCAGCGCGGCTTCTTCATGCTGGATGAGCGCGCGCTTGCCCACCCGCGGCGGGGCTGCGTTCTCCTGCATCGAGGCGTGGTCCGCATAGAAGCGCACCATGGCTTCCACGGTCTTGCCGCTCTCGACCAGGTGGACGAAGGACTCAACGGTTTGCAGGGAGGGCATGGTTGACGATCACGGCATTTCAGGCGCCCATCAGGCTACCCCCGGATGCCTGAGCTCGGTGACCGTGACCTGGAAGCGCTCGTTGCCGGGCATCCGGCCGCTGTCCTGGCCGGTGACCTGGAAGCCGGCCCGGCGGTAGGCTGCCAGCGCCACGTCATTGCCCAGCAAGACCTGCGCGGTCATCGCCGACCGGGTGGCTTCGAGCGCCGCGCGGATGAGGGCGGTACCGACCCCGAGGCGGTACGCGCCCGGATCGACATACAGCCATGCCAGTTCGTCGGCGCTGAAGGCCACGAAGCCGAGCACCTGGCCGTCCAGTTCGGCGACCCGAATCTCGTAATCGTGGAACCCTTCGTTGTCGGCCGTCTGCGCCAGCGTCAGGTACGCGTCCGACAAGCCGGCAGCCGCCAGCTCGTCACGCCGTGCGGCGTCGTGGATCGCGCACACGCGGTGCCAGTCACCGGGTGCGTAGGGGCGGATGTTCACTTCGCCGCCTTGCAGGGTTCCGTGTCGCCTCAGGCGCCCGTCTTGCCGGTGGACGGCGGGCCCAGCTGAAGCTCCATGAACACGAGGGAGCCTTCCATGGCCTTGGGTGGCTGGTAGTACGGGGCCACCTTGCGAAACCCCAGCGTCTCGTAGAGGCCAATGGCCTCCACTTGCAGGATGCCCGTGTCGAGGCGCATGGCGCGAAAGCCCGCGGCCCGGCCGCGCTGCACGATGGCCTCGGCCAGCGCCCGGCCCACGCCCTGGCCTTGGAACTGCGGGTCGACGAACATCCTCTTCATCTCGCAACACCCGTCGTCGATCGGGCGCATGGCCACGCAGCCGGCCGCCTTGCCATCCACCGTGGCCAGGAGAAGGGCGCCGGCGGGTGGCTGGTAGTTTCCGGGCAAGGCCTGCAACTCGCGCTCATACGCACGCGGGTCGAAGTAGGCGTCGATCAGGTCGAGATAAGCCGCATGCCTGACGCGGTGCCATCCGACGAACGCGCGCATCAGCGACCGGACGTCTTCAAGCTGGGCGGGGGCTGTGGCTTCGATGACTTGAAGCATGTGCAGGGTCTGCGATGAGGGGTCGGCGCGAGCCGGGGATGGGGCCCGGCTCGACGGTGCCTGTGCGGCCCTGCCCTGCTCAATGCAGGGCCAGGTAGGCCGCCAGGAGCCAGAAGCCCAGGCCGAAGGCCAGCCAGTAGAGCCAATCGGACGCTACCGCATTGTCGAGCACCGATGTGGCGGGATGGTCAGGGTCGTAGTACACACGGACGGCGCTGCCTTGGGGGTAGGGCTGGACCACCTGCTCCATGGACTTGCGGCCCACCGCGTAGCCGGAGAACGACGCGCGAAAGCCGATGAAGCTTCTGCCCGCCACCTCGTACCGATAGCGCAACACGGGCTTGGTCATTTCCAGGTGTCTGTCGTCCACACGCGATTCGGTCACCTGCCCGACGACGCTGGGCCAATGCGCACATTGCCTGGCGCGGGATCTGAGCCAAAGCGAAAGCGTCACCAACGCGGCACCGGCCAGGATGGAGGTGGCGACGAAAACCATGGGTGCGAGTCAGTCCGGCCGCAGCCAAACCCGGTACCCCTCAAGGGCGCGATGCCCGCTGAGCGAATGGGGCACTGCCGAGCGGTTCGTATCAGGGGCCTCGGCATCGACCGAAACAAGCCCGCCTGTAGATGCGCAATCTGTTCCTCGTCGGTGGTGTCGTTGCGCACTGCAACTGCGGACTGGAAGCGATCCGGAAATCAAACTGTGACGTGGACTGATTGGGGAGACCCTATAGAAGGGTACGGCCTCACTCGCAGGCTACGCCGCTTGAGCGTGGAGTCGCACACCGAGAGCTCGGGCAACCTTGATCACCGTTGCGAAGCTTGGATTCCCGTCTGCGCTTAACGCGCGGTACAGGCTTTCTCGGCTGAGCCCGGCATCCTTCGCAACCTGCGACATGCCTTTCGCACGAGCGATGTCACCGAGTGCACGGGCGATGCCAGATACGTCGTCCGGCGCTTCCTCCAGCCAGGCGTCAAGGTAGGCGGCCATTTCTTCGGGCGTTCGCAGATGCTCGGCGACGTCATAGCTAGACGTCTTGACCTTCGTCGCCTTCTTTCGAGTTGCCTGAGTCATAGCTTCACTCCTCAAAGTCCTTCGCCAACCGCTGAGCCTTGGCGATGTCCTTGGCCTGGCTGGACTTGTCGCCACCGATGAGAAGCAGCAACAGCTGCTCGCCACGCTGCGTGTAGTAGACGCGGTAGCCTGGTCCGAAGTCGATCTTGAGCTCAGACACGCCACCTTGAAGGTTGCGATGGTCGCCGGGGTTACCGTGAATGAGCCGATCCACACGCACCAGGATTCGAGCGCGGCCAGCTTGATCGCAAAGCCGATCCAGCCAGTCTCGGTACGCGTCTGTCTTCTTGACACGCATCCGACAAGTGTAGCCTATGAGCTACGACCGCCCAGACGCTTGTTTTGTGAGGCCGAACGTCGACCCCGCGCACATCAGCGCCTAACGTTCGAGCTAAGCTGCCCGCGGAGGAAGGCGCCGTAAGCCCGGGCTGAGATGATGCACAGTGTGCCTCAGCCCGGGCTTACAGTGCCTGCAGTAGCAGGTCAGCTTGAGCGAGGGGTTAGGCATCACCGGAGGCCCCTTTCCGCGCGAAATGCCGTCCAAGCTGAGTCGTCAGCCATCTCGACGGCGCCTTGCGCAAGCATCTGTGCTCGTAGTTGCGGCTCCAGCCCCTTCGCTCCTGCGATGTTCGCGAATCGAAAGTTCGATGGCCGGTCCATAGCTCGTAACCCTGTAAGGTCCGCGCCCCGCAAGTCCGCCCCGAGAAATTCGCAGTCGATCAATGTAACTGAGTTCAGGCGTCCGTCGCGCAAATCTGCGTGTGCCATTGAAACCTGCAACAAAGACGACCCCTCGAAGTTTGCGCCTCTGACTACAGCGTTTCGAAACGAAGTGCTCACGAGCTGAGACGCTCGGAGGTCGGCTCCAAGCAAGTTCGCTCTGTGAAACGAGGTGTTCTCGAGGAACGCGCCAACAAAGGAAACCACAGAGAAGTCGGCGTTGTCGAGATTCAATCCATCTAGTCGCGCCTGTGAAAAACTGACCTGCCGCTGATACTCGGGGACGCGTTCCCGTAGTTTCGTAAGCCTTTGGCGCTCTAGGCGTACGAACTCCAAGGTTGCTTCGGCCCGTGTTCTTGGGTTCGCTCGGGGTTCAAGCGCGCCCGATACTCCTCGTGTTGTTTCGTAGAGCACAGCGATGATTTCGGTTCGTCGCCGAGCTGTGTCTTGATCGGCTTGCTGGTCGATTTGTATTTGCAGCTTCTGGTTCTGCTCCTTAAACGCTTCGTTTTGCTCAGCAATCAAGCGTGTTTGCCAAACCAAGACGACAAGAGTTGCTGCCGCAACTGCTCCGCCAGCAGCTACAGCGGCTGTTCCCGGTGCCAAAACTCTCCACAGAACGGCATTTCGCGCTGCGCTTCGGCGTGGGTCGTCAACAGGCCACTTCTTTCGGTCGAAGTAGTTTTGGACGACACGTACTACTCGGTGCTCCTGCTCGATTAGCCGAGCTTCCAGTTCGGGGTCGAGCTGCATTCGAGCACCGATTAGGTTGATTGTGATGCCTAACGTTCGAGTTAACCCTGACCACGGAGGCAGGACGACTTGCCCGTGCGGCGCATCATGGGTCAGAGGCGCCGCGCGGGCAAGGCGGCCTGCCGTAGCCGGTCAGGGTTGAACGAGGGGTTAGGCATCGCCCTCATGCCACTGAACCTTTGTTGGGTTCCAGTCTGGATTCCCAGCGCGCAGGTAGTCCGCGACTGCACGCACAGCAGACCTCGCGTCTTCGAGAACAAGGTCCTCGGGGGCGATGGGAGCGCTATCCATCAGACGTCCCATGTAGGTGCGCTTCCCGGTGCCGATCGTGTGGTGCGTGTACGGATTGCGCATCTTCCGGAGAGCGTGAAGATTGTCTGCGAGCTGCTGCGTGATCTGGTTGTCTTTGTGTGCTTGATCGATCAAGGCGGCGAAGCCCTTGGCAACAGTCTCGTCGCGACCTGCAAGCGTGTACATGCCGCCCAAGCTCTGCTCCACAAACGCTTGTGCGAGCACGACGGTTGCCATGTAGTTGCCGTACGCGTATGAGCGCTTCAGTTCATCGAGCGCGAACATCGCAGGAATGCCACCAACAAGAAGCATGTCAGCAGGAGGGCCAAACTCTGCCCAAAGGAACTGGTAGCGCTCTGCTCGGTAGCTCACGGTTTCGCGCTCGCCTTCGCCAACTTCGCGGATGAAGTACTCAAGCGGAGGTGTTGGCCAGATGAACCGCGACATGGTGATTGCGATGCCTAACGTTCGAGCTAAGCTGCCCGCGGAGGAAGGTGTTGTAAGGCCGGGCTGAGAAGATGTACAGGGTACCTCAGCCCGGCCTTACAACGCCTGCCCTAGCGGGTCGGCTTGAGCGAGGGGTTAGGCCGCACTCGCTCAGACCTTCGTTGCGCCGTCGAGCTTCCGGTGCACATAAGACAGTATTCCGAAGACGTCAACTGCGTCCTGCTCAGGCATCGCCCACACAATCTTTGGAGCGTGCGCTGCAGGGTTACGGATGGCCCCGAACACGCCGACGAGCAAGTTCGCGACGCCCTTCTGTTCACTCACTTCCGTCTCGGTCTTGAGGGAGTTGATGGCGATGATCGGGTTCTTTGTCGAAAGAACGGTGTTGACGAGATCCGCGCCGTCAGCTCCGAGTCCGGAAAGCTGTCGCAGGCGCTCCGCGACTCCCTTAACGGCTTCGAGAACTGCGTGAAAGTAGTTCTCTTGAAGCAACTCTGCGCGGCAGTAGTTGAGCACTTCGGGGTGAGTTCCTCTTTGCTGCAATGTTGAGTGAAGCCGCTTTGCGCGCGCTCGCGCTCCGTCCACGGTCGACTCTCGTGTTGTGTGAACAGTTTGGCCCTTGTCGTTGACGCCGTACCCCGCGAAGGCGAGTGCAACATTCAATCCGTCCTGTCGCCATGCGAAGAGATGCGGAACTGACGTGTACTTGGCTGGGGACATTGCCCGATTGATGAACTGAACGACGTGGTTCCCGACCTGGTGCTTGTTCTGTGCTTCCGCAAGTGCATTGAACAGCCGTTTCCACTTTGTCATCGATGGCGTGGGGTCGTTGACGCCAATTTCCTTGAGTACGTACTCGATTTCGGTGCCAGAAAGACCGTTTGCTGTGTCTCCAAGTACTCGGCACACAGCCTCCAAATGTGACGATTCGAAGCAGGGTAGGTGCGCCATGGTGTGTGTTTGTGCGGCCTAACCTGAATGTAGGGCGACACGCGCCACTAACCGGATAGTGGCGCAGGCCATGCGCCCATAACCGAATAGTGGCGCACGAGCGGGTCGATGCATGGCCTGAAGCCTATCCCACTTCCGAGCCTCCGCACACTCCCGTGCGCCGCGAAGACCCCGCGCTACTCGAACGCCACCCGGCACTTCACCCCGGCCGGAATCTCGCCCTTCGGGTTCGGCAAATCCAGCCGCACGCCGAAGGTGCCGCTGGCCGAATCCACCACCTTGTCGACGATGCTCACGCTGGCCTGGTAGCGGCCGGTCAGCGGCGGCTCGGCGTCCACGGTGGCGCGGGCGCCCTGCTTCACCTTGCCGTACATCGACACCGGCAGGATCACCTCCACCCGCAGCGGGTGGGTCTGCGCCATGCGCAGGATGGCGCGCGCGGTCTCGCCGGTCTGCGCGATCTCGCCGGGGTGCTGCAGCCGGTCGGTCACCACGCCGTTGAAGGGGCTGCGGATGCGCCGCTGCTCCAGCAGCTCGGTGATGCGCTGTTGCTCGATGCTGGCCAGCCGCCGGTTGTCCTTGGCTTCCACCAGGTTGGCCTCGGCCACCTGCATCTCGGCCAGCGCGTCGTCGCGGTCCTGCACGGCGATGAACTTGTCCTTCACCAGCTGCTCGCGGCGCTGGTACTTCTCGCGCGCGGCCACCAGCCGGCTTTCGGCGCTGCGCACCTGGCCTTCCATCACCGCCCGGTAGCGGGCCGAATCCAGCGCCGCACGCTCGGCGCCGCTGTCCAGCTGCACCAGCAGCTGGCCCTTCTTCACCTCGTCACCGCGCTCCACCAGGATGCTGTCGATGCGCGCTTCCACCGGGCTGCGCAGCTCGATGCGCTGCGTGGGCTCGATCAGGCACGCAAAGCCGCGGCCGGGCAGCGCCGATGCGGCCGGCGGGCGCGGCACGTCCACCGGCGCGGCGGGGG
>JAFLDH010000129.1 GCA_017302505.1 Burkholderiales bacterium
GGCCATCGCTGCCTGAACTGGCGCCGCCGCAGCCCGCTTATCCGGCCATCGCCGCGGCGGCGGCAGCCCTAGCCTAGGCAGTGCTGCAACTCCCGCCTTGCTGCCGCCCCGCGGCAGCGGCCCAAAGCCATGTCGCTGGCCCTTCCCGCACCGATGCGTCCCGCTGTCGCTGCCCGTGCGCAGCAGCAGGCATTCAAGCACTGGCAGGCCGGACAAGGGCACGCCCGGCGCGAGCGCTGGCCGGCAGCCGCGCAGGCCTTCGAGCAGGCCAATGACCTGGACGGCGACCCGGCCTATGGCCTGGCAGCAGCCCACGCGCTGATCAAGGCGGGCCAGGCGACGCAGGCCGTGCAGCGGGCACGCCGGTTGCGCACGGCCCATGTGCACGAACTGCTCGGCTACACGCTGGAGTCCCATGCGCTGCTGGAACTGGGGCGGCCCGAAGAGGCGCTGCGCTGCCTGCAGGCGCTGCCTGCCGGGATCGTGCCGGACCATCCCTATCTGCTGTCGATGGCGATGGCCCTGCAGCGCTGCGCGCGCCATGCCGAGGCGGTGCCGGTGTTCCTGCAGGCGTTGGCCCTGAAGATCGACGACGCCGCGCTGCACTTCAACCTGGGCACCTCGTTCAAGCAGCTGGGCATGAAGGCCGAAGCCGCCGAGTGCGTGCGCACCGCCGTCACGCTGGGCGTGGGCAGCAGCGACCTGGCGGCGCGCGGCTTGCTCGCCTTCCTGGAACGCGAAGCCTGCCGCTGGCCCGAGGCCGAAGCCGCGATGACGGCGCTGCGCCAATCGCTGCGCCAGGTGCCGCCGAACGAAGCCGCAGAGACATCGCCCTTCGGGCATGCCGTGCTGGTGAACGATCCGCTGGAGCAGCTGAAGGTGGCGCGCCACTATGCGCTGCACGTGGCCGCCAAGCTGCCGGCCTTGCCGCGCGTGACGGCCAGTGCGCACCCGGGGCGGCTGCGGCTGGGTTACCTGTCCGCCGATTTCCACAACCATGCCACGGCGCAGCTGCTGGCTCAGGTGCTGGAGGCCCACGACCGCGCCACCTTCGAGGTGTTCGCACTGTCCACCGGCCCGGACGACGGCAGCCCGTTGCGCCGCCGGGTGGTGGCCGCGGTGGAGCACTTCGTCGAACTGCGCGGCCTGGGCTACGCCCAGGTGGCGCAGCGCGTGCGCGAGCTGGGCATCGACATCCTGGTCGATCTGAAGGGTGCCACCCACGACACGCTGCTGCCCGTGCTGGCCGCGCGGCCGGCACCGCTGCAGGTGGGCTGGCTGGGCTTTCCGGGCACCAGCGGTGCGCCGTACATCGACTACCTGGTCGGCGATCCGGTGGTCACGCCGCTGGCGCATGCGGCGCACTACGCCGAGAAGATCGCCCAGCTACCGCGCTGCTACCAACCCAACGATGCCCGACGCGAGCGGCCGCGGCCCAGCAGCCGTGCCGACTGGGGCGTGCCCGCCGAGGGTCCGCTGTGGTGCGCGTTCCACCAGTCCTACAAGATCTCGGCCGAGGTCTTCGACACCTGGTGCGGCCTGCTGCAGGCGCGGCCCGACGCCCACTTGTGGCTGCTGCAGTGGAACACCAATGTGCAGGCCACGCTGCAGTCGGCGGCCGCGGCACGCGGCGTGGACCCGCAGCGCCTGCTGTTCGCGCCGCTGCTGCCATTGCAGCAGCACGTGGACCGCCTGGCCTGCGCCGACCTGTTCCTGGACACCTGGCCCTGCAACGCCCACACCACGGCCAGCGAAGCGCTGTGGTCAGGCCTGCCGGTGGTGACGCTGCAGGGTGAGACCTTCGCCCAGCGCGTGGCCTCCAGCCTGCTGCAGTCGCTGCAACTGCACGAGCTGGTGGCGACCGACGTCGACGGCTACCGTCAGCGCGTGCTGTCGCTCAGCGACGATGCGCCGCGCCGCCAGGCGCTGCGTCGGCAGCTGCAGGCACGTCAGCATGACCCGCTGTTCGACGGCGTGGCCTTTGCGCGCGACCTGGAGAAGCTGCTGCAGCGCATGTGGCAGCGCGCGCTGCGCGGCCAGGCTCCGCAGCACCTGCCAGCGGAGCAGCGCGCATGAAGGCGGTGATCCTTGCCGGCGGCCTGGGCACCCGCCTGACCGAAGAGACCAGCGTGCGGCCCAAGCCGATGGTGGAGGTCGGCGGCAGGCCGGTGCTGTGGCACATCCTGAAGAACTACTCGCACCATGGCATCAACGATTTCGTCATCTGCCTGGGCTACCGCGGCTATGTGATCAAGGAGTACTTCGCCAACTACTTCCTGCACATGTCCGACGTGACCTTCGACCTGGCCGAGAACCGCATGGAGGTCTGCCACCGCCATTGCGAGCCGTGGCGTGTGACCCTGGTGGACACTGGCGAGCACACGCAGACCGGTGGCCGGCTGCGCCGGGTGCGCGAGTACGTCGAGGACGAAACCTTCTGCTTCACCTATGGCGACGGCCTGGCCGACGTGGATATCACCGCGCTGGTGGCGTTTCATCGCGCGCAGGGGCGCCAGGCCACGTTGACCGCGGTGCAGCCACCGGGCCGCTTCGGTGCGCTGGATCTGCAAGGCCACCGCATCACCCGCTTCCAGGAGAAGCCGCACGGCGACGGCGCTTTCGTCAACGGCGGCTTCTTCGTGCTGGAGCCCGCTGCGCTGCGCCTGATCGAGGGCGACCGTACCGTCTGGGAACAGCAGCCGATGGAACAGCTGGCGCGCGAGGGGCAGCTCTCGGCGTTCGTGCACCGAGGTTTCTGGCAACCGATGGACACGCTGCGCGACCGCCAGCGCCTCGAGGAACTGTGGGCCGGCGGTCATCCGCCGTGGAAACTATGGACCTGAGCGATCAAGACGCGGCACTGCGCCGCCTGTTTGGCGGGGTCTACCGCGGCCGCCGCGTGCTGGTGACCGGCCACACCGGATTCAAGGGGTCCTGGCTGGCGCTGTGGCTGCAGCAGATGGGCGCCAGGGTGTGCGGCCTGGCTCTGCCGGCCCCGGGGCTGCTGAACCACGCGCGCCTGTTGCGTCTGCCCGTGGACGAGGCGCTGATCGACCTGCGCGACGCCGCGCTGGTGCGCATGGCGGTGCAGCGCTTCCAGCCGGAGGTGGTGTTCCATCTGGCGGCGCAGCCGCTGGTGCGCCGAAGCTATCGGGAGCCGCTGGCCACCTTCGATGTCAACGTGATGGGCCTGGTGCACCTGCTGGAAGCCGTGCGCGCCACACCCTCGGTGCGTGCCGTGGTCAATGCCACCACCGACAAGTGCTACGACAACCGCGGCGACGGTCGACCGTTCCGCGAGACCGATCGGCTGGGCGGCCACGATCCGTACAGCGCGTCCAAGGCCTGTGCCGAGATCGTCTGCGCCAGCTACCGTGCCTCGTTCCTGTCGAACGACGACGGCCGTGGCCATCCGGTGGGGCTGGCCACGGCCCGCGCCGGCAATGTGGTCGGCGGTGGCGATTGGGGCGAGGACCGTTTGATTCCCGACCTGGTGCGCGCCGCGGTGGCGGGGCAGCCCACGCGCATCCGCCAGCCGGGCGCGGTGCGCCCCTGGCAGCATGTGCTGGAGCCGCTGGCCGGCTATCTGATGCTGGGCCAGCAATTGCTGCAGGACCCGGCCGGCGCGGCCGAGGCCTGGAACTTCGGGCCGCCGCCCGAGGCGCACCAGCCGGTGCAGCAGGTGGTGGATGCCTTCGCCGCGGCCTGGCCGGCCGTGCGTTACCAACCGGACGGCGACGCGCACCCGCACGAAGCGCCACAGCTGCACCTGGACTGCCGCAAGGCCGCGCAGCGGCTGCACTGGCGGCCAGTGTGGGACCTGCAGACCACGCTGCAGCGCAGCGCGCACTGGTATCGCCGGCAGCATGAGCAGGGTGCCGTGTCCAGCCACGAGGATCTGCACCGCTACGCACAGGACGCGAGGCTGCACGGTCTGGCCTGGGCCGCATGAAGTTCCTGCCCACCCCGATCGCCGGCCTTTGGCAAGTGCAGGGCAGTGCGCAGGCCGATGCCCGCGGCAGCTTCATGCGGCTGTACTGCGCCGAAGCTTTCGATGCGGTGATGCCGGGGCTGTGCTTCGTGCAATCCAATCTGTCGATCACCCGCCGCCGCGGCACGGTGCGCGGCCTGCACCGCCTGCGGCCGCCAGCGCAGGAGTACAAGCTGGTGCGTTGCCTGCGCGGCCGCGTCTTCGACGTGGCCGCAGACCTGCGCGACGGCTCGCCGACCTACGGCTGCTGCTTCGCGGTGGAACTGCACGAGCAGGCATCGCTGGCGTTGTTGATTCCGCCCGGCGTGGCCCACGGCTTCCAGGCGCTGAGCGACGATGTGCAGATGCTCTATCAGCACAGCTGCGCGCACGATCCCGCATTGGAGGACGGCGTGTGTCACGACGATCCGCAGCTGACCATCCGCTGGCCGCTGCCCGTCACCTTGCTTTCGCCGCGCGACCAGCAGCTGCGCCGTCTCGGCACCCCTCAGCCTGCCCTGTTGCCATGAAGTGCCGTCATTGCGCCACACCGCTGCAGGCGCCGCAGCACCTTTTCATTGACCTGGGCAGTGCCCCGCCCAGCAATGCCTTTCTCGACGATGCCGCCCTCGGTCGGGCGGAAGCCAGCTTCCCGCTGAAGGTGCTGGCCTGTCCCGGCTGCGGACTGGTACAGATCGACGAGCTGCAGCGCCACGACGCGCTGTTCAGCGACGACTACGTGTACTTCTCGTCGTACTCGGCCTCGTGGCTGGCCCATGCCCGCGCCTATGTGGACACGGTGGTACAGCGGCTGGGCTTGGGCCCGCGCTCGCTGGTGATGGAGGTGGCCTCGAACGACGGCTACCTGCTGCAGTACCTGCAGCAGCGCGACATTCCCTGTGTCGGTGTGGAGCCCACCGACAGCACCGCGCAGGTGGCCCGGCAGCGCGGCATCGAGAGCCTGGACGCCTTCTTCGGGCTGGAATTCGCCCGTGGCTTCGTCGCCGCGCGGCGGCGCTGCGACCTGGTGCTGGGCAACAACGTGCTGGCCCATGTGCCCGACATCAACGACTTCGTCGCCGGCCTGCGCGAGGTGCTGGCACCGCAGGGCACGCTGACGCTGGAGTTCCCGCACCTGCTGCAGCTGGTGCAGCAGCGGCAGTTCGACACCATCTACCACGAGCATTTCTCGTACCTGTCGCTGGCCACCGTGCAGCGCATCCTGCAAGGCCAGGGCCTGGCTTTGTGGGACGTGCAGGCACTGCCCACGCACGGCGGCTCGTTGCGCATCTGGGCGCAGCATGCCGGCGGCCCCCGGCCGCTGCAGGGCAGCGTGGCCCGGCTGCTGGCCCAGGAGCAGGCGGCGGGCATCGGCCAGCCCGCCTTCCACCAGGGGCTGCAGGCGCAGGCCGAGCGCATCAAGGACGACCTGCTGCTGTTCCTGATCGACTGCAAACGCCGCGGCCTGCGCGTCGCAGGCTATGGTGCGGCGGCCAAGGGCAATACCCTTCTGAACTTTGCCGGTGTGCGGCCGGACCTGCTGCCCTACGTGGTGGATGCCTCGCCGCACAAGCAGGGCCGCTTCCTGCCCGGCTCGCGCATCCCCGTGCGCTCACCGCAAGTGCTGCGCGAGGATCGGCCGGACATCGTGCTGATCCTACCCTGGAACCTGCGTGACGAGATCGTCGCCCAGTGGGCCGAGGTGCGCGGCTGGGGCGGCCGATTTGCCACCGCCATTCCGGCGCTGCACGTCCACTGAATCCCCGGCCGCCGGGTCCGGGGCGAATGCACCGGGTTGCGGGGCTTTTTCCGCGGCTTGCCCGCGGGCCCGCTGTCTAGAGTGGGCGCATCCAAGTTGTGCGGAGACAAGTCATGGTCCCGATGTTCAAGCCCCTGATCGAGCAGGAGGAGATCGACGCCAGCCGCGAATCGCTGGAAATGGGCTGGCTGGGCATGGGCAGCTACGTGGCGCGCTTCGAGCAGCAGGTTCACGCGCTGATCGGCGCCCCCGACCGGCACGTGGCTGCGCTCAGCACCGGCACCGCCGGCCTGCACGTGGCGCTGCTGCTGGCCGGTGTGGGGCCCGGCGATGAAGTCATCGTCTCGGCCTTCAACTGCTCGGCGGACTTCCAGGCCATCGGCTGGGTGGGAGCGGACATCGTCTTCTGCGACTGCGAAGACGACAGCCTGACCATCGACCTGAAGAAGGCCGATGCACTGGTCTCGCCACGCACCAAGGCGATCATCGTCATGGACTACGGCGCGATGCTCTGCGACCACGACGCAGTGGCCGATTTCGCCGCCCGGCACGGCCTGCGAGTGATCCACGACGCCGCACATTCCTTCGGCTCGCACTACAAGGGCCGGCCGGTGGGCAGCTTCTCGGACATCTGCGTGTTCAGCCACGACCCGGTGAAGACCGTCACCTGCCTGGATGGCGGCACGATCGTCGTGCGCACCGAGGAAGAACTGCGGCGCGTGCACGAACTGCGCCTGCTGGGCATGCAGCAGCCGGCCAGCGTGATGTACCGCAACCAGCGTGCCTGGACCTTCGACGTCGAGCGCGTGGGTTTCCGATATCACATGCTGAACATGCATGCGGCCATCGGCCTGGCGCAACTGGGCAAGCTGGACAGCATTCGTGACAGCCGGCGCGGCGCCGCGCTGGCCTACAGCGCCGCGCTGCGTGGCCTTTCTTCGCTGCGCATCCCGGCCGGCGACTTCGAGGGCATGAACCCCTTCATCTATCCGGTGCGCGTTCCGGCCGAGCAACGCGACGCGCTGCGCGAGTTCATGAAGGCCGAAGGCGTGGACACCGGCATCCATTGGCAGCCGGGCCACTGGTTCGCGCTGTGGAAGGATTGCCGCGCCGGCGACCTGAGCGTCACCGACCGCGTCGGCCACGAGGTGCTGTCCTTGCCGCTGCATTCGAAGATGGCGCCGTCCACCGTGCACAAGGTGGCCGACAAGCTGCACACCTTCTTCGCGCGCGGGGGCTGAGGCGATGTCAGGCGAAACGCTGCTGCGGGCACTGAAGGACCAGACCCGCGCCGGCGCCCCGGCGCTGGTGTTGCCGGTGGGCGAGCCGCTGCGCGCGGTGCTGCGCCCGATCGCCACCGTGCCCGGCGCGCTGGATGCCGAGGACGTGCGGCTGTTGACCGAATGGCGCAACCGCCATGTCGAGCGCTTCCTGACCGAGTTCGTGGCCACCAATGCGCGCACCGCAGCCTGGCTGTCGGGCACGATCCATGCCAATGGCAACAAGATGCTGTTCATGCTGGAGTCACCCGAGGGCACCCGGCTGGGGCACCTGGGCATCGGCTTCATCGACTGGCGCGGTGGCTACGGTGAGGCCGATGCCATCGTCAGCGGCGGTGCGTCGCCGCCGGGCCTGATGAAACTGGCGCTGCAGACGCTGCTGCGTTGGGCGCGCGAGCAGTTGGGGCTTGCCCACCTGGCGGTGCGGGTGCGCTCGGACAATCCGGCGGTGGCGTTCTACCGCCGCGTCGGCTTCGTCGAACACCGCCGCACCCCGCTGGTGGCCGAGGATCAGCCCGACGGCCGCACCTGGCGCGAGGCGCCGGAGCATGTGCACAGCCCCGTTGGTTTGGTGCACATGCGTTACCAGGGCGGCTGATGCAGGTGCTGCGCATCGGCCGCGACGGCCTGCGTGCCTACCTGCTGCGCCAGCTGCAGCACCACTTTCCCGACGGCCGCGAGCATGGGGCGCTGCTCGACGCCCACCTGGACGAGGCCCTGGCCCGGCTGGCCGTGTGCATCGACGCGGTGCGGCCGTGGACGCCGGGGCAGTTCGACTATCTGCATTCCACGCAGTACTGCCAGTTCCTGTACTACCTGTCCAACACCGTCTGGCGGCGCAGCGGCGAGACCGAGCTGCCGACCAAGCTGTTCCTGCTGAACAAGGCGCTGAACGCGATCGACTGCTTCTACGAGATCGATCTGCCCGCGCGCTTCTACATCGGCCATTCGGTGGGCATCGTACTGGCCAAGGCACGTTACGGCGACCGCCTGGTGCTCTACCAGCACTGCACGGTGGGCAAGAACCATGGCGTGGCACCGGTCATCGAGGACGGCGTGGTGCTCTATCCCGACTCGGTGGTTATCGGCCGCAGCACGGTGCGCGCCGGCAGCGTGCTGTCGCAGGGCTGCCGCGTCGTCAACCAGGACACGCCGGGCCACTGTCTGGTCTTCGGTGCCGAAGGCGGCAGCCTGACCTGCAAGCCGATCGGCACGCCGGTGCTGTCGCAGTTCTTCCGCGACTAGGGCCTGTTTACACCTCAGAGGCCGAACTTGGCGGCCAAGTGGCGCTCGTGCAGCACGCGCACGTTGCGCTGAGCCGCCAGGGCGCTGTCCAGGCCCTGCGCCCGCTCGGCATCGTCGCGCACGAACAGCAGCGCGTCGGACAGGTGGTCGCAGCTGCCCAGGTCGGCCTCGAACAGCACCGGCATGCGCGCACTGCGCCTGAAGAAGTCGCGCTCCTCCGGCGGGCAATGGCCGATGCAGATCATCTGCTGCATGCCGCGGTGGATCTCCGGGTCGCGCAGCATGAACTCCACCATGGCCTGCGAGGCCAATGTCTGCATCGGCACCGGCAGCAGCTGCTCGTAGCCCATGCCGCGCAGCCGCATGCCCAGGTAGTAGGTATCGATCGCGTTGCGCTGCTTGGCGTGGCGCAGCCTGATCGCCACCGCGATGCGGTCGGCAATCAGCCGCTGTACGCGCAGGTGGAAGCCGCTGCGTTCCTCGGTCGTCAGTGCGTTGCCGCAGGCCGCCAGCATGTATTCGAGCCCACCGCGGTAGCGGTCCCAGGCCACTTCGACCTCGTCGGTGCCGAGCTGCTCGCGCTCCTCGTCGGCGAAGTAGCGGGTGATGGCCACGTAGAACGGCTCCTTCTGGATCATCACGGCGCCCTGGCGCAGGTAGTCGGTGCTGTGCACGAAGGCCAGGAAAGCGTGGTCGTTGATGCGCGGCATCGTCGCCTGGAACACCTCGCGGCGCAGCACGCCGATCTCCGGAAAGATGCCATGGCGCAGCACGTGGTCCAGCAGCCGGGCATGCTGGCCACGCTCGATGCGCAGATCCTGCGGCACGCTGTAGAACTGCCCTTGCAGCTGCTGGTCCACCAGGTCGTACATCAGCCACGGTGCATACACCACGGCCAGCGCGGGGTCGGCTTCCATCTTGTCGATAAGGTCGGCCAGCTGCGGGCCCAGGATGCTGTCGTCGTCGCTCAGGTAGACCAGGTAGCGGCCCAGGCCCCGCGACATCACGTACTGCCAGTTCGGGTAGCCACCGATGTTCTGCGCGTGGCGGGTGTAGCGGATCGGCAGCTGACCGGCAAAAGCCTGCACCACCTCGGCGCTTCGGTCGGTGGACGCGTTGTCGGCGATGACGATCTCGTAGGGGTAAGGGAAGCCCGCCAGCTGCTGGACCAGCGAAGGCAGCAGCGCCTCCAGGTAGCGGGCGCGCTGGTAGGTGGGGATGCAGAAGCTGACGACGGGCGGGGTGTTCATGCCCGATTCTGTGCAGCCCGGGAGCCGGCCCAAGCCGCGATCAGCGCCGGCTTCACCGGCCAGATTGGCGCCCGAAAGAACCGCCCGAACCGGCTGCCTTGTAGGAATTCGTCTGACAAGCCCTATGGAAGAACCGGGACTCAAGCCGTGGAACTGGGCTGATGTCGGGGCCCATTTCCGCTGCATACAGTTCCATCACGCCGCGAAACAGCGGCCCACCACCAACCCACGGAGTGATTCGATGACCGCCGACCAGATCCTTGCCGAAATCCGCGAAGCCAACCTGTCCTACCTGATGCTGGCCCAGAGCCTGATCCGCGTGGACACCGAGCAGGCGCTGTACCGCCTGGGCATCAGCGAGGACACGGCCCGCCTGATCGGCACGCTGACCCCGGCGCAGATGATGAAGATCGCCGCCAGCAACACGCTGCTGTGCCGCTTCCGCATGGACGACGACATGGTCTGGGGCCTGCTCACCAGCCATGGCAAGCCAGCCGCCAACGAGGGCGTGAACCGCCTGCATGCCTCCATCCTGCTGGCCGGCCGGCACCAGGAAGCCGCCTGAGCACACCATGGCCCGCAACAAGAGCATCCTGACCGAGGCGCGGCAGATCGAGCGCGCCGTCACCCTGATCCAGCTGGGCGCGCGCCTGCAGGTGCTGGAATCGGAAACCGACCTGAGCTACGAACGCCTGCTGCGCCTGTACAAGGAAGTGGCCGGCAAGAGCCCCAGCAAGGGCCAGCTGCCGTTCTCCACCGACTGGTTCATGACCTGGCAGCCGAACATCCATGCCAGCCTGTTCCTGAACATCCACGAGTACCTGAACAAGGTGGCCGAGCTGGACGAGATCGACGTCGTCATCAAGGCCTATCAGCTGTACCTGGAGCAGACCCAGTCGCAGGGCCTGGAGCCGCTGCTCAGCGTCACCCGCGCCTGGCGGCTGGTCAAGTTCGTGGACAACGGCATGCTCACGCTGACCAAGTGCAGCTGCTGCGGCGGGCACTTCGTCACGCACCCGCACGAGATCGCCAAGCATTTCGTCTGCGGCATGTGCAACCCGCCGGCCCGCGCCGGCAAGGGCAAGCTGGCCGGCGCCCTGCAGATTCCGTCGGCGCAGGACCGCGCCGCGGCCGCGGCTGCGTACTGATTCACGCCCCGTGCCCTCAACCGGGCCCGCGGCCGGCCGATACACAGGGCAAGTCCTGATCGATTCACACCGTCTCCTCCTGGCACAGACCTCTGTGCTTTTGGCGGGCCCCTCGGGGCCCGCCTTTTTCATGGGCGGCGCCATTCAAGGCGACGCCATAGCGGCCGAAAAGAGTGACTGCCCCGGGTGCCGATCTGCATGGCCCGCCCGGCTGACCCTGCCTTGAAGCTGATCCACTTCTCCGCCGAACATCTGCGCATGGACGCGCCGCTGCCCTTCGGGCTGCGCGACGCCAGCGGGCGGCTGCTGCTGTCGGCCGGCCAGTCGCTGGCCAGCGCCGCGCAGCTGGAGGAGTTGCGCGCGCAGGACCTGTACGCCGACGAGGACGAATCCATCGAATGGCGGCGCAAGCTCGGCGCTGCGGTGGGCGCCATGCTGCGGCAGAACGCGCCGCTCAAGACCATTGCCGAGTTGCGGCCGCAGGACGGCAGCCGCGAAAGCCTGGCCAGCAACGATGTCACCGTGCCCGACCAGTGGGAAAGCCTGAGCGTGATGCTGGATGCCGCAATGCGCGATGCCAAGCCGGGCCCGGAGCTGCTCGCCCGGCTGCGCCTGGTGCACGAGCGCGCGCGCAAGCTGGGGCAGCGGCAGGTGGACACCTCGCTGTACCACCTGATCCACATGGCCGGCCACAGCACCGAGAAGTACAGCAGCCACCATGCGCTGCTGGTCATGCTGGTGTGCGAACAGGCCGCCACCGTGCTGGGCTGGCCGCCCGAGCGGCTGCTCAGCCTGGGTGGCGCCGCACTGAGCATGAACGTGGCCATGGCCACGCTGCAGGACCATCTGGCCGTCACCGACATCCCGCTGACGCCAGCCATGCGCCAGCAGATCCAGGCCCACGCCGAGCAGGGCGCGCAGCTGCTGCGCGACAGCGGTCTCGATGATGCGCTGTGGATCGAGACGGTGCGCCTGCATCACGACAGCAGCGATGGTCAGGCGCCGCTGGCCGAGCTGCCGCCCGAGCGGCAGCTGGCGCGGCTGCTGCGCCGCGCCGACATCTTCACCGCCAAGATCAGCCGCCGCCGCACCCGCGCGCCGATGTCGCCGGTGC